>JBJOJZ010000050.1:0-62607 GCA_046046325.1 Bacteroidota bacterium
CCACGTAGTTGGTGCCGTTGGCAAAGTCCACCCCCAAGCTAACCCAATAATTTCCGGTGGACCAGTTAATATTAGCGAAGGTTCCCGACAATACTGTTCCTTGACCAATGACCATGTTGACTAGACCAAAATTGGAGGTGGCAACGGATTGCCGCTCTGCATAAACAACGGTGCCTGAAGCAGAATTTTGTTTTATTTGAATTCGTATGGCCACGGTGGAGTTCGTAACCAAGTTTCCAGAGGTGGTGCGTATTACTGCCTGATAGTTAATGCCTTCTGGGGCCTGGGCAAAAGTTCTTACCCCGAAAAAGAAGGATACAAGGGTTAAAAACAAAGGACTAATGAATGATTTCATATGGATTTGTGTTGGTAAATTTCGTACGAATATACTTAAGTTTTTACACGATAGATCTTTGCATAAAGAACCTAAAAATTAACAACGAAATGCGAATTGACGGATTACCCTTAAATTAATCGTTATTTTTAGACAAAATTATCCCCATGAAATGGAAGAAAAGGCTGTTGTTAGCCGTATCCTTGATTAGCTTTATTTCGAACGCCCAAAATCTGCAATTCAGTCAAGTCTTAAATTTATCGTTTTCCGCTAATGGCACGAATTTTTCAGTTCCTGCCAGTAAAGTTTGGAAGTTGGAAACCGTGGGACTTTCTTCTTATTCGTCCTATTTCTCTATAAGTGTTGGTGGACAGAGCATTTTTCTGAAGAACACCCACACCGGTTATGGGCCCGTTTTTGAAAGCTTTCCTTTTTGGATTAATGGAGGTCAATCGGTTTTTTTAAGCGGTTTAACCAGTGGCGTCGCAAGCGTTGTTGAATTTAATGTTGTTCCATGAAAACTATTACAACCCTACTGTTCATTTTTGTTGGCTTAACAACAAAAGCTCAAAACCTGCAATTCAGTCAGGCTCTTCTTTTCAACGGAACCACTGTTCAAACCGTGCCTGCGGGGAAAGTTTGGAAAATTGAACACCAAGCACAATCCTACTCAAGCAGTGGAAATGGTCTTTATTCGTCATTGGTAATCAACGGAATAAATTGGTTTCATAATGGCACTAGTGGTTCATTGCCTTCCGGCGCAATATGGTTGCCTGCTGGTGCAACCGTGGCTGGTTGGTCACAAAACACGAATTACAACATCCTCGAATTCACTATAGTACCATGAAGTATTTTGCACTTTTACCCCTTCTTTTTATCGGAGTTCAAGGATTGGCCCAAGGAAATTTACAGTTCAATCAAGTCTTGCTCATTGATAATAATACTGCCACCGTTCCCGCAGGCAAAGTATGGAAAATTGAGAATGTCGTATACGAAGCCGTTCCGTATTTTCAAGCAAGCAGTGGAAGTGGAAGCTGTGCTCCTTGCAACGGTTCATCCCAATTATGGACCAGTTATACCACACAAACGTGCCAGGTGCCTTCTACGAATCCCATGACCATCAATGGTGTAAAAGCAAGTGCTGGAAATACAGGTTCTCCCTTATGGCTTCCCGCAGGAAGCACCCTGGCGGGAGAAACCAAAACCTGTACTCCGAATGCAGGGTCCTATGGAAATTCCTGCATCTGTCCCCCGCCCAATGTTACCGCAAAAACGTATATTAGCGTGATTGAATTTAATATTATCCCGTGAGAACTCTATTTCTTTTTGCCTTCATAATAGTTACATGTTTTTTTAAAGCACAGGGCAACTTACAATTCAACCAGGTTAAAATCATCAGCAATACCGACGCCCCTCAAACCGTTCCTGCCGGCAAGGTTTGGAAAATTGAAAGCGTATTTGCCAACGATCAAGACGTATATGCGGCCAGCACTTCCGGGGCTAATCAGTCGTTTTTTACTTCGTGTGGGGTACCAAGCGCATGGTATTTCTATTACGGAAGGTATCTAGCGATTAACAATATTCCCATTAGTTTTGGGGTGCATTCGTCCGGTGAACAAATGACGCAATTGCCCATTTGGGTTCCTGCAGGTTCCACCATTTGTACGTGTACTAGTTCCAGTTTTTGCGCCAGAGGATACTCTGCAATTGAATTCAATATTGTTCCATGAAAAAACTTTGTGCGTTCATTTTGTTAATGTGTTCTTCCTTGGCGTTTGCCCAAGACACCACCCTGGTGAAATCCTGTTACGGGGGAGGAAGTTTAACCGTACCTAATGGGGTGACATGGGTTATTGAAAAAGCGTACATCAACAGCGGTGACGGCTATAACATCTTGGTAAGCAACGCGAATTTTAAAAAAATGTACTTTTCTGGAGAGAAATTACAAACCCCCTATTACATGGCCGAAATGGAATTGTTGGACAAAAAAGACGGGGTGTTCTATATTTTTTACCTTCGACAGTCGAAGGAGTAATCAGATTTTCTTAAACTTGTAAAAACTAATGCTTATGAAATCCATCATTTTCACCCTTTTATTTAGCGCTATTTCCATTTCATTCACTGCCCAAATCGGTTTGGATATAACTGCAAAAGGTCAATTCAATTCAACGTGGTTGTTTAACCAGAACATCTCCGAGGACGGTGCCGAACAAGATTACGCTCCGGGTTGGGGAAGCCACTACGGACTTGGATTAGGAATGAGGTTGGGTTTTTTCGGTATCGGAATGGAAACCAATTTTGGAAAACATAACGCGGAATACAGCGGGGTGTATGCCAACCAAGATTATGCTTCCACGGTGGCATTAAGTACCTTTCAGCTGCCTTTATTTTTACGTTTTCAAAACAAAGGGGGAGTCTACTTCGAAATGGGAGCTCAATACAACCGCATTCGAAAAGCATTGTACACCCGTGAGAATCTTTTGCCGGTGAGCAGTGACGTTTCTGGTGATTATGCCAAAAGTTATTCCACCGCACTGATTGGTTTTGGTATCAACCGCAAAATTCTAAAAAGTGTTCCCCTAGGCTTTGTTTTTGGGTTTCGATTACAGTATGGTATCAAGGATGCCCGTGGGGTAGATGCCTACGGATTACCCTTGGACAATTCATTGATTTATCCAAATTATGCGAAAACCCGTGCGGCTTCTGCTGGTATCAATATTGGATTGATGTACACCATCGACACCAAAGAAAAAGAGTCCGGGTATTAATACCGATTTTTAGAATCCATCCAAACCGTTACTGGACCATCATTCTGTAACGCAATCTTCATGTCTGCACCGAATTTTCCCGTTTTCAGTGGGACTTGGGCAGTTTGCTCCAATTGTACAATCGCTTTTTCATATAACGGTACCGCAATTTCAGGAGGTGCTGCGTCAATAAAACTGGGACGATTACCCTTTTTGGTGGAAGCGTACAGGGTAAATTGGCTCACCAAAAGGATGGATCCATGAACCTCGGCAACGTTTAAATTCATTTTCCCTTCATCGTCGGAAAAGATACGTAATCCTGCAATTTTTTTGGACAAATACTCAATATCCTCTTCGGTATCATGGCTGGAAATCCCTAAAAATACGAGCAACCCCTTTCCAATAGAAGCGATTGTCTCGCCATCCACGGTCACAGAAGCCTCGTTAACCCGTTGTATCAATGCCCTCATGCGTGCTTATTTCTTCGGTATGGATCGTCGTCGTTCTCCGCAAGCATGGAAACATAGTGATCATAGCGCTGCCGATGGATTGCTCCTGAATGTACCGCTGCAGTTACCGCACAACCTGGTTCTTTTAAGTGCATGCAATTGTGGAACTTGCATTCCGACATTCTAGTCCTATATTCTGGAAAATAGTGGGACAAATGCTCCTTTTCCAAATCAATTAATCCAAAAGAGCGAATACCTGGAGTATCAATCACATAGGCACCAAATTCCAACTTGTGCATTTCCGCAAAGGTGGTGGTATGCTTTCCCTGACGATGTACTGAGGAAATTTCCCCTGTTCTTAGGTTTAGATTTGGATCCAACCCATTAACCAAAGAACTTTTACCAACGCCGCTGTTGCCTCCTAACATCACCTGCTTTCCCTTCATATGGTCGCGCAAAAAAGCCAAACTACTAGGTTCAGTAGCTTGAATTGCAAAACATGGATACCCGAGCGATTCATACAGCATTTTCCACTCTTCAAAACGCTCTTGATCTTTGTCCATGTACAAATCTGTTTTATTAAACAACAAAACCGAAGGTATTCTAAACGATTCCGCCGCCACTAAAAAACGATCAATGAACAGTGGGTGGGTTTCCGGTAAGCGTAAGGTAACTATCAGGTAAAAAGTGTCAATGTTCGCCGCCAATAACTGCATCTCCTTGCTTAAATTAGTGGCTTTTCGGGAAATATAATTAACTCTGGGTACAATATCCTCAATGGCATAGTTGCCCTCGTCGTCCTTTTCGGTACTCACCACCACGCGATCCCCTGCTGCGATAGGATTCGTTAATTTCTTTTCCAGCTGTCGAAGCCGTCCTCGCAGACGAGCCCCCTGCACTTCACCCTCCGAGGTCTCAATGATGTACCAACTTCCGGTTGATTTTAATACCCTTGCTTCCAAAGAATTACTTAATTATACCGTTTTGTGGGAAATCATAAGGTAGGTCACACCCGCTTTCTTGTTGTTTCATACGAACCCTGCGTTTGACTTTACCAAGGTAACGTGCAATACATCGCGTATGTGAAGAAGAAGCGTCCAATTGAAAAGCTTCGTAGCGTTGTTTATCTAACTTTCGGATCAGGATAAACCGGTTCGACCCAGCACCTTCGTTGGTAGGATTCAATGCTTGACGAATGCGCTGATGAAGGGTCTCTTCTTGGTCTACTTGTGCATAGAACGTTCCCAGCCACTCAGCGCCATACGATTTTTCCATCACATGATTGACGCTGTCATTAGCTGCAGCAATGGCGGTTAATCCGAGGGTCTCTGCAACGTCGTTACCTGCATAGGAAATGTTCAATCCCCAGCGAAAACCAACTTCTTTGATGGCATTGTTGCGTTCAAATCCAAAGGGACGGCCGGTCAAATAGTAGGTAGCTTGCGCATGAACCGTTAACCCGATAAACCATCCAAAGCCTACCCAAAAAGCACGCATTAGTATTTCAGAATTTTGGTGGTTTGCTGACCTGAAAGGTGTCCGAAACTCAAGTAGTAAACCCCTGAGGCCAAAGTGGTAGCAGGAATAGTTGCTTGGAACGTTCCTTCGGCACCTTGTTCCCAAACGGTTTTACCCGCAGCATCGAATAATCTCAAGGTTAATACTTGTCCCTTCCAAGTTGCCTGGAAATCTTGGGTACTGGGGTTCGGTTGAACTGAAAAATCAAGGTTTGCCTCATCCAATCCAGATTGGTCTACAAAGAAACAATCCGAAGTATCTTGGCAGCCTTCTAAAGTAACCACTACCGCAAAGTTACCTGTGGGCTCAGTGGTCGTAAAGCTTAGATTCGTAGCTCCCGGAACCGGTAAATTGGTAGCGCAATCAATCCACTGATAGGTTGCACCGTTTTGTTGTGAACTCAAGGTAATTCCGTTGACGCTAACGGTATTTGATGGAGCAGGCAGCACCTGAAGCGATTGGCTAACAGTTGTTGCACAAACCCCTACAGAAGGATTGAAGGTGTAATTCGTAACTCCCGGAGACTGGCTGCTCGCTTGAGGGGACCACGCCCCAGTAACTCCGTTGTTTGAGGTGTTGGGCAAATTGATGGGAGCGAATTGACAGACCGGCGACCATGCATTGAATGCAGGGGTAACAGATGCCTGCACCGTTATCTGAAACGGAGTGGTTGAGGCACAGGCGGTTGCCACTGGAACAAAATTGTAGGTGCTTGATCCCAGATTGTTGATGTTGAATGCCGGATTCCACGTTCCGTTGATGCCGTTCGTTGAGGAGGTAGGCAAGGTAAAAGACGAGTCGTTTTGGCAAACGGTAGAAATGCCGTTGAAGGTTGGTACATCTTGACCGCTGCACGTAATGGTGAAGTTGTTGTTCGAAATATCAAAGAACGTTCCTGCGGAGGACATCACCATAACACGCGCGGTATTGGTGGTAAGGTTCGGACAAACAATGGTTTCTGATCCATCATTGGCGGTGGAAGAGGATAGGACGTACGGATAACTTTGCCCCCCATTAACCGATAAAAGGATGCGAACATTGGAGCAAGAAATTGGAGCCGCATCGGTATTTGCCACCGACCAAGTTACCGTTTGGTTGCTTCCACCGGGCCAGGTAATGCCCGCTGCGCTTGGATAGGTCACGACAAAAGGCCCCGCTGATGCATTAGTTGTTACAGTCACATCCGTGTAATCGTTGCAAGAGCCCACCGCATGGTTATCCCTAACCGAAAGCCGAAAATCCATTACCCTTGCGACCGAAGGTAAAACCTCCCAAGTGTAAGGGCCGTTGGAGGCTAACGTAGATAATTTGGGGAAGTAGCGATTTGAATCCAACGACGGGTCAAAGCTTCGGAAATTTGGACCGCCAACAGCGGTTGCTACCGGAGGTTGGGTGGAAGCTTCGTTGTCCATTTGTTCCCATAAATAGGTCAATACATCGCCTTCGGGGTCTGTTGCGTGACCCGTTAAAATAAAAGGAGTAGATATGGGAACAACAATGTTTCCGCTGGTTGAAGTAATCGTAGGTGCTGTATTATTCAACGCAGTAATTACCTCGCATTGGTGCCCATTGCTTAAAATCTCGCTACTGATTTCCTGAAGATTATAACCGTGGAAATAATCATCGCTGTTGTTTTGTACGTTCGGAGCACAAATGCCCGCATAACCCATGATTGTGCTCGCACTTCCTGGCTCTCTTCGCGCAGCAGCCACACTGTTGCAGTTGTTGTTTTGGGTGTGATTTCCGCCAAATTGGTGGCCCATTTCGTGGGCAACATAGTCAATATCAAAGGGATCTCCAATTGGAGCGGCACTTCCTGTTACACCACGCGCTTTTTGCCCTCCGGTGCAAACCACCCCTAGTCCTGCAAGACCGCCGCTATTGGTGCCAAATACATGGCCAATGTCGTAATTAGCGCTCCCAATGACATTATCCGTATTGGACTGGTTTTGATTAATCATGGTGCCAGGCGTACCGTTCGCAAAAGGATCGGAAGCTGCATTGGTGTAGATTAAGGAGTTGTTGTTTGGAATGATCACCATGGTAATGGCAATATCCTTTTCATACACCCCGTTAACACGGTTCATCGTTACAACTTGGGCTGCAGCGGCTTGCGCCACGGTGCCACCATGAAATGTTGTATATTCCGCTGTAGCAGACACCGCCAATCGATAGGTGCGTAATTCGCAGGTACCGAACATGGTTTTAACCGTCGATTCCGGTTTCGTTTCAAGGGACTCTTGCACGTCGCAAAGTACCTGCTTATCCGTCATAAAATCCTTTTTACGGTACACAATATAATGCGTTGCGTCCCCGTCAAATAAGGGATCGATGAACACCGTACTTTGTCCTGGGATAAAAATCATGGCATGAAGACCAGACGGTGTGATATCCCATTTTCCATAGGCACCTGAGCCGTCAGTGGGGTAAGCGTCGAAGGTCATAATTTCGGGAAACTTCGCATTGTATTCCGGGTGCATGGTTTGATTCCTTTTCACCGAGAACGTATGAAAACTTCCATCCGGATAAGGGAATTGAACTTCAGCAACGAAACCATTTAGTTCTCCTTCACGGTAAGCGATTCCTTGAAAAGCATCGATTAAATGTTCCGTGTTAAGCGAAAAATATCCTGGGTTATTGGCGTGAATTCGAGGTGCTTGAATACTTGGTACACTTGCTTCTGAAATCTTTTTCCAAGGCAGGGAAATGGTCTTCTTACTTTGAGCATGCAGCGAAGGAAAGCACAGCGAAAATGCAGCGATTAAAACGTAGATTGGTTTCATGTTTTTTTTCGTAAAAATACGAAAGCTAAGCAATCTAACGAAGGGATTTCTCTACATTTGAGCATAATTCTATACCGTTCATGAAAACAACATTATTGAGCATCTCGCTGATTCTTATTCACTTTTTGAGCCAAGCACAATCGTTGAAAGACTTCAAGAAAAAAAACGAAACCAATGCCAAAGAGCGAACACAGATGTTGGATTTGCTACGGAACGACATCAAAAATCAACTTGAACAAGACGTAGTATTTGTGGTAGATCATTTTAAGGTCTTTGGAAACTATGCTTGGATGGAAGGGACCGTGCAGCGGAAAGATGGCAAAGCACTTGTTTTTCCGGACGATGCATGGGACTGTTGCCACGTGGAAGCCTTGTTTAAAAAGGTAAATGGCACTTGGTTGCTCAAAGCCAACGGCGCCTTCTCCACCGATGTGTGGTATGTTTGCCTGATAAGCACGTATCCAGAAATTAACCAAAGCATTTTCTCCGAAAACGCAAGGTCGATGCAGCAAAACTGTTCCAATTGATGTTGATTTCCTCCTACTTGCTTTTTTGTCTATTTCAGTGCATTAACGGGCCATTTACCGTTGCTTATCAAAGTACTGTAAAAGAGATCAAAGAAAATCAAATGGTTTTTCAATCAGGGAAAACCCTCCCCTATGACGACCATAAAGCGAAATCAGCGCAAGAATTACTGGACAATCCCGACATCGAAGACCAGCTTCATTACACGTACAATCGCGGAGAAAGCCGATACAACACTGATGCGGGAAGGATCCGTAACGACGCTTTTTTTAAAGAAATGTATGGCAGGACGGCCAAGGACGTTCAAGCGAATCTTACCACCGTCATATGGTGCCCCACCTTAGTGCATCAAAAAATCCAATTTTCAACCATCAATGGGGCTAATATGGCCTTAGAAAAAGTTTCTAAGGAATTGGACCAACACCCTGAATGGAAGGCCTATTTAACGAACATTGGTGGCACCTTCAATTGGAGGCTTATTAGTGGCACCCAACGCTTAAGTGCCCATGCTTTTGGTATAACCATCGACATTAATACGGCGTATTCCAATTATTGGCAATGGGATTGTGGCTGTAAAAATGAGGACGCTCCCCTTGACTACAAAAACCGAATTCCCATGGGTATTGTTGAGATCTTTGAAAAACACGGATTTATTTGGGGAGGGCGTTGGAAACACTACGACACCATGCATTTCGAATACCGCCCAGAATTTTTAGTGCCATGAAAAAATACGGACTCTTAGGCAAATCCCTTCAACACAGTTTTTCGCCCGCCTTTTTCAAGGATTATTTTCAATCAAACTGCATTGAAGCAGCATATCAACTCATAGAATTAGCCTCGATTGAAGACGCATTGCCTTTTTTGGATGGAAGCTTCCAAGGGCTCAACGTTACGGTTCCCTATAAAGAAAGTATCCTGCCCTTTTTGGATGAACTTACTCCTGAAGCACAAGCCATTGGCGCCGTGAATACCCTAGCGTTCAGAGAAGGCAAGACCCTAGGACATAACACCGATGCCTACGGATTTCAGCAGTCCATCAAACCATTTTTAACCTTCGAACACGAACGCGCGCTTATTTTAGGTACGGGAGGGAGTTCAAAGGCTGTCGCCCACGTTTTAAAAACCCTGGGAATTGAGGTTAATTATGTAAGCAGGAACGGAGTTGGCACCAATGTGTTTTCCTACGAATCTGTCAATGAGGCGATGCTGTCGGCGTGTAAACTCATCGTTAATTGCACTCCGGTGGGTATGTACCCGCTCTCAGACGCTTGCCCGCTTAACGACCTCAAAGGAGTGGCTGAGCGCCACTTGATCGTGGATTTAATTTACAACCCCGAAGAAACTTGCTTGCTGCAACAGGCACGGAGGCAGGGTGCTGCGGTGATCAATGGCCTTCCCATGCTCCATGCACAAGCGCTCAAGAGTTGGGAGTTTTGGAATTTCTAACGAAATACTTCTATCTTTATTCAAAAAAAATAAACAACATGCGAGTTTTAGCAAGTTTAGCTTTGGTGTTTTGTCTTGTTTCGTTTTTCAATCTTTACAGCCAAACAATACTGACCCAACCAGATAGAACATTGTTCTTTTATAATCAGTATGATAATTTAATTGAAATTATCAATGATTGTTCCTTTGATTCGACAACCATCAAAGGGCACGATGCAGAGATTAAATTTATCGGGGGAGAAAATTATAGAAAGTATACAATACGGCCAAAATTTGGAAGGTCCGTTCAGCTCGTTGCTTCGAAATATAAAAATGGGAATCTTTCCGAATCTGACACCTTGATTTACCCTGTAAAAGTATTCCCTAGTCCTACTCTACTAACATATACGTTATCTAAAAACGGAGGAATGTTATACGTCGGATTTCCGAATGGCGTGGACATCGTTGGGGAATGGTTCGAAGTTTTGTCTTACGAATGTGGAGGAATTAAAGGAGAAGGGAATATCATTCCGAGTCAAGCATTGAAAAACTATAAAATAGGTGACATTGTTGGTATAAAATTGTTCATTAAAAATTCAAGGGGAGTATTAACAGAACTTCTGTCAACGGTTACCCTAGTCGAATAGAGAAGTTTTCCAACTTCCTCACCATGGTTAATATTGTGGCCAATGCGACCGTTTCCCCGGTTTCATCGTACACGTCCACCAAGAATTTGACAATTCCCTTTGCGATGTCGTCCTCGCTGCGTTTTTCTTGATCGATCTTTTCTTTCACCGTAAATCGCACTCCTAGCGTTGCTCCAGGATAAACCGGTTTGGTAAACCGCGCCTCCTCCAAGCCATAGTTTAGCAACACCGGCCCTTTTTTAGGGTCCACGAAAAGTCCTGCGGCTTTGGATAAGACAAAATACCCGTGCGCCACGCGGCGTTCGAAAATGGTTCCTTCCAAGGAGGTGGCGTCCATGTGCGCATAAAAATTGTCGCCGGAAACGTTGGCGAAATTCACAATATCGGCATCGGTGACCGTATGTTTATGGGTGAACACCGTTTCCCCGATAATCAACTCCTCGAAGTGTTTTCTAAACACATGCGGGTTCGCTTCGGGCATATCGGCCCCCACTTGAAACTGTTGGGTGATTCTGGTAATGGTGGAAGGATGCCCTTGAATGGCGGTACGCTGCATGTAGTGCAGAACACCTCGCTTACCTCCCATTTCTTCACCACCACCCGCTCGTCCAGGGCCTCCGTGGGTAAGCAAAGGCATGGGCGAACCATGGCCCGTGCTCTCCTTAGCACAGCGTTCGTTGAGGACCAAAACCCGTCCGTGCATGCTACCAGCGCCCAACACATAATCCAAGGCTTCTGAATCGTCGGGGGTTACAATGGACGATACCAACGAGCCCTTGCCCATGCGCGCCAAGGTAATCGCTTCATCCATGGTTCGATAGGGCATGAGGGTTGAAACCGGTCCAAAACACTCCACGTCGTGGACCTCGGTTTGCACGAAGGGTTGATCGTTGCGGAACAAAACGGGCGAAAAGAATGCGCCACGTTGGGCATCGGCTCCTTGAACCGAAACCTCGTCAAGGGAACCGAATACGATCGACTGGGATTTTGCTAAAATTTGTGCGTTTTCCCGTACCCTTTCCACCTGTAATTTTGTAGCCAAAGCTCCCATACGCACCCCTTCCACGGAAGGATCACCGACGGTCGTCGAAGCCAAGCGTTTTGTGAGGGCCAATTGCACCTCATCGATGAGGGAATCAGGCACTAAAATCCTGCGCACCGCCGTACATTTTTGTCCTGCCTTAACGGTAATTTCCTTGCTTACCTCTTTGATGAACAGGTCAAATTCCGCCGTTCCGGGAACCGCTTTCTCGCCGAGAATGCACGCATTGAGAGAGTCCGCCTCCAAATTGAAGGCAACGCTGCGATCGGCAATTTGCGGAAGGCCTTTGAGGATTTTACCTGTTTTGGCGGAGCCCGTAAAGGTTACCACGTCTTCTGTTTGCACGTGGTCTAGGATACCCCTACCTAAACCGACGATTAATTGCAAGGACCCTTCGGGAAGAATGTTGGAGGCAACGATGTCGCGGACCACCACTTCGGTTAAGAAGCTGGTGTATTCGGAGGGTTTTACCACGGCGGGTACACCGGCCATTAAATTAACCGCGATTTTCTCCAGCATTCCCCAGATGGGAAAATTAAATGCGTTGATGTGTACTGCCACGCCTTGTTTTGGAAGCATGATGTGATGCCCAATAAAGGTTCCGTTTTTTGAAAGTGGGGCGGCAACTCCGTCGACATAATAAGGTAAATCCGGAAACTGACGGCGCAGCGAAGCGTTGGCGAAGAGGTTACCAATGCCTCCTTCGATGTCAATCCAAGAATCGATGCGGGTGGCACCTGTCATGGCACTTACGGCATAATAGTGTTCTTTGCGCTCGAGCAGATGCATCGCAAGGGCTTTGAGCATGCGTCCTCGCTCTTGAAAGGTCATTTTTCGCAGGGGATTCCCACCGATCGTCCGTCCATAATGGAAGACCTCGGAAAAATCAATGCCTGCGCTGGAAACTTCGCCAATTTTTTCCCCGGTAATGGCGTGAAATTGTTCGGTTTCTACCCCTTCACCGCTCACCCATTGTCCGAGAATGTAGTTCTGATATGTTTGCATTTGGTTTTGTTTTCTAGGTTAAATTTAAGGAAAGAAACAGCTCAAGCATCTCCTTTCAACATCGCAAGTTTCTCGTATGCATCTTTTATATGGGCGATGGGTTCCATGTGCAGGCGCAGTCGATCGTCTTTTTGCACCAGGCGGTATCCGTTGCCAAGAGCGTTAATGCGGTGAAGGATTTCCGTGAATCGTTCAGTTTCATAGAACGGAGATTGGGGATTGGCAATGAAAGACCCCACCAATTTACCTGACTTGACCACCACGCGTTCCATGCCCAATTGTTGCGCCAACCACCTCAATTGAAAGGAAAACAACAGCTCCTTACCCGCCTTGGGCAAGGGACCAAAACGGTCGATGAGCTCTTTTCGAAAAAGTTCTAATTCTTCTTCGGTTTTTAGGTTGTCCATGGCTTGGTAGAGGCTCAAGCGCTCGGCCACGTTATTCACGTAGGTATCGGGCAAGCGCACCTCGAAGTCAGACTCAAAAACGCATTCGTTCACATAAGCTTGAAAACTATCGGTGGTGCGTTCATCAAACAGCTCTTTGAATTCCGATTCTCTCAATTCTTGCAGGGCTTCATTGAGGATTTTTTGGTACATCTCAAAACCAATTTCGGAGATGAAGCCGCTTTGTTCCCCTCCCAGCATGTTCCCTGCTCCACGAATATCGAGGTCTTTCATGGCGATGTTGAATCCGCTTCCCAGGTCCGAAAACTGCACCAGGGCCTCGAGGCGTTTACGTGCCTCGGAATTCAAAACGCTGAAGCGCGGCGCAATGAGGTAGCAAAAGCCTTTTTTATTGCTTCTTCCCACCCTGCCTCGCAGCTGGTGCAAATCACTTAGACCAAAGGAATGCGCTTCGTTGATGATGATGGTGTTGGCATTGGAAATATCAATGCCTGATTCAATAATGGTCGTTGCGAGCAAGACATCGTAATTACCCTCCATGAAATCCATCATCACTTTTTCCAACTTTTCGCCGTCCATTTGACCGTGGCCGATGCCGACTCTGAGCCCAGGGCATAGGCGCTGCAACAGCCCAGATATCTCGGTTAAATTAGAGATGCGGTTGTTGACAAAAAACACCTGACCACCACGGCTTACCTCGTAAGAAATAGCATCACGGATGATTTCTTCTTCAAAGGAGATGATTTCTGTCAATACGGGTTGTCGGTTAGGTGGAGGGGTATTGATAATGCTCAAATCCCTTGCTCCCATCAAGGAAAACTGCAAGGTCCTTGGAATTGGTGTCGCGGTTAACGTTAGCGTATCGACGGTAGCTCGAAGGGTTTTAAGTTTGTCTTTGACAGCCACGCCAAATTTCTGTTCTTCGTCAACGATCATTAAGCCTAAATCCTTGAACTTTACTTTTCCTCCAACCACGGCGTGGGTACCTATGAGGATATCAATTTTTCCAGCTTTTAGCCTTTCAAGGGTATCGGAGGTTTCCTTGGCCGATTTGAACCGATTGATATAATCCACCGTGCAGGGAAATTCTTTCAAGCGCTCTTTAAAGGTACGGTAGTGTTGCATGGAAAGGATGGTGGTGGGCACCAAAACGGCGACCTGTTTGCCATCGCAAACCGCTTTAAACGCTGCGCGAATAGCAACCTCCGTTTTTCCAAAACCCACATCACCGCATACCAATCGATCCATGGGCAACGAAGATTCCATGTCTTTTTTTACCTCCTGGGTAGCTTTAAATTGGTCTTGGGTGTCCTCGTACATGAAAGAGGCTTCCAATTCATTTTGCAAGTAGGAATCGGGCGAAAAAGCAAATCCGGGTTGCGCTTTTCGCTTGGCGTACAACTGTATAAGGTCGTAGGCCAGTTCTTTAATTTTTTTCTTGGTTTTATTCTTAAGCGTAGCCCATGCTTGGGTTCCAAGTTTATTCACCTTGGGGATGGACCCTTCCTTGCCTGTGAACTTTGAAATCCGATGCAAAGCATGAATCCCTACGTAAAGTACGTCGCCGTCTTTGTAGACCAAACGAACGGCCTCTTGAGGTTTTCCGTTTACATCAATGGTTTCCAACCCCGAAAACATGCCCACCCCGTGGTCGATATGGGTAACGTAATCTCCTTTTTGCAGGTTGTACAACTCTTTAAGGGTCAACGCTTGGCTCGCTTGCCGGAACCCTTCTTTCAATTGAAAACGGTGATATCGTTCAAAAACCTGATGGTCGGTGTAACAAAGCAGATTCAAGGAGGGCAGAATAAACCCTTCGTGCAAGGCGAAATGATTTCGGATTAAAAAAATGGGCTCACCGGTATCCTCGAAAATTTGTTCCAGGCGTTCGAGCTGTCGTGGTTGATTCGAAAAGAAATGTAAATCGTATCCCAAGGAGCGGTAATTTTCGAGATCTGAACGCAACAAATCAAAATTCTTATTGAACGAAGGTTGAGGAATGCACTGAAAAGGAATGGTTGATGCCGAATACGATTTCGACCCTTGGCCCCAAAGAATCTTGGGTCTTAGGTTTAAAGCCTGTTGCAGTTGATCCTTATCGAGGAAAAGGGCTTGAGGCGGGGTTAAGGCAATTGGGGATTTGGATTCTTGGTATAACTTATCCGCCTTTTCAAACATTTTCTGAAGGGTATCCTCCACAACGTCTTGATGATGAATCCAACAAAGGGCTTCAGGACCCAGGTACGAAAATAAATCAGCGACTTCTTCTAGCAGTTGGCTGGACTGCACGTTGGGAATGATGTTGAAAAAGGCATAATTCGTTTGGGAGAGTTGCGTTGAAGGATCAAAGCCTCTAACCGACTCTACTTCGTCACCAAAGAATTCCACGCGGTAAGGCTGATCGGAAGAGAAGGAAAAAACGTCCAATATACCTCCTCGAATGGCGAACTGTCCAGGTTGGTAAACAAAATCCTCGCGTTCAAACCCGTATTCCAAAAGAAGTTCATTCAAAAAATCCATGGAATATTCCTTACCCACTTCGAGTTTCATGGTATGGTTGACCAATTTCTTTTGGGTGGGTACTTTTTCAAACAAGGCTTCAGGATACGTCACTACGAGTAGCGACTTATCCGAATTCATACGCTCTAACACCTCAGCGCGATAAACGACATTGGCATTATCGGTCGCTTCCAATTGATAGGGAACCTTCATCGAAGCGGGAAAAAAAAGCACTTTATTCTCGTCGTTGTACAACGCCTGTAAGTCGTTGAGGAAATAGGCGGCCGATTCTTTATCATCGAGGATAAAGAGGTGTTTTCCTTCTTTAATTTTACTGAGCGCTGTTGCGAAAAGCGCAATCGATGAACCTTGCAATCCTTCCCAATACAACGCTTTTTCCCCGCTACGCAAGTGTTGAAGCGTTGAACTTACTTCGGGGGATTGTTGTGCTAGCGAAAGCGCCGAGGATTTTTCCATGCGGATTGCAAAGGTATACAAAGCTCGGTAAGGAAGGGGATAATTACCCCAAAAAAGACATGGCTTTTTCCACCATCAATTTAGAGCCAACATAATACGGTACGCGTTGATGCAATTGCGTAGGTACAATGTCCAAGATGCGTTGTCGACCGGTAGTAGCTAATCCGCCGGCTTGCTCCGCAATAAAAGCGAGCGGATTGCATTCATACAACAGGCGCAATCGGCCTTCGGGAGATGCGGGAACCGCAGGATAAATGTAAATTCCCCCTTTGATAAGGTTTCGATGAAAATCCGCAACCAGCGAACCGATATACCTTCCTGAATAAGGCATGCCTGTTTGGTTATTGCGGCTTTGGCAATATTGAATGTAGTGCACCAATCCTTGTTCGCATTCTTGAATGTTGCCTTCGTTCATGGCATAAAGGCGACCGTTTTCAGGCATGATCATGTCGGGATGGGACAAGCAAAACTCACCGGTTGAAGGATTTAACGTAAACCCATTAACGCCATTTCCCGAGGAATAAACCAACATGGTTGAAGAACCGTAAAGGACATAACCCGCCATTACTTGTTCCGTCCCAGGTTGCAACATATCAAGCAGCGTTGCTGCGGTACCTTTTGGAGAAACCCTTCGATATACGGAGAAAATGGTGCCAATGGAGACATTGACATCGATATTACTGGAGCCATCTAAGGGATCAAACAATACCACAAAATCGCCTTCATTTGAAGTAGGGTGATCAAAAGCTACAAATTCATCGTTTTCTTCCGAGGCTATCCCGCAAACAATTCCGCATTCTAAAAAAGCGTTAATAAAGGCACGATCCGCTACAACATCGAGTTTTTGCTGGGCTTCACCTTGCACATTTACCTGTCCTTCTTGGCCAAGAATATGTTCTAAAAGGCCTGCTCTTCGAATTTCTTCGCTTAAGCCGTTTGAAGCTTTAGTAATCGCACGAATAATGACCGCTAATTCCTCTACGGAAATAGGTTTTTTCATAGTTAGACAAACCAATTTGCATAAACCTCCTGCGTTTGAACAGGATTCAGAATCAAAACAGGAATCAAGGCATCGTTCGTGATGATTTGCTGCTCATATTTGGCGTTGAATACATCCAAGAAACTGTTTCGATTCAAATTCATGATAGCAATCAAATCCGCATCTATGCTGCGTGCATGGCGAATTACTTCATGATGAAAATCCTTACTTGGTAGAATTTCCGCATCCATCTCAATGTTGCGATCGCTGAAATAACGTGTACAGAAGGATACGTGATCGTTGAGTTCTTCTTTCAAATCCTCGTCGGTTTCTGAAGGGGTTACGATATGAACTTTTGAGTTAAAATAACTCGCCAATTTCGCCACCGTCGATAACTTTTGTAAGGTTTCGCTGTGCAAATCCAACGGAACAACAATGGAATTAAACCCACCTTGCTTAGCGTGCTTATCTTGCACAATCACGAAAGGGGTTTGAGAACTGGTCACAACGCGAAGTGCGTGACTTCCAATAACGTTTTGCCAGCCATGTGCGCCATGGGTCCCCATGAAAATCAATTCTGCTTGGTGTTCTTCCGCAAAAAGAGAAATATCCTTAAATATATTACCCACTTTAACATTGTTGGTCATCGTGACGCCTTCTTGCGCGTGCAAGGCAATGATTTCGTCAATCTTATTCACGGCATCATCGATTTTGTCCGTAGTATCAACTACATGAAGGACATGAATGATCGTATGGGATTTAGCCGATGTCTCGATTGCGTGTTTCAATGCAATATCCGCAACGGGAGTAAAGTCGTGAGGGACAATAAACGATTTGTGTTTCATAAATTAGGTATATTTCACAACAAAGTTAAGGGAAAGTTCCTACATTTAGGACACGAATTGAACTAATTTTAGATGATTTTTATCAGGTTTTATTCAAAAAAAGAGTGGAGTGAAGATTATTGGTAGATTGATTAAGAAAACTACGGAACTTGGTTATCGTAGGATTAACCGCAAAATGGTGGGTCATCAGCATCAGGAGATTGTATTGAAATCTTTGATGATAAAAGCCAAGCACACAGATTTTGGCATGTTCCACCGTTTTGATAAACTGTTAAATCGAAAGGATGTTTTGAGCCAATATCAAGAGCAAGTTCCTATTCAAGATTACGAAGCATTTTATGATCGCTGGTTAAAGAAAACCATCGAAGGAAAAAACGATGTTACGTGGCCAGGAAAAATCAAATATTTCGCTCTTTCATCCGGCACTACTGGAAGTCCAAGCAAGCGCATTCCTGTGAGCATTGATATGATTCGTTCCTTTCAACGAAGCAGCATTCGCCAATACGCTATTTTGCATGCTTTAGACTTGGATGAGTATTTTTTTGGTGCTTCTGGATTAGCGGTTGGAGGCTCAAGTAAATTGAAAAAAATAGGAGCTCGTTACGAGGGAGACTTGAGTGGAATTTTGAAAAAGCACACTTCGATTCTTGTTAAACCAATAACCAAACCGAATAATAAAATTGCGCAGATTTCAGATTGGAACGATAAGCTAAACGCCATGGTGGAACAAGCCCCCAAGTGGAACATTGGCATTATTGCTGGGATTCCAAGTTGGTGCGTAATGCTTATGGAACGAATCGTCGAAAAATACGAACTGAAATCGATCCATGACCTTTGGCCTAACTTGCGCGTTTATGCCCATGGAGGGGTTTACATGGATCCCTACGTCGATCGGTTGAATAAAATTAGTTCGAAACCCATATTCCTCCTTGATACCTATTTGGCCAGCGAAGGGTACTTTGCCTTTCAAACCAGTCCGGAAGAAAAGGGCATGAAACTGTTATTAAATAGTGGAATTTTCTATGAATTTATCCCTTTTGATTCTCGTTATTTTAACGAGGAGGGGGAATTGATTTCAGATAAAAAGGCCTTAAGCTTAAGCGAGGTGAAGGAAGGTGTAGACTACGCCATGGTTATTTCTACCAACGCGGGTTTATGGCGATACCTCATCGGAGACTTGGTGCGATTTGTTGATATTCGTGACCATCGACTCATCATTTCTGGGAGGATTAAACAGTTTTTAAGTCTTTGCGGAGAACATTTATCCTTGGACAACATCAATCAAGGACTTACAATGCTCAATCAACCAAGAGCGAAGGTTGGAGCGGAATTTACGATTGTCGTGGATAAAGAAAAACAATGCCACCACTGGTATTTAGAGCTCATACATCCGTTCTCAGACCCCAAAGCCATCATTGAAGAGCTTGACGGGTATTTAAGTCAATTGAACGACGATTATGCTTCGGCACGAAAATACAACCTAAAGGAACCTCAAGTCACTGTTGTGAAAAACGGCGTATTCTACGATTTCATGAAATCCTTCACTAAATACAGTTCTCAAACTAAAATGCCCAGGGTATTAAACGAGAAACAAACCAAAGACTGGCAAGCGTTTTTATCGAGATAATTAACCGATTTTACGTTTATTAAATAGGGAGTTTTTGGTAAAGGCGTAGGAAAGGGTAAATTCCAATGAACTTCGATAGGCCCTCGAAATTCTTGCGAGCTCAAGGTCGTAATTGAACCCAAATTGCAATCCTCCTAGATCCACTAAAAAAGCGGGAGAAATCGTTCCGGTAGAACTTCCGTAAAGTCCACAACTTATGAACGCATCATTTTTTAAACGGGTAATTTGCGCCGTTTGAGACATTTTTATTTTTAAGAACAACCCGTAACGCCCAAGGTAATGCTGTCCTTGTAAAAGTTGTAATGTCTTTAATTCGATAGAATAAAGGTTGTCCAATGCTATTTCCGTCTCGACATGGGCACCTGTTTTCAAGTACAAACGGTCCAGGGTGATATCGTTATACCGAAGTTTAGGTCGGTTCAGGTGCTGCGCAAAAAAACCAACATTTAAAGCGTTCATTTTTCCATTACCCACCCCATTTCCTTTATTTATCAATGCAAAAGAAACTCCTGCCGAGGCATCAATGTAACTGTATTTCGGAACCTGAGAAGGCTCATTTACAGGATTTGATGGGTCGAAAATGTTGCCATTCCATTGAGAATACCACTGTAATTTGGAAAAATCTCCTGAACGATTCGTATATGCAAGTTGAATGCCCGCAGAAATTTTCGTTTTCGGTGACGTAACAAGATGTCCGCTTAAGGTTCCTCCAAAAGCACTGGTACCAAATCGAGCATCTCCACCAACGTCGCGTAAAAAATGGATGCCTGCTCCTAAATAAGAACGGTTATTGAACTTGTTTTTGCCCATGGTCAGTTCAGCGCTTCCCATCGTTGAAGCAAAAGACGTCCCTGCACCTACCCATTGGTTTTTATGTTGCATTGAAAACCGCTCAAATCCATCGAAGCTTCCCGCTGCAGCAGGATTTAACACCATGAGGCACTTATCGTACTGCGTAAAAAACAAGTCTTGAGCGTGGTAAGCCCCCAACCCCAGAATAAAGCCAACAACCAGAATGTTTTTCATGGGTTAACGAATAAGGGTAATGTTCCCTGAATACACCTTTTTCTCTCCGTTCAGGAATACAACATCTGCCATGTAGGCATACACCCCACTGTTGCACGGTTTTCCTTCAAAATTACCGTCCCACTTAAGGTTTTTACTGGAAGATTGAAACATGGTATTGCCCCAGCGGTCAAACACGTAAAACACAAACTCCTTCACGTCTTTTCCGACAATAATAGAATAGTTTTCATTGAGGTCATCGCCGATACCGTCCGGCGAGAAAGCCGTTGGGAAATGAATGCCTGTAGAACAATCAGGGGAGCTATCGTCTGGATCACAAGGGTCAAAAGGGCTGCTTCCTAAGGTCACTTCTTGACCATCGGTATATCCATCTCCATCGGTATCTGGGTTGTTCGGATTGGTTCCTAGAATTCCTTCTTGGGCATCGGTGAGTCCATCACCGTCGGTATCAATCTGACAACCCGGGAGGGTATCGTCAGGATCACACGGATTCAGCGGGTCTGAGCCACCGGCAACTTCCGCCCCATCGTTGATGCCGTCACCGTCAGTATCAGGATTGGTGAGGTTGGTTCCTGCAGCGGTTTCTTGACTGTTCGTAAGCCCATCTCCGTCTTGGTCGCAAGGCCCGGCATTCGGATTTGGAATGCATGGATTCCCGTTGTCAATGTCCAATTCATCGGTAAGGCCATCTCCATCCGTATCCACCAAGGAAGATTCCAAGGCATCGATGATTCCATCTCCATCGGTATCCGTTGGTGCGGCAGGATTGCCAATTTCAGCGCAATCGTTTTCACCATCGCCATCGGTATCTGGGTTGTTCGGATCGGTCCCTGCAGCAATTTCATCAACGTTCAAACATCCGTCATTATCTAAATCCGGTATATCTGGAACGAAAATGGCCACTATCGTATCCGTGCCGATGATGTTCACATAGTTATCTGCTATGGAATTGGCCAATCCGGTTGTCGCGTTAGAAACAGCCCAATGGCTAAAAACATATCCCGGAGCTGGGTTGGCATCAATGAGGGTTTGTATTCCTCCAAAATAAGAGGTGGACCATGGGTATTGGGGAGGAACAATCGAATTTACCTGAATGGTACCCCCTCCGACAGGACTCACATCAAAAGTAACCGGGAATGGCCCGGTAAGTTGATAGCAATCAACAAGGCCTTGCTCAAGGGCAACACAGCGCTGATTGATGAAATTTCTGAGTTGGGTTACACGGCTTTGCCATCCGTTGTAGGTGCCTCCCCAGCGGGTACATTGTGCTGTCATTTCTGGAGCGATTTCATTCACCATACTGTCGAGTAAGGCAATCATGCTCGCACAACTGAAAGAGGTGTTGATTAAATCCGCATAGCGGGTAATGTAGTATTGCTCCACCACCGGGCATTCGGCAATCATCTTATCCAAAATACTCGTGTGGCCTTGGCCCCCGGGATTGGGTAAGTTTTCAGCGTTGCAAGGATCCGCGTTTGCCGAAGGATCCGGTATTCCGGTGTAGTTAATGTAATGCCCGAACGTTGCATCCATGTCCCAAAGGGCATAACGCCATTTCCTTTTGTCCTCTGCAGTATCTAAACCTCTCCACCAAGCGGTATTCCAATTGAGCCAATCTTGATTGACCGTATACGAGTTGATCATAAAATAATCGGCCAAAGACTTCCAATTCAATAAAGAATCGACATAGTTGAAATTAGCTGGGACACTTAAATTGTTGTTTTGCACGAAGTTTCTTAAACTAGTCCAATCCGGTTGAGCATTTGGTGCTCCATATTCCTGCCACGTTCCACCCCAAGTTTTTAGATAATGAAGGTTGAATTTATCCTGACCATAATAATATTCCGTGTAATCGTGATCGTCGGCCTTTTCACGTATTTCATACACGCCCCAATAATTCCCATTCAAATAAACTACTGCAGGTCTCCATGTCCTTTCATCCAAGCGTAAACCGGAGCGAATGGAAAGCGTATGAATAAAAGCATCTCGGATATGAGCTCCTTGCTCGAAGGGATAGTTATCACTGGCTCCGGGTTTCAAAATAAGCCGTTGAAATTTTGTCCGAGTTTTTTCAGGGAAAATAGGATGCTCAATGTCTCCGTTATAACCGTATTGGTCTCGGCAGATGTAGTCAAAACCCCTTTGCTGATAGGCCCAAGAGTCGTTTCCATGTTTATTGAAATCGCCTTGTCCTTCATCAATAAATGTTCCGTTTTCTTCAAATAACTCAAAAGCACCAATGCGGTTGGGAGGATTTTGACTTCCGGTTTGCAGCATATTGTAAAGGCTTCCACTTGATACGGAAACGACAGGTATCGTATGGTTAACATTGATGAAATAGGTATTGGTCTCAATGAAAGAAGGCAAATTTGAATTGGTGTATGCCGCAGCCCTTAAAACCTTGGTCGCAGCAATAGTGATGGGTCCCGTATATTGGGTTGAGGCAGGACTTGGATCAGTACCGTCGAGCGTGTAGCGAATAATTGCTGAAGGATTCGCGCAAGAAATGCTTACGGTTTGGGGTCCTGCATAAAAACCAGGAGCTAGGCTAAACACCGGTTTTGGGGTGTAAAAGGGAATAGAACCTGCATTGGCTGCATTGGGAGTTGGGGTTGAAAACAAGGAAAACGTAGCGGCACCATTGGTGGTTCTACCGATTGAATGATCAGCCTTGGTCATGTGAACAATCTTAAAGGAATCCACGACGACCAAAGAAGGGTCGGTAAGTATAATCCATTCACCTTCGGTCTGCGAAAGGTTGAAGTTTGGATGGTATTCATTACCATTTACTAAGTCTCTTTTCGAGCAAAAGATCATTTTATACCCGTTGGCCGCAATGCTACCGCTGGGGATCTGCCACTTCGTAAGATTGGTTGGACGATCAGAAAGGTACCAACCCGTTAAATTAACGGATGCACCTGTGGTGTTAAATAGCTCTATCCAATCTTCACGTTCTCCATAGGCATCAGTAATTCCTGAAATATTGGAACAAGAATACTCATTAATTTTAATTTGAGAAAATCCCGAATTGCACAGAAATATATATAGTAAACTAACTAGAGTGAATGGACTTATCCTCATTGGAAGAGCAAGTTACGTAATTTTTAAAAAAATGATGCTATCTTTCTTTAGGTTGTGTTAACTTTATGTTTTAAATATGAATTAAATATTATGATGCCTTCACTTGGTAGATTTCTTTTGCTGTTTATAACGCTTTTCTTTTTAGCATGTTCGAAAGACCCCGGCATTGGCGGAAAGGCCAAAATTACAGGTAAAATAATCGGTAGGTTTTATTCCGACAATGAACTAACGCAGTTAGCGGGGTTAGGTGCTTTGGGAGACGAGCGGGTTTACATTGTTTACGGCAATGAAAAAACACAATACGATGACGATGTTCGAACGACCTATGATGGCACTTTTGAATTCAAGTACTTACGCCCTGGGAAGTACATTGTTTTTATGTACGAGAACTGTTATCCGTGCGCCTCACTGCAAAAGGAGAAGCTGTTTGAGGTGGAGATTACCGGCAAAGACCAAGTGGTGGATTTAGGAGAAATTACCTTAACTAAAGAGCAATAAGTGAAGCCGCTGTTATTCACGGTGGTACTGATCCTTTTCTCACATGCCATGGCCCAAAACCTTGATCAGGAGGTTTGGTTGGAGTCGGGGATATCTTACCAGCCTATAAAAAGATGGACGGTAAATGGAGCACTTAACCAACGCTATAATCAGTATGGTTTAGCAACGATATTTCCGCAATTTAGTGTGAAATACAAACTGACCAAATGGCTGAGACCTTCCATCGATTACCGTTGGATTGCCTCGCGAGAATTTTTGGAACCTTACGAATCGAGCCATCGACTCAACGCTAACTTGCAAGGGTCTTACAGCTACAAGCGCTTAGATCTTGGGTTGCGTTTAAGATACCAGTACTCCTTCCATCGAATCAACAGCAATTACGATGCAGAATTTGACCAAGCTTGGCGAATTAAACCTTCGATCCAATACAACATTAAAGATTTTCCGTTAAGTCCGTCGGTGAGTGCAGAGTTCTTTTATGATCCTACCCATCACGCAGAAGGCAAGCGGTTTACACGGATTCGATATTACGCAGGTTTTGATTTCGACATTCAACGTGTTCATAAATTCAGTTTTGGCACCTACCTCGACCAATGGGTGAATACGATTCCTCGCGCGCGCTTGATGTACAGTTTGGGTTATTCATTTGCCATTGAACCGGCTAAAGAAAAGGACAAGACGAAAAAAGGAAAGGATATTCGTTCCCTTTAACGGTACTTGTTTTCCTCCAATCGTTGGCGCACTGCTGCTAAGTTCTGATCTTTTTTTGGACCTCTTGATGCAATAGACGTTGGGGTAAAATAACGGTGGTTCTCAAGAAATGGAACTTGCACTTCATCCCAATGCCTATCTGAAGTTATTTTTCCTTTTTCCATCAACTCCCGTTTTAACTTTTGAGATATGGTCTCAAAATCATCGGTCCCCAAATAATCAAGGTCTGCATCGCACATAATCTCCTGCATTTTATTCAAAGGTTTGTGAGGAACTTCTGTTGCAAAAATCAGCTCTGAAACCGTTTGAATGTGCAGGTCGCTATATCCAAAATCCGGAAGGATTTTTTGAGCCAATTCAACACCAATGGACTCATTGTGCTCGTACTGTTGGGTAAAACCGAGGTCGTGAAAAAGGGCGGCTGTTTTCAGCAAAAACAGACCTTCATCTCGAACGCCTTCGCACAGCGCCAAATGTTCCACCGCTTGAATAACCTCACGGGTATGTTCTACGCTATGGTAATACAAGTTTTTGGGCAATTGTTCTTCGAGCATTCGCAATACTTCGGTTTCTACAGAATAGTACTTTATAGGACTGTAGAGGTGCAATTGGGAGATTTCATAAAAGAAGTCGTTGGGTACTAATCCTTCACCGCCGATTGATAAATCGGGTTTTATGCGTAATAATTCATATCGGTTAATCAACCGAGAACTTTTCATAGGGGCGGTTCCCCTAGGTCGAACTTCAAAATACGGTTCGATTAAACGGAAGGTCGTTTCTGAAACTGAAATCGTACCGGGTTCTGCGAACTGTTCCATGCGTTGTGCTTGGTTTACAGCAGACCCCCAAACATCGTAGGCGATTTTGAGTTTGCCAATAATTCCAGCTGTCACGGGTCCGGTATTGATGCCTATTCGGATTTCCCAAAAATCTTTTCCATTCGCTAGCGCATCAAACTTGTGTTTGGCCATATAATCTTGTATTAGCAAGGCAGCCAAACAAACATCTATGGCATGGGTAGTATTTGCCTCAGGAATTCCTCCAACAGCCATATATGCATCCCCAATTGTTTTAATTTTTTCGATATTTCGCTCTTTAACAATGGCATCAAATTTTTTAAATAAGCCATCGAGTTTATTTACCAATCGTGATGGGGTCATGGTTTCTGATATTTTACTAAACCCAACCACATCGGTAAAAAGAATGGTAACTGATTCAAAGGACTTAGGACGGACTTTCCCGAGCCGTTGTAGTTCTGTTACCGCTTGCTCAGGCAAAGCGTTCTTTAGCCATTTTTCAGCATTCCTTTTTTCAAGATAAAGCAATTTCTGTTGATCTAAAACCTTATTTTTCTCTTCAAGAATCGCGAGGTTTTTGAGCTCAATCTCTTCCTTTCTTAATTGAATCTCTTGGGTTCGTTGTTCAACAATTGCCTCCAATTTAAGCCGTTCTTTCCGTTCCTTTACCATTTGAATTCGTGCATAAACATAGGCTGACACCATTCCCATCAGTAAACAAAACCATAAGAAGATTTGACTTCTCCAAAAAGGCGGTTCAATTTTAACCGTGAGTAAGGCTGGGGTTTCTGTCCAAGACCCGTTCTTTCCTATTCTGGAATAAATCCTTAAGTAATAGGTTCCTGAAGCCAGGGCATTGAATGAAATGTGATTGGTGTTTCCAAGGAAGATGGTATCTGTGCTTTCCCCAATAATCTCACATTTATATTCTATTCTTTTTGAACGGTAAAAAGTACTAGGCTGGAAATTTACCTCAAAATCCCTACGGAAATAAGGTAAGGTTATTTCAAAAGCAAGTTCGCTTAATTCATGGAATGATATAAGGGCATGTGGCCATTGGTTCGATGACTTTTTAAGCCGAACCTGGTAGATTTTTGGATACTGTGGATCATTGTTTTGTACTACTTGCTTCTTTGAAAAAGTAACGAAACCAAAAATCCCGCCGAAGAATAAATGATCTCCATGCTCTAACAGTGCATTGGTATTGTATTCAAGATCTTCTTCACCGAACCTTAAAAAATGTGAATAATGCCCTGATGCCGGATTCATGTACGCGAGTCCTCGATTGGTTGTAACCCAAAGAACTCCTGTATGGTCCTTAAGCATCCCATTTACCACATTATTAGGCAATCCCTTCTTTTGATCCAATATGAATGTTTTTCCTGTCGCGATGTTGAGTTGAATGATTCCGGAACCAAAGGTTCCTATAAACAAGGTGGTCTCATTAAGCTGAATTAAGCTGGAAAAAACGTCATTGACCTCATTTCGGATCTTTTTATTGAATTTACTCGGTGTTGGCCTTAAAGAAATTGGGTCTAGTACTGAAAGCCCTAATTTATCAGAGACCGACCAAATCCTTCCTTGCTTATCTTTTAAAAAGTTCCTGAATACATCCCCCTTTTGAGCGTGAATTTCTTCGAGTTTTCCATTGTATAAATCAAACGTCAAAACTCCGGTGGAAGTGCCAATTAGAATTTTATCATTTAGGGAGAAAAGCGAATAAACGTGTCGATGATTATCCCGAAACCTAAGGGGCATTGGAACCGGATTGAAGGACTTGTTAACGGCATCAAAGATGAATAAACCGTCAAAACACGCCAAAAGAAACTTTGAGCCTTTCAATGGCTCAATATCCATGACTGATATATCCTGTATTCCAGAAACTCCCTTTCGCTCGATGTGGTCAAAGGTTCCATCCTGTGGATGGTAAATGGTAATTCCTCGGTCTGTTCCAAAGATAAGATCTGCACCAAATTTAGCGAAGCTCCATACGTTTTCGGAATTCAAACCTCGGATTGAATTTGGATTTGGACCAACCTTGAACCAAGCGTTATTTTCCACTTTGACACATGATAAGCCCCTGTCGGTCCCGACCCAAACTACCTCCTCATGGTCTTTATAAAGGCAATTTATGTTGTTGGATTTTAATGCATTAGTTTGAAAAAAGTCGGAGGAAAAATGACGCCATTTTCCGACATCATTCCTGTAGAATAGGCCCTTCCCATTGACCGCTAGTAAATGACCCGATTTCAAATCAAGCACACTGACTACTTGAGGATTAAGGGAAAGGTCGAATCCAGCAAGTGTATTGGAAATCGTTCGGTATTTTTGATCGAGCTCAATGATCTTCCCTTTCATGAAAAAAATCAATGTTTCACCCAGTGCATAAGCAGAATACATGGTTTCTGTTGGAAAAGAATATGCAAGCGATAAATTGCCTATCCCGCGAAAAACATAAAGATCATTCGACTGGGTAAGGACGTGTATTTTGGTTTTTGCCTTGACCAGCTGTTTCACTTGAGAAGGCAGTCGTATTTCGTGAAACGATTTCTGTCCCTCCGGCAATAAAAAAAGTCGTCCGTCTTCGTGCAAACTGAGGATACCTTTTGAACTGTAAGCCAATTGAATGGGCTTTGCAGAGGTTAACGTGTTTTTAAACGAAGTAAAAGTTCTGGATTTTACATAATACCTTAACACTTCTTTTTGCGTGCCGAACCATAAATTACCAAGAGGGTCTACCTCACTGCAAAGGAAAAACGTATTGGAAATTTGAGGGGTGTTTTCTTTCGTTATGTGCCGGAATTCAAAACCATCAAAATGGTTTAATCCATCTTGCGTACCTGACCAAATCGCCCCATTGGACTCAGATACAATGGTATTTACAGAGGATTGGGATAATCCGTCTTCAATGCCGTAATGGTCAAATTGGGGATTTAACTGGGCATGAAATTGACCAAGTATCCAAATTACACCGAAAAGTATCCAATTACTTAGCCGGCTCCGAACCACTGGCATTGGCAATTTCAAGCATCTCACGATCAAATAAATACATGCCTCCTTTTTCATTACCAATGAGGTGCAGTTTGTCAAGGATCGAACGAGCTAAAGCCTCTTCCTCCATTTGCTCGGAAACATACCACTGCATAAAGTTATGGGTCGTATAATCCTTTTCTTTTAAACAAATATCAACCACCTCGTTAATGGATTGGGTTACCGTTAATTCGTGCTCTAACAACAACTCAAACATGCGTTGAACGGTATCAAAATCGGAGGGTGGTTGAGGAATGGAAGGAACAATTGCTCGGCCCCCTCGTTCGTTAACAAATTTCACTAATTTCAGCATATGAAAGCGTTCCTCGTCGGAATGTGCATACATGAAAAACGCCGTACCTGACAAGCCCTTGGTTTCTGCCCAAGAAGCCATGGATAAATAGTATTGGGATGAAGAGGCTTCTTTACTGATTTGGTCGTTTAAGGCGGTTTCTATTTGCTTATTCATGGGTCTTTTATTTTCATCGAAGTTAACCAAAATAGATGAAACATGAAAGCGCTACGTTTTGTTTAGGTTCTTTGAAAGAAGGCCCCTTAACACTCCAGGAAAAACACCATTTATGAACCTCATCAATCTTCCAGAGAAATCACCATATGCTTTACGTTTCTTATACTCTATAGCCCAAAGTACTTTTTGAGCGGCTCGCTCTTTTGTGATTTTTGTTCGAATATTCCGTTTTGGAACGGGGATTTTATCTCCCCCAGCACTCAAAGAATACTTGTGTTCGTCGTTCTCAACAAAACCGAGATAAATTAAACCTACATGAACTGCATGGGGCTTCAATTCAAGCTCCAACGCTTCTTGAAGAGGAACCAACGCAGCTTTTGAAACGGAATAACTCACATAATTCGGTACGCCATGTATGGCAGCTAGGGATGAAATAAATAAAATACTACCTTGGTTTGTTATTAAAGAGGGTAAGGCCGCCTTTGTTAAAACAACGACGCCGTTCAAGTTCGTGTTCATGACTTGTTGAAATGTGGATTCAGAAGTCTCCAAAAAGCTACCATAGGCGGAAATTCCCGCGTTATGAATCAACCCATCGATTCCTCCAAAACCAGCAAGAACATCATTCATCATCGCATAAATTTCAGATACCGAACACAAATCAGCGCGAACGTGAAGCGCCTGTCCGTTTTCTAGTGCCTTTAACACCAATTCATCGTTCGGTAAGCGGGTAGAATTCGAATGTATCACTACTCGAGCCCCAAGGCTCAAAAGTTCCTTCGCTATCACCAATCCCAGTCCTCGACATGCCCCAGTGACTAAGACCCTCTTTCCCATCCAATATCCCATGATTTCGCAAAATTAAGTCGCGTATTAATTTCGTCCTTTTACTCTTCGCAACTCAAGAATTTAGGGTTTCATATTTTGCAAATCGAAAACAAAATCTGAAAGTTTTTTGATCCCAACAAAATAAATACTGACTCCAATCATCAGCAATACATGGCTAAAATCGTTTCGATCAAACCAAGGATGCAGGTTAATTTTCATGCCTTGAACTAGAGCATTGGGAAGCAACACCAAAGATCCAATCCAAAAATATCGAAAATCGGCATGATATTCACGTTGATAATAATAACCAAGATATCCTAAGGTTAATCCCAATCCTAAAATGGAATTAACTGTAGGAATGATTAAACCGATTGCCGGATCTTGGGAAGATGACACATTAAGCAGTAATCCGACCTCGAGGATTAAAAAGACCAACATCTTTCGTTGGGATATTTTTATCAGCACCCTTTTTTGGTTTGCAGGGGTCCAAAGAGATAGCATTGCCTGTTCTACGTAATACGTAGATACTATCCCCATTAACCATGAGGGAGCCTTTCCCCACAAACCGCAATAATTGAAGAGCAAATGCCCAAATCCTCCGAGCATAAAAGAAATACCAAAATACAGGTAAAATTTAGCCCATAAATTATTGAACACGGATGTTTTTTGTATGCTTCGATAAAAATAAAGGGAGGCTATTAGAATGAATGCGTCTCCAAAAAATGCATTTGGCTCTAACAATTCCAAACCATAAACATTCCATTCAATTTTCTGAAAATCTGTGCCAATCATCCTTATTTATTTTCTTCCTCAAACCGGTGAATATTCTTAATGATAATCCGCTCTACCAATTTAGGTGCAATAACTTGCAGTACCGATTGAAGTTTGCCCAAAGGGGTCATTATCACTTGGTTTTTGCGCCTTAACAAGGCTTTAATAATACCCTCTGCAACCCCTTCAATCGACTGAATTCCCTTTCCTGTTCTTGGAGCTAAAAGCCGCGTTGAACCTTCTTCCATGATTACTTCCTTATCCGGTTCCACCGCCGTTTTACCAACCAAAACGATTCCAGCGTGAACCCCGTGTTGGTGTTCTTCAATTCTAACAGCTTCTGCAAAGGCTCGAAGCGCCATCTTTGAAGCACTATACGGTGACAATCCTGGCAAGCCTCTAATTCCTGCGAGGCTTGAAACAAAAATAACACTTCCTTGGGTTGCTCTTAAATAAGGTAGCGCCCATTGAGTTGGGTAAACAGAACCATACACGTTGCTTTCAAATAGCGTTCGAATGACCGAAGGATGAAGGTTGGCAAGATTACCCCTTGAGGAAACCCCTACATTGTTAATTAATGCATCTATCCGACCAAATTCTTTAACGGCTTGATTGATGAATAAATCGGCTCCATTGGGATCGGAAACATCCGACAATACCGCAATTACGTTGCTGCTCATTGCTTTCAAATCCTTCAGCGTTGCGTACAAGCGAGCTTCATTCCGGCCATTAATAGCTACCGAATAACCCAACTGTAAAAGCTGACGTGCAACCTCTTTTCCAATGCCACGAGAGGAACCAGTGATAACAACTACTCCTTTAGTTTTTTGCATTATTCTTAAAAATTCGACCAGTAAATTGAATTTCAGGATGGTAAGCGAGCGCCGTTAGGCTGTTGGTCCATGCTAAAGCCAAATGGACAAAAAAGGCAATCCAAACCGTTCCCGATTCTAAGGTAAGCAAGCACAGTACCAAACCAAGGGGAATAGCTCCTAAGGTTTCGGCAAGGCCTTTAGGAATGTGCGTCGTTGCATAAAGTGCGATATTTACAGCAACAGCGGGCCAAATACCTAGTGATTCGACGAGCGGAAAAAACAAAGTGCCACGAAATAATAATTCGTATCCGAATAAATACAATGCCCAACCTAGTAAATTAATTACCATGGTTTTATTCGTCCATACTTTTGACCTTATCTGAGGGTAGTTTTTCAAGTTTTCTGGTTTCTTTGCAGAAATAAAAGCCATAGGTATCACAACCAAAGATAGACCTAATGACCAAGCAATGCTGAACCATGTTGTCTCGGAATTAAACCACAGCCCAATTCCCTTTAACGAAAAACTTGGAATAAGCAGCCAAAGAAACAACACAGGAATTAAGCCTAAAACCAAAAAACCAACATATTTGGTGAAAAAAATGTGCTTCCGACTTGCTTCATCAAAAGCATGCTTCGCATAAAACACCTCCTTTATTTTTTGCGATTGAGCCACAAACCAATAAATAATAAAACAGAAGGTCGTTATCAAAATGACGAAAGATGAAATTTGATCATCCTGGGCAATATATGTTACATTCATGACTTAATTATTTAACGTATTCATTGGCTTTCCACCAAGACAAACAATCTTCAATGGCCGTTTTAATAGGAGTAGAAGGCATTTTTAATATTTCTCTTGCCTTGCTTGGATCATAGCATTGTTTCATGGTTGCTTGCTTTGACATGTGAAACCCTAATTTCGGAGACTTTCCGGATATTCTTGCCCAAATTGAACTAAAAAATCCAACGGTGTAAATGATTCCATTGGGAACCCTCTTAAGCCGAAAGGGGATGTTTCTTACGTTACATGCTATTCGAAACATTTGTTCAAAGGTCAAATTCTCATTACCTGCGATGAAACAAGACCCTGGCTCACCCCATTTCAATGCATTGACCGCCGCAACAGCAACGTCTTTTGAAGCCACGAAATTCTTCATTCCCGAGGTGAATCCGGGGAGCTTACCTTCGTACAATGCCAAAATCATTTTGCCTGAAGAAGGGCCGGAATCGTAAGGACCTATCATGTAAGTTGGGTTAATAATTATTGCTGGAAAGCCATTAGAGGCCTCATTTAATAGAAACTGTTGGGCCCGGTACTTACTATCAACATAATCCATTTTATAACTTTTTCCCATAAAAGAGGATTCCTCGGTTCCCGGATTGTCAGGACCACCATGGCCAAACGAGTTGGCCGTGCCAATTTGAATAAACCTCTTTATGTTTTTTTTCTTAGCCAATTTCACCATACTAACAACCCCATCGTAATTGATCTTATGGATTATCGGACTACGCCTGGGCCAAATTTGGGTAGATGCAGCAACGTTAATGACTGCGTCGCAACCTTCAATCGCATTTTCCAACGAACCCTCGTCCAATAGATTACCATAAAAAATTTCCACAGGGAGGTTTTCCAAGGTCTTACAGGGACTGTTGGGCAAGACGAAAACACGAACTTGATAGCCCTGGTCGAGTGTTTCTCTGCAAATACTTGATCCGAGCATGCCATCTGCTCCTGTAATTAGCACTTTCATGTTCTTAGCGTTTTGTTATTATTTCTAACCGAGCTGCATTAACGGAAGCAAATAAATCTTGAAAGTACTTATGGCGGTCTTTGTGGTTGACCTCACTGATTAAATTTGCATTGAGTAGCTGTCGATCAATTACTGCTTTGGTATCACCCACATAACGGTCGTTATTGGTGTGTAGATAATTTAAAATATTATGGATTAAGTATACCCCACGTTTTGATTCACATTCGTAGTAAAATGTCGTATCGGTATTTACCGTATCGTTTAAGAAGAGGTTTAATTTAGCTCCACTTGCTGGCACGGCGGTTCCAACCTGAAACTTTTTTCCGTTCTCCGCCTGCTTTAAAAAATGGTTGAGCCATTCTTCAACAGCATCAATTAACCTCAAAACTTGCTCAGCGTCCTTAAACCAACCTGATTCCCACGCATAGGCGATTTGACGTAGATAACCACGCATCATTTCGCGGTCTACGATTTCGACAGTTTCCAACTGATTGTACAATTGTAAAATCTCCCTTCCGTCGTTAAACGCCTCCTTGCTTATTCCGTTTATGTCAAATTTCCTGTGTTCGTATTCGGGCAACAACAGGTGTGATTTTGCCCAAAAAAACAACCTAAAATGAACGATTTCAGGAAAATTAAATGCTTGAAAAAAATGGACATTATTAACGGTTAAAAACAACTTGACCTGTGGCAATTTGCGCAAGTCTTTCATTCCTGATAAAATTCCGCGTAAGTAAATATCCATGGAGAATTCCCCTGAAGGCGAATCTAAGTAATCAAAATCCACTTTTCGAGAGGTTTCGGTGGATAAGGAGTCAAAGGAAATTTTAAAAAAAGAGCAAACCTTTTCCACTTCATGAATGGTCATTGGGGTTTCATTACGTATTCTGCGATATACCGCATCCGTACTTAACGCCAAAACGTCGCTTAATACCAAACCAATAGATTCCTCCGGCCCAATTGCCTTTCGAACATGATCAAAAATCTTGCTTTGTATATTAAGTGAGGCGTCTTTTTTCATGAAAACAGTAACAAAATTAAGCTATTCATGGATATAAACCCTATGAACGCGGTCTGAAATGCCTGTCATAAGCTCATAGGGAATTGTATTCATTCTTTGAGCCATCGCCAGCATGCTTGGAATGTCGTCGAAAATTACCGCCTCATCTCCTTCTTGAACATTTGGCAAGGAAGTAACATCCAACATTAGCATATCCATACAAACTCTTCCAACCGTTGGACACCAAACTCCCCGGATTTTTACCACTCCATTTCCATTGCTCAAACAGCGAGGAAAACCATCCGCATAACCCAAAGGCAATATAGCAATTGTTGTGTCTTGGGTTGCAACAAAACTCCTTGAATAACCAACACTTTCCCCTACTTGAACTTTTTTAATTTGTGAAATCTCACTTTTCCAAGCTAAAACGGGTTCCAGACGTGCCGAGGGCGAATGGGAAATTCCAAACATTCCAAGTCCAATTCGAACCATGTCAAAATGAGACGTTGGGAAATTCAAAATTGCATCAGAATTGGCCATATGAAAGAGGACCGGATGAGAAAAGGATTGTTGAACCTTATTTTTAACGGAAGAGAATACCTCGATTTGTTGAAGGCTCATGGATTGATCCTCCCAATTATCGGATTCCGCGAAATGGGTAAAGACTGATTTCAAGTGTACTTCTGGTTGAGCTTTAATATACTCAACTAGGGTTTTCATTTCCGAGGGTTCAAATCCTAAGCGACGCATTCCTGTATCAATTTCAATATGTATGGGGAAATGCTGAACGCCATTCAAAATTAAATCACGAACCAATCGGTCCAGTTGACGGAAGGTAAATACGGTAGGCTCAAGTTGGTGTTCCATGCAATCAACGTAACTCTCCGGGTCTGGATTTAAGACCAAAATTGGTAGTTTCACGCCACGTTGGCGAAGTGCAACCCCCTCCGAGGTATAGGCTACTCCTAAATAATTCACCCCTTGCCCTTCTAGAAAATACGCCATCTGTTCCAATCCGGTTCCGTATGATTGGGCCTTTACCATCGCAAGCAGCTTCGTGTTCGATTCGGTATTCGACTTAAAAAAAGCCAAATTTTGACGCAACGCAGAAAAGTTAATTTCCAAAACCGTTTGATGTTGTCTCAACCTAAACCGAGCAGCGAAACGTTCCATTCTTGCTTTTCGCGTTCCCTTGATAAGCACGACGGCCCCCTCAGGAATGATTAAAGGTAATTCACCGGGTAGACCAATGTAAACATGCTCTTCGGAATAAGACTGAACCATGTTTTTTACCGTTTCATACAAGCCTAAAGAGCTCTCATCCAAACCGATGTAAATGCAGTGTGGCCGATTTCCCGCCAAAGATACCATGTGTTGGAGCGATAAGGGTAACGTTTCAAGGTCAAGGTTGTACGTGTCATTGAGCACCAGCGTGTCATTCTTGCCGTAAAAAGTCTCGAGACGAAGCGCAAGTCGGCCCAAACCAGGGGTTAACTTAGCGATTTGTTGAGGATCCGCGCCAAACTCAAGCGCCAAACCTATAGCCATTTGAGCGCTATTCACCGAGTTCAAATCATTAAATGGTATAAAAGCAAGAAACGCCTTCGATTTCTCTAAGAACTCCGGGATTAGGGATTTTATTTCTCCAGAAGAAAACGAATAAGGGACCGCCTCCAAGGCACGGCAAAGCTCCTGGTCCAAGGGGTTATTGAACCAGGAAGTTACGATGAAATGTGTGGGTTGTACCATGTGCATCAATCGGTCTAATTCACCCATTTCAGAAATGCCCATTTCAATGATTCCAATCGTGGCCTGTTCGTTCAACTCCAACAGAGAAAGTGCTACACCAATCTGTGAATTATAACTTTTTGGACTTCTAACCACGTGATAATCTGCTTTGATCAATTCATACAGCCACTCCTTGACCGTTGTTTTTCCTGCTTTTCCCGAAATACCTAGCATGGGAATGTTAAATTTATCCCGGTGCGCTTTGGCAATGCGTTGAAGGGCTTGAAGGGTGTCGTTCACCACGATATAACAAGCCTCAGAATGCACTGTTTTCGGTTCCTCTCCTACGATAAAAATCCGAATGTTTCTCCGATAAGCCTCTTCGATAAAATCTACTCCGTTTCTAAAAGGTCCTTTTAAAGCAATAAAACAGGCGTTCGATTCCTGCGTATAGGAACGGGTGTCAATACTAAGATACTGAATGTTCGTTTCGAAAACACCCAAAATACGCTTCGGATCAAGCAGTGAAATGATTGCCGCCGGAGAAAAATTAATTTTCAATGAGTAAGGGCATTATAGCACGAACGACAGAGGGGCTTGTAACTTTCTACCGCTCCCACCAATACTTGGGTAGATTCCTGCGTAAAACGATAAGAAAACTGGGCCAAATTACCACAGTCTACGCAAATGGCATGGACCTTTGTTACGTATTCAGCAATGGAAAGTAATGCGGGCATTGGCCCAAATGGATTGCCTAAATAATCCATGTCCAAACCAGCACAAATGACCCTTACACCTCGATTTGCTAATTCAGAACATACCTCCACAATCCCAGCGTCAAAAAACTGTGCTTCATCAATAGCAACAACGCGCTCATCGTTAACCAACAACAATATTTCGTTTGAATGACCAACTAAAACCGCTGGAACAGCACTTCCTTGATGGCTTACAACATCCTCATCGCTATACCTGCGGTCGATATCTGGTTTAAAAAGAATTAACTTCTGTTGGGCAAATTGAGTTCTTTTAACTCTCCGAATCAACTCCTCGGTCTTACCCGAAAACATGGATCCACAAATCACTTCAATCCATCCGTTAATTTTATGTTCGGTCGGAAACTGCTCTAAAAACATGCTGAATTTCTTTTTAACAAATGTACTTGAATTAAATTAGTCAACACCAACCCATTGCATTGTAATAGCACCTATTTTTGTCCACAATCCGAAAAATATTTGAACAATGATTAAGGAACTCACCCATCGTTTGAACCAAGAATTAGAACGTTTCACTCTTGGAGAAGGAAGCATCCAAAGCCTTGATTCTGCCATACATACCGCTCAAGAAATAAGCGAAAAACTCTACATTCTTCGCTACAAAGCATACGAAGCAGGATTATTTGCCGATGCCAACGGAGAGCCTTCGCGTCAAGAATTCGATTTAGACCTGAGCCTATCAAACGAGGAAGAGCTTCCTTTGTCGGAAAAGGAAACTGCTCCCAATGAAATAGAAGCCGAGGAAGGGGCAAACGACAGCCCAATGGATTTAGAACCCTCCGTAGAATCAACGAATTCTACGCTTACACTTGAATCAACCGTTGCCAAGGAGGAAGTCGTTATTCCTGAGGAATCAACCCCCTCAGTTGACCAAAGTGTGGTGACTGAAACAGCATTGTTTCAAGATGAACCGTCAATGAAAAAAGGTTCTTCAGAATTCGATTTAATGACCTTGATCCATGAATCAAAAGGTAAGCATGAGAAAATAGATGCTTTTAATGGAAATTATTCCTTGAAGGAAAAAATAACCTTTATCAATGCCTTATTTGGCGGTTCTAGTGAATCCTTTGGAACAGCCGTTAAACAAATTGACGGATTTAAAACCTTAGAAGAATCTTATCCAACCCTTGAGTTTTTTGCCTCAACTTTTAGATGGCCAGAAGCCGATCCCCAAACGTTAAGCAGATTTATAGAAAAACTTGTCGCAAAATATGCTTAACCGAAGTATTGGAATATTCTTTGTTGTTGTACCACTTTACATTATAGGGCAAAGCAATAAAGACGATGCCACACTTTCAGTATTGAGCTATGCTCGAAGCTTAACCTCCACGCTATGCTCACCCTCCTACGAAGGGAGAGGATATGTTAATCATGGTTGTAGGAAAGCAGGGGCATTTATTGTAGACGAATTTAAAAGCAATGGACTTTTACCCTTTCAAGGAAGCTACGAGCAAGCATTTAACCTTAACGCAAACTCCTTTCCAGGCCAATGCCATGTAAAGCTGGGATGTCGAAAAATGAAACCTGGCATAGATTATTTGGTTCATCCAAGTTCTTCGGGATTCAAGGGGGGATTATCCTTGAAAAGAATGACTGCTGCTCAAATTTTGAACTACCGTTTCGGTGTGGCTCATTCCAAAGTAGCAATCGCATTTGCTCCAAACAAAGGATTTTCTGCTGACAGCCTGAAGATGGTGCGTTCTAAATTGGAGAAAATTGCCCAAACCGATTGCGCCGTAGTCGAATATACCCGTGAAAAACTCACCTGGAGTGTTTCTCAACAGCAGTTTAAATTCCCCTATATTTCTTGTTTTGACACCCTTCAACGCCACACAGATAGAAAAATAAAAGTAAACATCGATAACGCATTTCTTACTGGATACGAAGTTCGAAATTGCTTTGGTTTGGTGCCATCCGTAAAGCCCAGTGACAGCCTTATCATTGTAAGTGCGCATTATGACCATTTAGGAAGGATGGGTAAGAAAACCTATTTTCCCGGTGCCAATGATAATGCGAGCGGAGTTGCGATGTTAATGAGTTTGGCCCGCACTATACAGCAACAACCGTTGCAGAACCATGCGGTATTGTTCATCGCGTTTGCTGGAGAAGAAATCGGCCTTGAAGGATCGTTTGCGTTTGTGGAATCAGGAATCATCGATCTTAAAAAAATAACGATGGTTTTAAATTTGGACATTCTCGGAAGCGGAGAAGATGGCATTACTGTGGTTAATGGCTCAGTTTTTCCTCAGTTTTACCAGCGAATAGTTCAGCTTAACGAATCTGTCCCTGCTGTTCCCGTGGTTAAATCCCGTGGAAAGGCTGCCAATTCGGATCACTTTCCATTTTCTGAAAAAGGGGTTCCTTCTCTTTTTGTTTACACCATGGGACCCAATAAACACTACCATGATATCCATGACCGTTATGAGCACCTCTCATTTGATCGTTTTGAGGAATTGCACTATTTATTTGTCCGATTTCTCAATCGATTTTAAAAAAGTGATTTGTTCCCACGCTTGAATTACCAGGACACCAATAAATACCAATAAAGCCCAAAACAAGGGGATTATAGGAAGCTTTCCGTACCAAAAAACACCAGCTACCAATAGGAAAATAAGCATTTGGAGGGTAATTAATAGCAACGATGGTTGCAAGATATCCCGAGATTTCTGACGAAACGGCTTATAAAATAGCAAGACATAAACCCCATACAATCCGCCATTTAAACTCAAAGAGGTTACGAAAATCCCAGCTTGGCTGAAACTAGCCCAAAGGACGAGAGAAGTAAGTAAAATCCAACAAAAACCGATGATAAATTGTATCTTATTCATTGTTTTTTGTGAGGTTTCGAATGAGGTAAATCATAGCGCCAACTACCCCGAAAAGTAAGCCAGACATCGTCAAAATTGGCGTGCGCAATGAAAAATATGCGTCAAGTCTATAACCTAAATAACCAAAAATTGCCATGAATCCGATGATTTGGAATCCAAGCGAAGAATACTGTAAAAAAGATTTCGGATTTTTCTCGGGATCAATCATCCAATTTGACGTCCGCCGTAAAGGTGGTATGCGAGGTCGGGGACTTCATGATGCACGATCCTTCGAAAATTGCACCTTCTTGAATTACCAACTTTGCGGTTTGAATATCTCCCTTAATGCGCGCTGTAGATGTTAAGGTTAATAATCCTTCCACTGTTACTTCTCCGTCCACTGCACCCTGGATTTCAGCATGAACGCACACTAAATTGCCTTTAATTTTTCCAGTAGATCCAATGATCACTTTACCAGAACAGGAAATGTTTCCGTTCATTTCACCGTCGATTAAAACATTGGAGTCTGAGACGAGATCACCGTTGATTTCTGTACCATGTACGATGTGATTCATGGCAGTACTTTCTTCATATTGTGCGGTGCTGTTGAAGAAATCTTTTCGCTTTAACATAGTCTAGTAGTTAAGGTCGTGAAACGTCTTATATCCCTCAAAGTTATCAGATTCGATTAACTTTTTCAAATTTTCTTGGGTAATAATGAGGCATTTATTGTTTTGATAGTCTCCTAATACTTCGACAGAAGATTTGTAGGTGTTGACATATTCCCGGGCAAGAGTAAGCGTTTTGAAGTCCGCTACTAACAATAAACTTGCTCCTTTGAGGGTTAATGCAGAGGTGATTTTAAGCTTGGTTTTTTTAAACGTTTTGGTCGTAAAATCCGAAACGGTGCTCTTGAGATCGTCAAAATCCTCTTCCGCATCAACATCTGGCAAAATTAACACGAGCTGAACAACGGTATCATTGAACTTAAAAATACCATTGGACTTCGGTTGATAGGGGGTGAAAGACGAAACACCTTTCGCTAAAATCTCCAGAAGTTCTTTCGCCTTGTCTGCTTGAGGCGTGCCGGGCTTTTCATCAACAACGGCATTTAACTTTGGAATTAATGCCTTTTTATCGCTGGTTATTTGGCCAAAAGCGAGGGCATTTAACAGAAGGTACTCTGCTCGGTAAGCATTATTTCGATCATTGGTAACCACTTTTTCCGTAAGCTCGAATGCTTTTTTATACTCCATTAATTCGTATTCACGCAAGGCGAGTAAATATTCTTTTTCCGCTGCTCCTCTTGCAGCTTTGGACTTTTCAAAAAAATCTGGATCCAAGAAATAATTTGCCACATCTGATTTGGGATAGTGTTCAATGATATGCGATTTGTACACTTGGGATTGACCGGTAGATTCATTTATTTTATATAACTGAAAGGCCGAAGAAAGGTCGGTAATATTTCGGGTATTTTCCTCCAAAACCTGTTTAAATTGCTCGGTAGCCAGAGCAGGTTCGTTCAACAATTCCTTGTATAAATTTCCTGCGGTATAACGGGCTTCAATTTCTCTAAGCACCGAGGCCGTATAAGCCGTATCGGAAAGCGGTAATCTCTTTCGTAGGGATTCCACATCAAGGGTGTCATATTCACCGACAGAATTCGAGCTTGAAGCCATCAAACTATCCTTTGGTTCATTGGAAGTTGCATTGTTTCCTGCACTTAGTTTATTGGATCGGCGCCAATCGTCTTCATTCTTACGGTCTCCCCACATTTTTCGAAATTCATCAAAACCTTGTTGGCGCAATTTTTCGTTGTTAAAAATCCATTTATTTCCATTGCCTGGTTGCGAACCCGCGTTTGCTTGGTCCTGCAGTGCGCGCAACTTGGCGGCCTCCAATTCCTTTTTGCGTTGAGCCTCTTCTTTCATTTGACGAATCACGTCCTTAATAAAGATTGTTTGGCTTTTTTCATCCATTTTGGCAACGCGTTGCACACTGTCTTCATACTGAGCTATTTCAATAGCACTAACCAAGCTCGCTAATTTGGCAACCTTTCCAAGTATTTCTTCGGAATTGGGGTAATTCTCTGGCATGGATTTGGCACATGAATCGTAATATTTCTGGGCATTGAGGTAAGAGCGTTCTTGAAAAGAAAGGTCCCCTAAGCGTTCATAGGAAAGCGCCTTTTGGCGTTGATTCTTGGTGCTGTAAAAGGCCGAAAGGGTGTAATAAGCTTTGGCAATAGGCGTATTTCCTCTGCCTAGCTCCATTTGAGCTTTTGCATAATAAATTTGATCCTTGTACGCCGCATTTTTTTCATCGCGCAACATTTTATCGAGCGACTTTTGATCCTTATCGCTTGTACCCAAGACCGCGAAATTCAATTTACCATTGAACGAAATATCGTAATCTGCCGAAGGCACAACGGCATTTTTAAAAGCTGTTCGCGCCGAATCTAAACGATTATTAGAAAAGTACATTTGACCAAGAATAAAGCTTAATCTTGCTCGTTCGCGTTTATTACGGCATTTATCGACTGCTTGACTCAGTGGAAAAATCACTTCATCCGGTTGCTTTTTTAAAAGATAGAGGGCCGCTCTTGTTTTGTACATTTCGTACTGTATCTTTTGATTCATCTCCGGCACATAGTTATCGTCTGATTTGGGAACCCGATTTTTTTTCGAAAAACGAGACCAAAGGGTCTTTTTCTTTTGCGCAAGTGCTGTCTTTTGAAGCTCGTCCAGGATGGCTTTTGCCTCAGCTAGGCGGTTTTGTTGCAAATAAATCCGTGCTATCCATAGTTCAGCCACGTACTTCGAAGGGTCTTTCGCAAAAAATCGTTTGGTGAATTGGAAGTTTTTCAACGATTTCTCGTACTCTCCACGGTAATAATAAGCCCTACCTATGGTTAACCAATTTTCATCAATCCATGGGTTGTATTCCGCTTCCTTTGGTCCTTCCGCAGATGGCATTGCATGATTTTGAATAACCTTGGTGCATTTTTTTATAGCAGTATCAATTGCCGAATGCATGGACTTACTTTCCTCCTTCGTTGGAGTAGCAAGTACGGGTAACCAATCGTAAAAATCATCTTTACGGTTTTTTTCGTAGCTCACCACCGCCATAGTTAGCAACTCATTGGCATTAAAGTATCCATTATACTTCGCCGTCATCCCATGGTAGGTGCGGTTCATGAAAGCATCTTTATTCACCGAACAACGCCAAGCAGTCGTTATGACGAACAATAACGGAAAGAGAAACTTAAAAAAATGTTTGGTTCGTGTCATGTGTGCGCGCGAAACGCTAAAATTTAATTTTTATTTTGGCCTTAGGCAATGTTGGTGAAAACTTGTTGAATATCGTCGTCATCTTCGATTTTATCCAGCATTTTCTCAATGTCTTGTAGTTGTTCTTCTGTGAATTCTACAGGAGATGTAGGGAAGCGTTTTAAGCTGGACTTTAATACTTCAATGTTCATGTCCTCGAGCGCTTTTGCCAAGGTTCCAAATGCGGTATAATCTCCATATACCGTTAATGCACCATCGATTTCTTCGATTTCTTCGCAACCTGCGTCGATAAGTTCAAGTTCTAAGGTTTCCAAATCGAGGCTAACGGAAGGAGCTAATTCGAATACTGATTTTCGGTTGAACATGAATTCCATGGAGCCATTAGGAACCACGCCCCCCCCAGCCTTATTAAAATAAGATTTTACATTCGCAACGGTTCTTGTTGGATTATCAGTAGCACATTCTACATAGACCAATACTCCGTGCGGACCTTTTCCTTCATAATTCACCTCCAAAAAGGAAGCAATGTCCTTCTGTGTGGCTCGTTTAATGGCTGCCTCAATGTTGTCTTTGGGCATGTTCTCCGACTTAGCATTTTGAATAGCCGTTCTCAATTTCGAGTTGGTCAACGGATCGCCCCCCCCTTCTTTTGCAGCCATGGTAATGGCTTTTCCTAATTTCGGAAACATTTTAGACATCTTGTCCCAACGTTTTTCTTTGGCTGCTCTGCGGTATTCAAATGCTCTTCCCATATTCGGATTTCAATAAATACAAAGTTAGGAGAATCTGCTTTAAATTTCAAACCTCATTCAGCAGAGTGCATCAGTCGATGAATGTACTCCAGAAGAGCATCCCTTCCATCGCCATTTGTGGCTGACGTCGTGAATAAAGGTGGGAGTTCTTCCCAAGTTTCGAGAAGGGCGTCCTGCAATTTCAATACGTTGCGTTGAGCTTCGGCACGAGAAACCTTATCCAACTTCGTAAAAACTAAAGAAAACGGGATTTGTTCTTCACCGCACCAATTGATGAACTCTAAGTCGATTTTTTGAGGCTCTAATCGAATGTCGATTAGAATAAAAACAAGGGTTAGGTTTTCACGATGTCGTAAATAACTCGATATGAGTTTTTGCCACTTCTCTCGTTGGTTTTTCGACACTTTCGCATATCCGTACCCTGGAAGGTCTACTAAATACCAAGCGTCATTGATGATGAAATGGTTGATGAGCTGCGTTTTTCCGGGTGCGCTCGACGTTTTTGCTAGGTTTTTCCTGCTGAGCAACATGTTAATCAAGGAAGATTTACCCACGTTTGATCGGCCGATAAAAGCAAATTCAGGGAGTGTTGGCTTGGGACAAGCCTTATAATCCGAGTTAGACATGACGAAGGCTGCCGAAGAAATTTTCATGAAACAAAGGTAGGCAATCCCTTATCGCGAACAAAACCAAGGTTTTATTGTTCTGTTGCCGTGGGAGTATACAAGATTAAAGACGTCGAGGTATTAGTGGGCATAAAAGCCCATACGTTAAGGATATGGGAACAACGTTACGGAATGCTGGTGCCCGAACGAACGGAGACTAAAATTCGAATGTACACCGATGAAGAATTGGTTTACTTGTTAAACGTTCGGATATTATTGGACCATGGTCTTAAGATATCGAAGATTTCCGCCCTGAGTGCAGCTGAGATTAGGGAAAAAGTGGCAGAGATAAAACTGGGAACACCAGCAGGAGCGAGCCAAGAAAAGTTGATTTTGGCTTTAGTGGAAATGGATGAATCCCTGTTCAATAAAACCTTGGACGACATCATTGTTAATTCTTCGTTGGAACGAGCATTCAAGGAGTGTTTAATTCCATTTTTTGACAGGATTGGTGTTATGTGGTTGACCAATTCGATCAATCCTGCCCAAGAACATTTTATATCCAACCTCATCCGTCAGAAAATCGTTGCGGAAATCAATCAGTTGCCGGTACCCGACCGCAATTCTCCGGTAGTAATGCTCTATCTTCCAGAACATGAATGGCATGAAATCGGAATTTTGTTCTATCAATATCTGTTGAGGGTTAAAGGAGTTTTTACCATTTATCTTGGGCAAAGCTTACCATACGACTCTTTGTTAATCGCGATAGAGAAAGTTCGTCCCGATGTTTTGTTGACCTCGTGGTTAACCTCGGTGGAGGAGCATTATGTTAAAAATTACTTCAAGCAATTACGTGCCGCACAGCCAGAATTAACCATTCTTGCCGGAGGAGCACAAATTGGAATCCATAAGGATGTTGTAAGTCCTTATGCCATAACGGTTCAGTCATCAGAAGTATTGATGGAACTTATTACAGCACCACATTTACAATTTTCCCGGGAACAACAATAATTTTCTTGGGTGTTTTTCCCTCAAGCCATTTAACGGAATCTTTGTGCTCGAGAACCGCCTTTTGTACTTCATCTATTCCATAATCGAGCGGAAGGTTTAGAATGAACCGCATTTTTCCATTGAATGAAATAGGGTAATCGTAAGCCGATTCCACTAAGAATTCAGGATTAAAGGTTGGATAGGTAGCGTTGCACAAGGAGCCGGAGGCGTGTCCCAATTTTTCCCAAATCTCTTCGGTTATATGCGGGGCATAGGGCGCCATTAACACCGTTAAAGGCTCAAGTATATCGCGGTGGTTGCAGTGCGCTTCGAGCAACTCGTTAACGCAGATCATGAAGGTAGAAACCCCCGTATTAAAAGAAAATCGATCCAAATCATCCCGTATTTTTTTGATGGTTTTATGCAGGATTTTCCAATGTTCTTTCGCGGGTTCTGTTGTGGACACTTCAAATGTTCCCTCCTTGTGAAAGAGTTTCCAGTATTTCTTCAAGAACCCATGAACTCCAGTAATTCCTTTGGTGTCCCAAGGTTTACTTTGCTCCACCGGTCCCAAAAACATTTCATACATTCTAAGGGTGTCAGCACCAAAACGTTCCACCAATTCATCCGGTGTTTGTACGTTGTATTTCGACTTGGACATTTTTTCAATTTCAACTCCACACACATACTCACCGTTGGCTCCTAGAATGAATTCCGCATCCTGAAATTCAGTCCTCCAAGCCTTAAAGCCTTCCAAGTCCAAACGGTCGTTGTCCACCAAGGAAATATCGACATGCATAGGATTGGTAGTATAGTTGTCTTTCAATTCTTTGCTTACAAACGTTGTCGTTCCAACAATCCTGTAAACGAAACTGCTCCGACCGAGGATCATGCCTTGATTGATCATTTTCTTGAACGGCTCGTCAAAAGGAACAACCCCTAGATCGCGTAAAAATTTGCACCAAAAGCGAGCGTAAAGCAAATGGCCTGTTGCGTGTTCTGCTCCACCCATGTACAAATCCACATTTCCCCAATAATCAATGGCTTCTTTTGATGCCAATCCCTTTGGGTGTTGGGGATCGAGGTATCGTATAAAATACCAAGAACTTCCCGCCCAACCTGGCATGGTGGACTGTTCGTAATCGTAAAGACCTTGATACTTCCATTGATTTGCTCTGCCTAAAGGCGGATCTCCGTCTTCGGTCGGCAGATACGATTCCACCTCAGGAAGGGTTAAGGGTAAGGCAGCTTGATCGATGAGATAAGGCACATCCTCCTTATAAAAAACAGGGATGGGCTCTCCCCAATAGCGCTGTCGGCCAAATACTGCGTCGCGCAGGCGAAAATTAACCTTGCGCAAGCCTTTACCCTCGCGTTCAATCGCATCTAGCATGGTGGATAGAGCCTCTTTTACCGTTAATCCATTCAGGAATCCTGAATTTATTAACGTTCCTTCTTTTGAACCCCAAGCCCCTTCTTCAAAATCATGTTCTTGGTTGGGCGCAATAACGGGTTGAATAGGTAAAGAAAAAAATTTAGCAAATTTAAAATCTCTTTCGTCGTGTGCAGGGACCGCCATCACGGCACCTGTTCCGTAACCTACAAGGACATAATCACCAATCCACACTGGGATTTTTTCTTGGGTAAAAGGATGTAAAACGTAAGCCCCAGTAAATACCCCAGACACCGTATTTACATCCGCCATTCGCTCTCGTTCGCTGCGGTTCTTAGAAGAATTAACATAGGCTTCAACGGCTGATTTTTGATCCAAAGTGGTTAAAGTGTGTACGAGGTCATGCTCCGGCGCGAGGGTTACGAACGACACCCCGAACAAGGTATCTGGACGGGTCGTAAATACTTCTATACTTCCTTGGCCATTTTCCAGAGGAAAATGCACCGAGGCACCTTCGCTCCTTCCAATCCAATTGCGCTGTGTTTCTTTGATGCTGTCGAACCAATCCAAAGTGTCCAATCCGTCCAAAAGTCTTTGGGCATAGGCCGTAATCCTGAGGTTCCATTGCTTCAGCAGTTTTCGCTCAACGGGATGACCTCCTCGTTCTGAAAAACCGTTGATCACCTCATCGTTGGCGAGCACCGTTCCCAAAGCAGGGCACCAATTGACATAGGACTCTCCCAGATACGCCAATCGGAAATTCATTAATATTTCGCGTTGTGTTTTCTCATTAAACGCTTTCCATTCTTCTGCGGTGAAAGGCTCAAGGTTCGCCTCAATACCACCGTGCAAAATTGCGCGTTGTTCAACTGCAAAACCATGGGTTTCAAACTGGGCAATGAGTTGGTCAATGGGTTCCGCCTTATCCGTTATAGGATTGTACCAGTGATTGAACAATTGCTGGAAAATCCATTGAGTCCAAGAGTAATATTCTGGGGATGAGGTGCGGACCTCACGCGACCAATCGTAGTTGAAGCCAAGTTTATCCAACTGTTCTCGGTATCGCGCAATGTTTTGTTGTGTGGTAATAGCAGGATGTTGCCCCGTTTGAATGGCGTATTGTTCTGCCGGTAAACCAAAAGAATCATAGCCCATAGGATGCAAAACATTGAAGCCGCTTAACTTTTTGTATCGCGCATAAATGTCGGAAGCAATATACCCCAAGGGATGCCCAACATGTAGTCCCGCTCCTGAAGGGTAGGGAAACATATCCAACACGTAATATTTGGGTTTGTTCAGGTCTAAAGAAACCCGATACGTTGCGTTATTTTTCCAATACGATTGCCATTTGCTTTCAATTTCGCGTGGATTGTATTCCATGATGTAGTTGCTTTGGCCGCAAAGATAGTAAAGCCCGCCAAACCCAAGAGGATTTTACTTCAAGAAACAAGGGCCTTAAAAATGCGTTCTACTGGAATTTTTTCGATGCAATTGCATGGTTTTTTTTCCTGACATTGCGTGCATTTTTCGTCAAAAACCAAACATTGTGTTTGCGTTCCCAAGGGCGACCAACGTCCTGGATCAATCGGTTTTTTAGGTGAAAAAAGCCCTACTGTTTTTACATTCAGGATTCCAGCTAAATGAAGTGGCCCTGTAGAGCACGCAACAAACCCTTTGGCATGTTTTATAATTCCCAAGAGATCTTGGAGGGAATATTTCGCAACCGCGTTGATAACTCCCTGTATATGATCAAAACTGACGCCTATTTTTTCCGCTTCCGCGGCCGTTCCTGAAACCACCACTTGGTAGCCCTGATCCGTCAACCTTTGCGCTAATTCCACATAACGGCGGAGGGGATATTCTACCGCGCTTCCTTTGGAAAAGGGGTGAAGCACGATGTAGTCGCCGCTGATAGGAGAGTATGATTTTCCCTGAAAATTCATCGACATGTCCTGAATTTCTGCCAAGGGGGGGATGTTCTTTTCACCCAGTGGTTTTAGGAGGTGAAAGTTCAATTGTGCTTCATGAAGGGAGGAGTTCTTTCGCGTAAAGTCTACCCTTTCATTGCAATAGATCCAATGAGCCCAACGATGGCTTGTTCCTATTCGGTGCGTAATGTTAGCCTCTTTGGCCCACTGGGCTATTTTTGGATGCGGAAAAACATGAAGAATAATGTCGGCGGACAAAGCCTGTTTGCGTTCAACTCTATTCATACTTTCTAAATCCTCCAATAATAAAATTTCATCTACCGGAGAAAAACACGCAACAACGCTACTCGTGTAAGCTTTGCACAAATAAACCAAGGCCGCCTCTGGATAAATGGATTTCAACTTCACGCAAAAAGGCAGGGTTAGGACAACGTCCCCAATGCTATCAGTACGAGAAACAATGATTCGCTTAATGGGTTCTTCGTTCTTCATACAGTCGCTTTACTTCTTGGTATTTAAAAAAATTCGATTGCGCGCTGATACGGGCAATATGATAACCGGAGAGGCCATCTAAAAATCCACGCTTGACAATATACATTTTTAGAAACCTACCTACAGCGCTAATGAATGGTTGCAGAGGATAGGGCTTTTTACCCAATTCCACGTATTTTTTTGCCGTCAAGGTAGAATATCGGTCAGCTCGTTCTTGGTGCTGACGATGCGAAGTATAGGAGTAGTGTTCCAAGTGCCCCTCTAATAAGGAAGGAATGAATTCCTCGGGACACACCAATTCTTCGTGCACCAAGTTTCCTTCCCAATAACAAGATTTTGGGAACAAGCGAACTTTGATATCTGGATACCAACCCGAATGGTAGATCCACTTTCCACAATAATTGGTCAAACGATTCATAGTGTAAGTCCCCCTTTCCCCTATAGCTTTCATTTTAAGAATTGAGTTTTTCAATTCTAAAGAAAGCACCTCATCCGCATCCAAGGATAATATCATATCGTAAGTGGCCAAGGCATTTAGATCGTTCTTTTGTTGCGCATATCCTTGCCATTTTTGTTGATGAAACTTTACGCCAAACGATCGACAAATTTCCGGAGTACGATCGGTTGAAAAGGAGTCCATCACGATGATTTCGTCGACAATTCCTTGTATGCTTTCTAAGCAACGTGCGATGTTCAGTTCTTCGTTGTAGGTAATGATGGTGGCCGTAATCAACATAGGGCAACTATTTTATACGGATCTTGTCCCCTACTTGAATAATATTTCCCTTACCGGGATTTAATTTTTTGAGCTGAGCTAAAGACAAATGGTATTTCGCTGCGATTTTACTCATCGTGTCCCCAGATCGAACCGTGTGGTATTTCTTTGGTTTTGGGGCAGGTTTTGGGGTTGGATTCTCTACAACTACAGGTTGCACCGTATTCACTTTTTTTAAAACCAAGCGCTGACCTTCGTAAAGGTTCTCGGTTTGAAGCGCATTCCATTCCAGAATTTGAGCTTTTGTTACTTTATATTTTTCGGCAATAGAATAAATCGTCTCAGTAGGTTTGACCTTATGGAAAACCTCTGTGCCCACAATGCTGTCTTCCGCGAAAATAGGATTAGCCTCCAACGACGAACCAACACTAACAGGATTTTGAAGCGCAGAGGGGTTCTCTAAACTGAATAACGAATCCTCCATGGCTACTAAAAGCAAAATTCGGTCCAGTGGTCCTGTCACACAACGCTGTTTTTCGGAAGCGGGAATATATTCGGTTTTATAAATAGGGTTTAAATCCTTGATTTCTTGTAAATCCCAATTCAAATGCGTTGAAATAGTTTTCATCGACAAACCTCGTTTCAAACACATGGTATCTAATTGAGCATTGTGAATTTTTGCCGGAGCGGGCATCAAATTATGCTCTTGATGATAGGTCATAAGATAGGCCGCGGCAATGAATGTAGGCACATATCCTTGTGTTTCGGAGGGTAAATACGGGCGAATTGCCCAATAGGATCGCTGGTTTCCGGAGCGTTGCAAAGCACGATTTATGGTTCCTGGTCCAGCATTGTAAGCGGCTAAAGCTAAATTCCAATCTCCGTAAATTCCATAAAGTTTTTTAAGAAATCGGCAAGCTGCATCCGTAGCCTTTATAGGATCCATTCTCTCGTCGAGATACGATGTTTCCTCCAATCCATAATACAACCCTGTTCGGTACATAAACTGCCACAAACCTAGAGCCCCTGCGCGGGATTTAACTTGGGGACGTAAGCCACTTTCAATGCACGCCAAGTATTTGAGTTCCAACGGCAATCCATATTCTGACAACTTTTCTTCAAAGAGATCAAAATATAGCGCAGAACGTCCGAGCACAATTTTAACAAACGACCTTCGGTTTTTAACGAAAAAACGTATCGAGTTTAGCGAAACGTTGTTGCAATCAAAACCAAAAGGACTTCGGTTGTTCATTTCTGCCAAACGTTGACAATAGACTTCGTCGGAAAACTCTGGAATGGTTTCTGGCTCATAATTTAATGCCTTAATTATGGAGTCAGATACGGTTGAACCGGCATAATCCGAATAAAAGTACTGCAGGGATTGAGCAACGGTATTCAGGAATGGGTCGGGATTCAAGGTGTCTTTATACAATCCTTTTTGAGCTTGAAACATTGACGTTGAACAAATCAAGCCAATCAAAAACGAGTATTTAATCGCGTGCATCGTTGATGGTTCTCGAAGCATAAAACAAAAGCTCTTCTTCAAAGTGATCGGTCATCAATTGAATTCCAAAAGGCATTCCATTAGAACTTTGAGACAAAGGAATGTTCATTGCTGGGTTCCCTGTTAGATTAGCGTGAACTGTAAAAATGTCCTGTAAATACATTTGGATGGGATCTTTTACTTCTCCGATTTTAAAGGCCGACGAGGGGGTTGTTGGCATCAAGATACAATCAACCTGTTTAAATATATCCTTGGTGGATTGATACAGCAATCTCCTTACCTTTTGACCTTTGGCATAATAGGCTTCGTATTGTTCATTGGAGAGGACAAAGGTCCCCGTAACAATCCTTCGTTTTACTTCCAATCCAAATCCTTCCGATCTTGAATTAACATACGTATCATCAATTCCTTCCGAATTATCTGATCTTTTTCCGAAGTGAATTCCATCGAATCTCGCCAAATTTGACGAAGCTTCTGCCGTTGATAAAACATAATATACTGGTACAACAAAATCTAAGAAGGGAAAACTGAACTCCTTAACCTCATGTCCTTTTTCTTTGAGTTTATGAACGCAACGAGAGAAAGCAGATTTTACCTCTTCATCTAGGCCAGGTAATTCCATATAATCCTTGATGATTCCGAACCTCAAATGAGTTGGGGCAATCTTGGATTGGCTCACAGGTTGGGACGAAGACGTGGCGTCCAAAGGGTCTTTTCCGGCCATTATAGAATACAACAGCGAAGCGTCATCCAACTCGGATGAAAAAACACCCACCTGATCAAAAGAAGAAGCATAAGCTATTAATCCGTATCGGCTAATTCGACCATACGTCGGTTTTAGACCAACGGTGCCCGTCCAAGATGCTGGCTGACGAACCGAACCTCCAGTATCGCTTCCAAGAGCAAGGGTACATAAACCTGCCTGAACCGCTACCGCGGAACCACCTGAGGATCCACCTGGAACAAAATCAGGGTTCAGATAATTCAAAACAGGACCATACGCAGAGGTTTCGTTCGAACTTCCCATGGCGAACTCATCGCAATTCAAGCGGCCAATAATAATTGCGTCCTCGTCCAATAATCGTTGTATTGACGTGGCAGTATAAAGAGATGTAAAGTTCTCTAATATTCGAGATGAGGCACTAACGGTATGTCCTTTGTAACAAAGATTATCCTTGATACCAATGACAACACCTGCGAGCTTACCTGCAGTGCCATTGGTTATTTTTTCTTGGATTTTGCGCGCATCACGACGCGCAGAATCTTCGAAAACTTCTAGGAATGCATTTAAATGTTGGTGCTTCTGAATTCGTGTTAAATAATGTTCAAGGATTTCCATAACAGAACTTCCCGACGATATTGCCGATTGTACATCGCGAACCGATTTATACATTGGAAGTTACTTTTCCTCGATTTGATTTTCTTTACTTATGTTAGGCTTATTTTCATCGCCCTTTGAAGCATCTTTAAATTCCTTAATACCTTGACCTAATCCTTTCATTAATTCAGGGATTTTCTTTCCACCAAACAACAATAAAACGATACAAAGTATTAACACTATTTCAAATACACCAAACTTTCCCATGGCACGAAATTTTTTTATCAAAAATACAACAAATTAACTTAAAAGAGGGTTAGAGTTTTCTCGCCACTTCTACCTCTTCGTATGCTTCTACTAAATCGCCTATTTGAATATCATTGTATTTATCAATATTCAAACCGCATTCGTAGTTATTCTTAACCTCTTTTACGTCGTCCTTAAATCGCTTAAGCGACCCAAGTGTTCCATTATGGATTACGATTCCGTCTCGTATAACGCGCACTTTAGAGCTTCGCTTGATGATTCCATCAACAACATAACAACCCGCAATAGTACCTACTTTAGTGATGTCAAATGTCTCACGAATTTCTGCCGTTCCAATAATTTGTTCTTCAATATCTGGTGATAGCATCCCTTCCATGGCTGATTTGATTTCCTCTATGGCCTTGTAAATAATGGAGTACAATCGTATATCGATTTGTTCTGTTTCAGCAAGTTTTCGAGCAGATAGCGATGGGCGTACCTGGAATCCAATTATAATTGCATCTGACGCCGAAGCTAAATTGATGTCTGCTTCGGAGATAGCGCCGACGCCCTTATGAACAATATTCACCTGAATTTCTGGAGTGGATAGGCCGAGTAATGCATCGGATAAAGCCTCGATAGAACCATCTACATCCCCTTTAACAATAATGTTCAATTCTTTAAAGTCTCCTATCGCCAATCGTCGTCCAATTTCATCTAGCGTAATGTGTTTATTAGTTCTTAAACCTTGTTCACGGTACAATTGCTCGCGTTTCGCAGCAATATTTTTAGCTTCTCGTTCATCGTCCATTACCCTAAACTTATCACCTGCGCTTGGCGCTCCGCTGATTCCAAGTATTGAAACGGGAGTTGAAGGGCCGGCCTCTTTTAACGTGCTTCCATGCTCATCATGCATGGCTCGTACTCGACCATAGTGACGTCCAACTAAAATTACATCTCCAACCTTCATTGTGCCAGCTTGAACCAACATATTGGTGATATACCCCTTTCCTTTATCCAACGAAGATTCGATTACGGTCCCTACAGCATTTTTATTAGGATTAGCCTTGAGGTCCAACATTTCCGCCTCGAGTAATACTTTCTCCAATAATTTATCAATATTCAGTCCCTGCTTAGCGGATATTTCTTGGCATTGGAATTTACCTCCCCATTCTTCCACCAAGATGTTCATTTGAGACAATTGTTCTCGAATTTTCTCTGGATTTGCACCAGGTTTATCGATTTTATTGATGGCAAAAATCATAGGAACCCCTGCCGCTTGAGCGTGAGAAATGGCCTCTTTAGTTTGAGGCATGACATCATCGTCAGCTGCGACCAGAATTATAGCAATGTCTGTAACTTGTGCACCTCTAGCCCGCATCGCCGTGAATGCCTCGTGGCCAGGAGTATCTAAAAACGTTAACTTACGTTGATCAGAAAGGGTCACGGAATATGCTCCGATGTGCTGAGTAATCCCACCGGCCTCACCACTGGTTACATTGGCATTTCTGATTCTATCCAAGAGGGATGTTTTACCGTGGTCAACATGCCCCATAACCGTAACGATTGGAGACCGTCCCACCAAATCCTCTGGATCGTCATCGGATGCAGATTCGGAGTCCTCAATATCTGCACTAACAAACTGTGTTTCAAAACCGAATTCGTCTGCGACAATTTGAATAGTTTCCGCATCTAATCGTTGGTTAATCGATGCAAAGATCCCCAAGGTCATACAAACCGAAATAACTTGGGTTGGTTGTACGCCCATCATGCTCGCCAACTCAGAAACGGTAACGAACTCTGTTAACTTTAAGATTTTGTCTTCGGCCTCAGCGGCAAGCATTTCTTCTTGTCGGCGTTGAGCGTTACTTTCTCTTTTTAACTTTCTATTTTTTGAAGACTTCGATTTACTTCCTTGCCCTGACAACCTTGCAAGGGTGTCCTTAATTTCTTTTTGAATATCTTGCTCAGAAATCTCTTTCTTTTCAGGAGTGAAGCCTTTCTTATCACCGAAACTCTTGTTGCCAGTTGTAGAGGTTGACGGCTCAATTTTCTTAATGCGTTTCCGTTTCTTTTTTGCGTCTTCAGCGCTTGAGGTCCCTGATGTTTGTGTGTTTTTAGGACGTTCAACGGGAAGTTCAATTTTTCCGAGAACGGTAAGACCTGTTAGCACCGTTCTTTCGGCGCTGATCATTTCTGGTTGTTGAGGCTCTGCCGAAACGGGAGGTTCAACTATTGGCTCTGGTGCTATTGATTCGGGCACTTCTGTTGGTTCCTCTTTGACTTCCTCTACTTTTTTCTTTGGCTTTAACAAATCCAAATCAATTTTACCAACCACATTGATGGTTGGTTCAGGGGCAAGAACTTTTCGCTTAATTTCTTCTAAGTTAATCTCGTCCTCTTGCTCGGCAATTTTGGGCGCAGTTGCCACTTCATCCCGGGTATCCTTAAGCGAAATGGATTCTTTTTTTTCTTTGGCAACAATGTTCTTAGCCTGTTCTTTTAAGGTTTGATCGGCCGCAAATTCAGCTCTTAACAAGCCATAATGTTCTGGGTCTAACTTAGAGTTAGGATTTGAATCTATGGTGATTCCTTTTGAAGCCAGAAATTCAATTAAGGTAGGTAAACCTACGTTCAATTCACTTGCCGCTTTACTTAACCTAATGGGCCTATCCGACATAACTTTTATTAAAAATAAATACTTTTTTACTCAAATTCCGCATTAAGGATTCTAAATACCTCCTCAATAGTTTCTTTTTCTAAATCGGTTCGTTTCACCAATTCTTCCACGGACATATCTAAAACCGCTTTTGCTGTATCACAACCAACAGCTTTCAGTTCATCAATAATCCATCCGTCTATTTCGTCGATGAATTCTTCCAAATCTACGTCTTCAATGTCTGATTCCCCCTCGCGATAAACATCAATTTCATATCCCACCAATTTACCGGCAAGCTTGATATTGTTCCCTCCTCGGCCAATGGCCAAAGAGACTTGATCTGGCTTTAAGAAAACCTTGACCCGTTTATCTTCTTCATGGATTTCCATTGATGTAATTTTTGCAGGAGAAAGAGCTCGTTGAATCAATAATTGGCGGTTCGATGTAAAATTGATAACATCAATGTTCTCGTTTTTCAATTCCCGCACAATGCCATGAATCCGGCTACCTTTCATTCCAACACAAGCCCCCACTGGATCAATCCGGTCATCGTATGACTCTACTGCTACTTTCGCTCTTTCACCGGGCTCTCGAACAATTTTCTTAATCGTTATTAATCCATCAAAGACCTCAGGAACCTCCAATTCAAACAAGCGTTCAAGAAACTCAGGAGCGGTTCTTGATAGAATGATTACAGGTGTACTATTTCGCATATCTACTTTAGAAACCACCGCACGGATTGTTTCTCCTTTTTTAAAGAAATCTGCAGGAATTTGTTCGGATTTGGGTAAAATAAGTTCATTTTGATCATCGTCCATTACCAGGATTTCCTTTTTCCATACTTGATAAACCTCACCGGTTACAATCTCACCAACACGCTCCTTGTATTTCTTATACAAATGATCCTTCTCCAATTCTAAGATTCTTGAAATAAGATTTTGACGCAAGGACAACACGTTTCTTCTACCAAAATCGGAAAACTTAAATTCTTCCGTAACCGACTCACCAATTTCAAAATCTGGCTCAATTTTAACCGCGTCTGAATACGCAATTTCCAAATTCGGATCTTCAACTTCTCCGTCATCAACAATATCCTTGTTTAGGAAGATTTGGACATCCCCTTTGTCAATGTTGACAATAACGTCTATATGTTGGTCGGTATTAAATTTTCTTTTCAACATGGCTCGAAACACATCCTCTAGGACATGCTGCATCGTTTGCTTATCGATATTCTTTAACTCCTTAAACTCGGAGAACGATTCCACTAAATCTATACTGTTCATGATAAACTATTTAAAAGATATAACGCGTTTGATTTCTTTAATTTCTTTCCTATCAAGGGTTAATTCTTCAACCATTGAAACTTTTTTATTTTTTTCATTTTTAACGACCCTTTCAACGGACAGCATAAAGCGATCATTTTCATAATTAACAAGCGTTGCCTCAATCAATTCACCGTTCGCTTTTAAAACCGTGATTTTCCGACCTGTATTTTTAACAAACTGCTTTATGTGTCGTAATGGACGGTCCATCCCCGCAGACGACACATTTAATTCGAAATCCTCTTGTTCACGGTCGAGATTATGTTCTATATTTCTTGAAACCGAAATACAATCCTCGATCGAAACACCCCCAACTTCGGTGTCTAACTCAACGTTGATAACATTTGTAGCTGAAATGGAGATATCCACGATAAATAGGCCTTTATTCAAAGCATCTATTCTTTCTTGAGCTAATTCAATAATTCTCTTTTTATCCATTTCGAAAAAAAGAGGGGACTTTCGTCCCCTCATTCATGCATAAATACACTACAAAGATACACCAATTTGATTAAAAACCAAATTTGACTTTATTTCCTTTAATTTTGCCTGTATGCTAGTGGAAATTGAAGATAAGATTATTTCAGCGGATATTTTTAAGAAAAAATTTGTCTGCGACATTGTACGTTGTAAAGGAGCGTGTTGTATTGAAGGAGACGCAGGAGCACCGTTACTAAAAGAGGAAGTTGAGATCATTGAATCCAACTATTTAAAAATCAAACCATATTTAACCAAGGAAGGCATTGAAGCTATCGAACAAGGCGGTATATCAAGCTTGGACAAGGAAGGAGAACATGTGACTCAACTCGTTAATAACGGGGCATGCGCTTTTGTCATTTACAACGATCAACGTCATGCACTTTGCGCGATAGAAAAAGCGCATATCGAGGGCAAAATAGACAACATTAAACCGATATCTTGTTCCCTGTATCCTATAAGGGTTAAAAAATTCCAAGACTTCACAGCGCTACAATATGACCAGTGGTCCATTTGCCAATCCGCATGCAGTCATGGAGAGTTGCTCGGTGTTCCGGTATATAAGTTCCTTAAAAAACCCTTGGTTCGTGCATTTGGTAAGGAATTTTACCATGAACTAGAGCTAATCGAAAAAGAGATTGAAAATATCCCCGAAGAATAGTAATAAAAAAAGCCCCTTACGGGGCTTCAACATTTCTAATGGCTTTCTTCTTCATTTTCTCCCAATGGAACATTTTGAGGAATAAAATCTTCTCCCGAAACATAGTTTCCATTTTTATCTTGTTTCGAATAATCGTATGGCCAACGGTGAACCACGGGAAGTGCTCCTGGCCAATTACCATGGATATGCTCAACTGGTGTTGTCCATTCTAAGGTATTGGATCTCCAAGGATTTTGTGGGGCTTTGGGCCCACGGAAAATACTATAAAAGAAATTATACAAGAAAATTGCCTGGCCTAAGGCTGCGATAATGGCAAATACCGTAACAATTACATTGAGATCCATAATCATCGCATACGAATCCGTATCAAATTCACCATAAACTGAGTAGTTATAGTAACGACGTGGTGCTCCAGCTAGGCCTACAAAATGCATTGGGAAAAATACTCCGTATGCCCCAACAATCGTAATCCAAAAATGAACATAACCCATTCGAGTGTTCATCATTCTACCGTACATTTTCGGAAACCAATGATACACACCTGCGAACATTCCAAACACCGCAGACATACCCATAACAATGTGGAAGTGCGCTACTACAAAGTATGTGTCGTGGATTGCAATATCCAACGCTGAGTCTGCTAAAATTATTCCCGTAACACCACCTGTGATGAAGGTTGAAACTAACGCAACTGCAAACAACATTGCCGGAGTGAATACAATCGATCCTTTCCAAAGAGTTGTAATGTAATTAAACACTTTTACTGCTGATGGAATCGCAATTAACAAGGTTGTGAAAACGAAAACACTGCCTAAAAAGGGATTCATTCCCGTAATAAACATGTGATGTCCCCAAACTATAAAGGACAAGAAACCAATGGCCAAGATTGAACCCACCATTGCCTTGTATCCAAAAATTGGCTTACGGGCATTCGTGGCAATAATTTCTGAAGACAATCCAAGCGCAGGAAGCAATACAATGTACACCTCCGGGTGACCCAAAAACCAAAATAAATGTTGGAATAGTAACGGCGAACCTCCGTGATTTGTTAACATTTCTTGACCTACCATAATGTCTGATAGGTAGAAACTAGTACCAGCCAAACGGTCCATAATTAAGAGTAACGCAGCTGACAAAAGAACAGGGAAGGATAAAACACCTAGAATAGCCGTTACAAAAAATGCCCAAATGGTTAAAGGCATTCTTAACATCGACATCCCGGTAGTCCTTAAATTCAGAACTGTTACGATGTAATTCAAACTTCCTAACAAAGATCCAGCAATAAATATTGCCATGGAAATTAACCACAACGTCATTCCAAATCCAGAACCTGTAACGGATTGAGGTAATGCTGATAAAGGAGGATAAACCGTCCAGCCAGCCATAGCAGGGCCGTTACCTGTGGTTCCCCAATCACCCGGTATGTCCAGTCCAAAAATGGACCCATTGGAAACAAAAAGTGATAGGAACATGATCAAAGAGGAGGCAAAGAAAAACCAATAGGATAACATGTTTAGAAACCCCGAAGCCATATCCCTAGCACCCAATTGCAACGGAATAAGTAAGTTAGAGAAGGTTCCAGACAAACCTCCCGTTAATAAGAAAAACACCATAATCGTCCCATGAATCGTTACCAAACCAAGGTACATGTCTTCCTTTAGAACACCTTCTGGGGCCCACTGATCACCAAGAAAGAAATAAAGAAAATCCGAACTTTCTCCGGGCCAAGCAAGTTGGATTCTAAAGAGAATGGATAAAAGCATGGCAACTAATCCCATAAAAACTGCAGTTATCAAAAACTGCTTACCGATCATTTTATGATCTTGAGAAAAAATGTATTTACTAACAAAACTTTCTTCATGGTGATGATGACCATGGTCCGCGTGTCCGTGTGCGTCGTGTGTTGAAGCCATTGTTATATAATTATTATGATTAAATCGTTTTTGAAATTGTAGTATCCGCAGGTGCTGCAGCTTGAGGAGCAGGTAGGAATGAAGCTTTAAAATTCTTAGCTGATTTAGCTTTCATCCATGCGTTGTATTCCTTCTCTTCTAATACTACTACCATCATTTTCATTCCGTAATGCGCACCACCACAAATCTTGTTACACATCAAAACATAATTGAAGGTTGAAAGGTTTTTAAGCTTTCGCATTTCCTTTGTGGTGTAGATAGGCGTAAACTTTAGGCGTGTTCCATAACCAGGAACCGTATTCATTTGCTGCCTAAAATGTGGAAAAAAGGCAGAATGAATGACATCTTTTGATCTAAAGGAAAATTCGTAAGGCTTGTTCTTACATAAATACAAGGTATCTTTTTGAATCACATCATTCCAAGCCGAATGGTCATTTGCTGAATTATAAGTAGACTTCATTTGATTCAACAACCTTAACAGACGCTCTTTTCTGCCCAAATTTGTGCGTAAGACAGAAATCGTTGAATCGGTCAATACAGTGTCGCGATTATTCAATAATTTTTGCAAATCCAAAATACCTCCAGCCCCATATCGCATTGCATGTATTGAAGAATCAATCGTTGAAGAAGTTACTAACCCTAATTCATTGCTCCCCAATATCAATTTGTAATCTGCTTTGCCAAGGACATTGTCCTCTCCTGCATATCGAGCGGTCCAATTGAATTGCTGAGCATACAGTTCAACCTTAAGTGCATCTTTTCCAGATGGAGCAGTTAATTCATTCCATGTTTGTAAACCGAGGATAATAATTACGGCCAAAACAACTGCAGGAACTGATGTCCACAACAACTCCAATTTATTATCATGGGAAAAAAACGTCGCTTTTACCCCTGGTTTACGAACATATTTGTAAGCAAAAAAGAAAAGCAAAAAGTTGGTAAGAAAAAATACCGCTAGGATGATTGCAAAATTCACGTTCAACAACCAATCCGTCGATTGTCCCTCCACAGAGGCCGCTGGACCACGTCCTGTCCAGCCATACTTCAACATTAACCAAATGAAGGCGCCAAATTGAAAAATATTGAACACCAACATTAAACGGGCATTTAAATAATTATCCCGGTCCTGAATATCATGCTCACCGTGCTTGCGAAGCTTTGCGGCAAGTTCGTAAAGTCGCGTTAACTGTGCAATAGCAATTGCACCAATAACAATAATAACTAAAATCAACAATCTGCTTTCCATCTTATCTTTGTATTAGTTTAAAATTCGTGATGCATACTTTCATCTAAGAACGGGTGATTTGCTGGCATCAAAGGTGCCTTAGCAAGATTTTTCAAGAGCAAAAAGATGAATACGCCTGCCATAAGTAGAAGCATTCCCAACTCCAAAAGACCCAATTGAGCGTTCGCACCGAGAGATCCTGCGGAAACCATAATATAAACATCCAACCAATGACCCAATAGAATAATCACTCCTACAAAGGTCAAAATCCCAGCGTCTCTTTTTGCATCTCGGGACATTAAAATCAACATGGGAAAAACAAAATTGATGAAGAACATACCAAAATACAAATACCTAAAATTCTCCGTTCGCATGACATAATAGGTAACCTCTTCGCCAATATTGGCATACCAAATCAACATATATTGTGAGAACCATAGATACGACCAAAGGAAGGAAATAGCGAATACCCATTTACCTATATCGTGTATGTGCGATTCGTTAACCTGCGGTAAGTATCCAAGTTTTTTCAGATAAATAACGGTTAATACGATAACAACAAGAGCAGAAACCCACATACCTGCAAATGTGTACCATCCAAACAAGGTGCTGAACCAGTGAACGTCAATAGACATTAACCAGTCCCATGCTGAGGTTGAACTGAAAACCGCAAAGAAAACCAAAAAGGTTGCCCCTTGACGGTAATTCTTAAAGTGAATGTCGGAACCTCCAACGGTATCCTCGTCCAAAGATCGCTTACGAAACCCTCGCAAAAACCAAAGGTAAACGAAGAAATAAACTAAGGTTCGAATCCAAAAAAACACTACATTTAAATAAGCCGATTTACCTTGAATGATTTTGTCTTCGGCAACGATTTCACCGTCCATCCAGGTATAAATATGAGCACCATGTAACACGGTAATCACAAGCAGAACTCCACCGAAAATCGCAATACCGTAGGGAAGATACAAAGCTACTGACTCAATAATCCTTTTAACAACCACGTACCAACCTGCCTCAACCGCGTAGTTTAAGGCCAAGAAAAACAATGCACCAAGACCAATTGCAAAAAAGAAGAATCCGTTAATTAATCCATTGGTCATTAATCGGGTTAAAAAGTGCTCATCCCCTGAGCCCATTAAAATTCCTACTAAAGCCAATACAGCCCCAACACCTATTAATCCAAAAGCCAAATTACGGGCCTTAGGCGTCATTTGAAAGTTATTCTGATTTTGTAGTTCCATCGTCCGTTAGTTTTTTTGAGTTGTGTCCGAAACCGTACCTGCTGTCATGTAATCCTTAAATTGCATGCTTCTTACGTAATGTACCAAGGTCCAAATTTCTTTTTTGTTTAACAAAGAACGATGAGCTCCCATCATTCCTTTCCCATAATAAATGGAATAAAACATTTGTCCATTGGATAATTTGACGCGAGCCTCTTCCATATAGTTCGGCACACCTGAATAGGCCCCTGATGTGACCATAGGACCGTTTCCATCACCTTTCTCGCCATGGCAATGTTGGCACATGGAGGCATAAAGTTTCTTTCCTTGCTCAAGAACCTTCTCGTCTAACATTACTGGATTTTTAAGATCCGCAGAAGCAAGTGTATACTCATCGGCGGTAGACAACCTCTCTCCATAAAAACCATGAGTTGACTTCATTAATTGATTTGGTAATCGATGGTAAGGTAGCATCATATCCACCAAAGCACTGTCTTTTCCAT
>JBJOJZ010000060.1:0-6069 GCA_046046325.1 Bacteroidota bacterium
AAGCCCAAACAGCGCCAAAGGTACCGTTCAAACCGTGATAATTCAACCTACGTTGACTCGATGCGTCCACCCTTAAACCTCGAAAGTCGTAGCGTAATCCACCTTGGATATTCCATTCTCCTAAATCCGCCGTAATGGAGGAAAAAACTCCAGCATCCAAAACCATCGCATTGGGAATAAGCGTATCCGAAGCGTTCAAGGCATTCGTATTATTTTGCAACATGCTTTGAAATCCCGAAATCCAACGAACCTTTGGATTCCATTTGTAGGTCCATTTCGCTTGAGCTATTCCATTCAATAATAACATACTTAGGGAAGGAATGGTAACTTTTTCATCGTATTCAATCAAGCGATTGGCGGTTCCCCCAACCATGATGTTTACATCGGATTTATCCTGATACCAATGGGCGGTAGTTTGCAATAAATGGTTCTGAAAAAACTGTGCTGGCAATTCGTAAAATCTCCCACGCTCTTCAACTTGAAAGGTCATTGGCGTTGCTGTGCTGTCATGGGTATGACCTGGAATCCCTGCCACGGAATGGCTCATGGTATAACGCAAAGCAAAAAGGCTGCGCTGCCCAGAATAGGACATGCTCAGTTTGGCGCCAAGGTCATTGAACCGTGAATTCTTGGCAAATTTTCCGCTGGGTAATTGAAAATCAGCATGGTTGGAGTAATTCAACGCCACCAACCAGCGGAATCGTTGATAAGACTCCCGAAACATGACTTGAGCCCTACCGCCCATGGAATTTGCAAACGCATCCACCCCAGCTTCAACCGACCTAGTGTAAGAAGCTGTAAAAGGCGCATCGACCAAATAAATTACCCCACCCAATGCATCGGCTCCGTAAAGCAAAGTAGCAGGCCCCTTAATGACCTCAACGCTCGAAATGCCCAGGGAGCTTAACCCAATTCCATGATCCCCCCCCCATTGCTGACCTTCTAAGCGCAAACCATTCAAAAGAGTAACAATACGCATCCCTTGCATTCCGCGAATGACAGGTTTGCTAATGCCATTTCCGAGAGAGGCCGAGTAGACCCCGGGAATTTTACCCATCAATTCGCCCAAATTCAGGGTTGAAATCGCATTCAAGTCCGAAAGCTTTCGGCTTTCAACATGGAATGGATTCTTATTTTTCAGCACGTTTGAACCCGAAGAAACGGTAACTTCGTGCATATCCAAATGGTTCGCTTGCAACTTAACGGTAATGAATGGTATTCGAAGGGAAACCTCCTTGTGAAAAACTCGGTATCCAAGCGCCGTCAATTTGATGGTGACTTTGTCGGTAGTTAAGGGAATAAACTGAATTTTTCCCTCCTTGTTAGTGGTAAAACTTTGGTCCGTTTCCAACATATGGACATTGCAATCGACGACAGGATGGTTGTCGAGGGAATCCAATACCGTAATTTCCACTACTTGGGAAAACAATAAGGTAGGAATTACGATGGAAACCAAGGTCAAGCACTTGAAAATCATACCAATTTAATTAATGCAACCTAGTTGCGTTTTGCAAATATAAAATATTTAGTGCAATTTTGTTGCAATAAGAAAAAAATGTCGTTACCACGTAACACCAAGGCAAAGCAAGCAGTATTGGACGAAATCAACCGATCCACCTTTGCCTTAAGCCAGCCAGAACTGTTTGAACGGGTCAAGGGAACTTGCGATCGAGTAACCGTTTATCGTATTTTGGACCGCTTGGTATCAGAAAACAAAATTCACCGCATTGTGAATGTTGACGGCACCTTGAATTACGCAGCGTGCAACCATTGCGATACCCACAATACCCATTCACACGATCATTTGCACTTTAGTTGCTTGGAATGCAAGAAGATCGAATGTTTATCTGAGCAATCGGTCCAAGTACAATTACCGAACAATTACTTCGTCAAGGAGCTATTTCTTACCATTTCTGGTATTTGTCCGGCTTGTCAAAGTGTCGAGTAGTTTTCTTGAACATCGCAAGAGAACTTTAACCGAACACATTCTTATTTGAGCGTAAAAGGCAGTTTTAACGATTCAAGCGACATTAAACGTCGTTCAAGTCCTAATTTTTTCCTTAATTTTGCCAACAAATCTGTTGATTATGAATTACGACATTATAGTTATTGGTAGCGGTCCTGGGGGATACGTTACAGCCATTAGGGCTTCGCAATTAGGCATGAAAACTGCGATTATCGAAAGGGAATCGCTAGGAGGAATCTGTTTAAACTGGGGCTGTATTCCTACCAAAGCCTTGTTAAAAAGCGCCCAAGTATTTGAATACCTACAACATGCATCCGATTACGGTATCAAGGTGAAGGAAGCAAGCGCGGATTTCGACGCTGTGGTAAAACGCTCGCGTGACGTTGCCAATGGCATGAGTGCCGGAATACAATTTTTGATGAAGAAAAATAAAATCGATGTCATCAAAGGAACGGCGAAAGTAGCGCCAGGAAAGCAAGTTATAGTAGTTGATGAATCAGGTAATGCATCCACCTACACGGCTGGTAAAGGCGTCATTATTGCCACAGGTGCTCGATCAAGGGAACTTCCCAACTTACCGCAAGATGGAACGAAAATCATTGGTTACCGTCAAGCCATGACTCTTGCTAAGCAACCCAAAAAACTAGTGGTTGTGGGCTCGGGAGCCATTGGTGTTGAATTTGCCTATTTCTACAACGCCATGGGAACGGAAGTTACCATCGTTGAATATATGCCAAACATTGTTCCGGTAGAAGACGAAGAAGTATCAAAACAATTAGAGAAATCTTTTAAGAAATCGGGCATCAACATTATGACGGAGGCTTCCGTTGAATCCGTTGATACCAAAGGAAAAGGCTGCGTTGTTGCGGTAAAAACAGCCAAAGGCGAAGAAAAAATCGAATGCGATGTGGTTTTATCGGCGGTTGGAATCCAAGCGAATATTGAAGGATTGGGCCTTGAGGAGGTTGGCATTATTCAAGACAAAGGAAAAATCCTTGTCAACGAATACTATCAAACCAACATCCCCGGATACTATGCCATCGGAGATTTAGTACCTGGTCCAGCCTTGGCTCACGTCGCTTCAGCAGAAGGAATTATTTGCGTGGAGGAGTTGGCAGGACATCATCCAGAACCGTTGAACTACGGAAATATCCCAGGGTGCACCTATTGCTCCCCAGAAGTAGCCTCGGTAGGAATGACCGAAAAAGCTGCCAAAGCTGCCGGATTTGATATCAAAATCGGAAAATTTCCATTCTCTGCTTCGGGAAAAGCGAGTGCTGCCGGAGCCAAAGATGGTTTTGTTAAATTGATTTTCGACGCTAAATACGGTGAACTTTTAGGAGCCCACATGATTGGAGCCAACGTTACCGAAATGATTGCAGAAATCGTTGCCATTCGCAAATTAGAAACTACGGGGATGGATTTAATTAAAACGGTACACCCCCATCCTACCATGTCAGAAGCCATTATGGAGGCTGCAGCTGCGGCTTACGGCGAGGTAATTCATTTGTAATGCAGTATTTTCGGATTATTCTCGGATTAATCCTTGGACTTTTTATCGGAGCTGTTGTTAACGGAAGTATCATTCATCTTGGAACAACGCTGTTTCCGTATCCGAAAGGGGTTGATCTTACAACTCTAGAAGGCATGAACGCTTTTAGAGATTTACCTGTAAAGTTTTACATTTTTCCTTTTTTAGCCCATGCTATTGGAACCTTAAGCGGGTGTCTTACTGCACTGATCTTTCTTAACAACAAGTTTCAGTGGGTCATCTACGTAATTGCTTATTTGTTCTTTATAGGTGGTGTTGTTGCCGTGGACATGATCAACGCGCCCGTTTGGTTTGATTTGATCGACTTAAGTTTGGCATACCTACCAATGGGTTGGTTGGCATTGAGATCAAGGCTCGCAAAAACGGCATAAAAACTACGATTATCGCCTTGATTATATGACAAATCGTCACGGAAAAGGAAATAAAAGCCATCCTTTGTCATGTTCTTTCCCGTGGCACGCTCCTTGAATCACGCTTTGCGTCAACATTTAAAATAGTGAAAATGGGAAAAATAATTGGAATTGACTTAGGTACTACGAATTCGTGCGTATCGGTCATGGAAGGTAATGAACCGGTGGTTATTACCAACTCAGAAGGAAAACGAACCACACCTTCTGTCGTAGCATTCGTGGAAGGAGGCGAACGTAAAGTAGGAGATCCTGCAAAACGTCAAGCCATTACCAATCCAAAGAAAACCATCTACTCCATCAAGCGATTCATGGGGAGTAGTTACGATGATTCAGTGGCAGAAACCAAACGAGTACCTTACGAGGTGGTTAAAGGAGAAAACAATACCCCGCGCGTCAAAATCGACGACCGGATGTACTCACCCCAAGAGATTTCAGCGATCATTTTGCAAAAAATGAAAAAAACTGCGGAGGATTATCTTGGCACGGAGGTTACTGAAGCCGTAGTGACGGTTCCAGCTTACTTTAACGATGCACAGCGTCAAGCGACCAAAGAAGCCGGGGAAATTGCGGGACTCACGATTAAACGAATCATCAACGAACCGACCGCAGCTGCTTTAGCTTATGGTTTGGATAAAAAAGGGATTGACCAAAAAATTGTGGTCTTCGATTTTGGCGGTGGAACCCATGATGTATCCGTTCTTGAATTAGGAGACGGGGTATTTGAAGTGTTATCAACCGACGGCGACACCCACCTAGGTGGAGATGATGTGGATAATGCCATTATTAATTGGCTCGCTGAAGAATTCAAAAGCGAAGAAGGCATCGACCTTAGGGAAGATCCCATGGCACTTCAACGTTTGAAGGAGGCTGCAGAAAAAGCAAAAATTGAACTTTCCTCCACGACCTCAAGTGAAATCAATTTACCGTATATCATGCCCGTAAATGGTATTCCAAAACACTTGGTTAGAACTTTACAACGGGCAAAATTCGAGCAATTGATATCCGACATCGTCGAGCGAACCATTGCTCCATGCCGTTCGGCCCTTAAAAATGCAGGGCTAAGTCCGAAAGACATCAATGAGATCATTCTTGTTGGAGGTTCTACACGAATTCCGATCATTCAAGATGCCGTTGAAAAATTCTTCGGAAAAGCGCCTTCTAAAGGTGTGAACCCTGACGAAGTGGTTGCGGTTGGTGCTGCCATTCAAGGAGGAGTTCTTACCGGTGAAGTTAAAGATGTATTGTTGCTCGATGTGATTCCACTTTCCGTGGGAATTGAAACCATGGGAGGTGTATTCACCAAATTAATCGATGCTAATACAACGATACCTACAAAAAAATCGGAGGTTTTCTCAACCGCGGCAGACAATCAACCCGCTGTAGATATCCACGTATTGCAAGGCGAACGATCCATGGCTGCTGACAACAAAACCTTAGGTAGATTTCAATTATCTGACATTCCACCAGCGCCACGTGGCGTTCCTCAAATCGAGGTAACCTTCGATATCGATGCGAACGGTATCATGAATATTTCCGCGAAAGATAAAGGCACCGGAAAAGAACAATCCATTAAGATTGAATCGAAATCTGGATTAAGTGATGCAGAAATCGAGCGTATGAAAGCGGAGGCTCAAGCCAATGCTGACGCAGATAAGAAAAAGCGAGAAGAAGCCGACTTAATCAACAAAGCAGATTCCACTATTTTTCAGACTGAACGACAGTTGAAAGAATATGGTGATAAAATTCCCGCCGACAAGAAACAACCCATTGAAGACGCTTTAAACGAACTGAAAAAAGAATTCGAAGCGAAAAACATGGCAAATCTTGAACCTGCTATGGAAAAATTAAACCAAGTATTCCAAGCGGCTTCTCAGGACATGTACAATGCATCAAACGCACAAGGCGGAGGAGAAACGAATACAGGTGCCAATGCAGGGAATCCTGAAGATGAAGTTACTGATGTGGATTTCGAAGAAGTCAGCGATAAAAAGTAATGTTCTTTTGATATAGAATATAAGGGCTCTTAGGAGCCCTTTTTGTATTTTTGCACATGCTTCATCACAAAGTTCTCACACACCCCAACAGTCTGGAATGGACGGTTTTTATCCACGGATTTGGCGGAAGCTCAAACGTGTGGTTCA
>JBJOJZ010000063.1:0-10107 GCA_046046325.1 Bacteroidota bacterium
CTATACTCTACCAAGAACACCCAACCTTGAGAAAAGAGCTTTTGTATTTGATGAAGAAATTCCAACAAACTCATGGAATTAATCGCGTAAAGGCGCATAGTCTTACCCGACAATGGCGCAAACAACGGGAAATTCCCCACACTGATTTAACATTGGAATCGACGGTCATCGTGGAAGCCTTAAAACAGATTGGGATTGAGCCTCGTTTTTTAAGCCCAGTCCTCGAACTGTCTAAGTTAGCTCCCGGAAAACAACTGTTAATTCACAACAAGCTTCGTTTGATTCAAGGAAAAAACCGTTTAGTTATCGTAACCCATGATTTTTCGGACAGGTTTCGCTTCTCAATAGGAAAAACAAATAAACTGCCGACCAAATTTGATCCATGGACGTGGTATTTAAATCCAGAAGATATTGTGTCGTCCTTGAGACTTGAAAAGTATTTTACTCATGAAACCATGAGGCCCAATGGCTTAACGAAGGAAAAGCCCATTAACGCTATCCTTAAAGCCGCAAGGATTCCAAAACATGAAAGGGATCAATGGCCTGTTCTTAAATGCGGATCAAGCATTGTGGGAATTCCGGGTATCGCCATTTCGCATTTTTTCCGGGCTAATCTCCAAGGAACTTCCTTTATAAAAATTACCTTTGTTTCATGCTAACTGTTCCCCTTCCCGAAGCATTTGTTGCGTCCATTATTCAGGATTCACCTTTTGGGTTGCCCTTGATTGAGGCTCTGGACCATAGCGCTTCCACTTCTATTCGCATCAATGCACGAAAACCCTCTGTTATAGCATGTGAAGATCTTGATCCCGTTCCATGGTGTCCTAACGCCTTTTACCTAAAAGAAAGGCCCAATTTCACCTTAGACCCATTGTTTCATGCGGGGGTATATTATCCTCAAGAGGCTGCATCGATGGCCATTTATGATCTCGTTAAATCGTTACAATTACCCGAAGGATCTTTGGTTTTGGATGCCTGTGCTGCTCCAGGCGGAAAGACCTTAGCCATGATGGATGCTTTACCCGAGAACTGCGCAGGAATAGCCAACGAAATCCACCCACACCGAGCGAATATTTTGTGTGAAAACGTCACCAAATGGGGACTAGATAATGTGGCAATATGTAACAATGATACTTCGATGTTCCGTGACCTCGAGTCTTTTTTTGATTTGGTGCTGATCGATGCGCCCTGTTCTGGCGAAGGAATGTTTCGAAAAGATCTAAATGCTCGAGGTGAATGGAGTTTAGATGCTGTTGTAAAATGTACTGAAAGACAAGGTTTTATAATAAATAATTTAATCAATAGCATTAAACCTGGAGGATATCTTATTTATGGCACCTGCACCTTCAACAAAAGCGAGAATGAGCAACAGATTCAGGACATTCTAGCTACGGGTGAATTCGAGGTTCAACCATGGGAAGCACCCGATGACAGTTTACCCGGGAGAAATGGAATTGGACACTATTTCATTCCTGGCCGAAGCCGATCCGAAGGGCTTTTTCTCGGGATACTCAAGAAGAAAGGAACCTTGGCGGCCAATAGCGTAAATTTGGCTTCAACCACAACCCAACCACCTACAGGGTTTGATTTTGAAGTTTTACCGCACCAGGAACTCTTCCAACACGATAAGGTTCTTCACGTGCGTTCAAAGATGTTGGGTTCCGCTTTGTCAAAACTCAAAATCCCGTTACGGTTCTTGAAATTCGGGATAGCCGTTGGAGAATCTACCTTAAAAGGTTGGGCACCCTTGCATGATTTGGCCATGACTTCTTGCAATTCGACTGGAATCGAATGTTCGAAGCATGAGGCATTAATGTACCTACGCGGTGAAACTTTTCCTATTCCACCCTATCCCCCGGGCTATTATTTAATACGTTATCAAAGTGTTAATCTTGGATTTATCAAGCATTTAGGCACTCGATTTAATAACCAATATCCTAAGACATGGAGGATCCGAATGCACTTAACATAACATCTGCAGATGCCTACGAACAGCTCTTCGTGTACATACGAGGGAAAGTTAAGCTGACCGAAGAAGACGAGGCTCCCATACGCGAACGATTTCATTTGCGAAAACTTTCGAAAAAGCAGTTTTTCTTGCAAGAGGGCCAGAAAGCAATCGAACATGCATTTGTGGTTAAAGGTTGTATGAGGGTCTATTACCAAGATCAAAAATTGCAAGAACATGTTTTGTATTTTGGGTTTAAGGATTGGTGGGTGGGCGATTTAGGCAGCTTCGATGATGAATCCCCTACCCGATTGAACATACAAGCCATGGACGATACATGGCTTCTGGTTTTTGATCGTAAAGGTATCGAGGAGTTGTTTCTTCTGGTTCCTGCGCTCGAAAGTTTGTTTCGGAAAATGGCCCAACGCACCTTATCGGTATTGCAAAAAAGACTGTTTCTCACGGTTTCTGCCTCAGCAGAAGAACGCTATTTGGCCTTGCTCGAGCGTTATCCCTCCATTGAGCAATTGGTCCCGCAGTATCAAATTGCTTCATATCTCGGCATCATGCCAGAATCCTTGAGTCGGCTAAAAAAACAAATGATTTCGAAGGTTCGTCAACTACAATAATTAATGGGAATTTTAGTACATTAGCTTCCTTAAAATTTTAACAACATGAAAAACGCTTTTTTCGCCTTATCGTTATTTATTGGATTTTTTGTACATGCCGACGAGGGCATGTGGTTTTTGATGTTCATCGAACGTTTGAACCAACGGGACATGGAAAAATTGGGACTTCAATTGACTGCTGAAGAGATTTATAGCATCAACCATTCCAGTTTGAAAGATGCGGTAGTGCAATTCAACGGCGGGTGTACCGCAGAGTTGATTTCTTCGCAGGGACTGGTTTTAACGAATCACCATTGCGGATACGATGCCATTGCCGAGCTGTCTAGCCCCGAGAGCAATCATTTACAAAACGGCTTTTGGGCTGCAAGCAAAGCGGAGGAATTGAAGCCTAAATCGTTGTTTGTTCGATTTTTTGTTCGTATGGACGATGTTTCCAAGCGTATTCTTGGAAAGGTGAACGATCAAATGACCGAAGCAGAGCGGGAAAAAGCTATCAAGGATGAAATAGCTTTGATTGAAAAAGAGCAAAGTGAAGGCGGTAAGTACGTGGTAAATGTTCGATCTTTCTTTCAAGGAAACGAATATTACTACTTTGTTTTCCAAGATTACAAGGATGTACGCTTGGTGGGGACTCCACCAAGTTCTATTGGTAAATTTGGGGGCGATACCGACAACTGGGAGTGGCCACGTCACACCGGTGATTTTTCCATGTTTCGGATCTATGCCGACGCGAATGGAAACCCCGCAGATTATTCGCCGAACAATGTTCCTTTAACTCCTAAAGTTCATTTAAAAGTCAATATTAAAGGCGTGAATGAAGGGGATTTTGCCATGATCCTAGGATTCCCAGGAAGAACCAACCGATGGCTGCCTGCGGGTGGAATTGATCAAAACGTGAAATACGCTTATCCAGCATGGGTTGAAGCCTCTAAAACGGCCATGGATGCAATGAAAGCATACATGGACAAGGACGAAAAAATCAGCCTTGATTACGCCTCCAAATATGCTCGAATCGCGAATTACTGGAAAAACCGTCAAGGAATGATTGATGCCTTAACCAAATTCGAAACGGCCAAAGCTAAAGCAGCCAACGAAGCCGCTTTTGACCAATGGGCCCAAAAGAAAAAAAACCGCAAAGAATATGGAAATGTTGTTTCAACCATCAATACGTATTACGCAGCAACCAACGAAAAAGCGCGTCATGACAACTACCTTTCCAATCTCTTAAGAGCTTCTGAATTAGGCGTGATATCCAGAACCTTGGGAAGTAAATTGTTGGAATTCGACAAGGCAAGTGATAAAACGGATGCATTAAAGCAATCCATGATGCAAACCATCGACGACTTCTACTCCACGCTCTCGTTTCCCGTAGAAAAAGACATTTTGATGAACGGAATTTGGCTCTATGTCACCAAAGCTGGATACAAAATGCCCGCGTCATTCGAATCACCGGATGCCGTTTCTCAGCGGATTGCTTCCACCTTGGCCAAAACCGCTTTCAGCAACCCAGATCAGTTGAAAGCCTACGTTCGAGGGGAGGTTCGTTTGGAAATCAGCAAAGATCCTTTGTTTTTACTTTCACAAGAACTCATTGCTCATTTGAATGCTACGACCCCTGAAATGGCACAAATGCAAGCCGATTATGCACGCGCCTACCGAAAACTTGTTAAAGGCTTAAGGGAATCTGGATTAAGTGAAGTACAATACCCTGACGCTAACAGTACCATGCGCCTTACCTATGGAACCGTGAGCGCTTTACCCTACGATAAGCGTAACGACGCAAAAGTCAATTTTTACACCACGCTTCAGGGAACTATCAATAAATACAAGCCTAATGACGAAGAATTCGATTTGCCACAGCGCTTAATTGAGTTGAATAACACGCGGGATTTCGGTGAATATGCCGATAAAAATGGATATATGCCGGTTAACTTTTTGACGAATAACGACATCACCGGCGGGAATTCTGGTTCTCCAGTGCTCAACGCCAAAGGTGAATTAATTGGATTAGCATTCGATGGAAACATTGAAGCCATGGCTGGGGATGTTATCTTCGATGACAAGCTTCAAAAAACGATTAATGTGGACATCCGGTACGTACTTTTCATTATCGATAAGTTCTCCGGTGCCCGTCATATCGTGGACGAAATGACGATCATTCGTTAAACGCATAGAATTAATTTGAATCAAGGCTTCTTCGGAAGCCTTTTTTTTTGTTAATTCGAATTTCGGGCGAGCAGCGAAAGGTGCAACAATGCCTCCCCTATTTCTTTTTCTGATAGTTCGGCATTGATTTCAGCAGATCCTGGGGCCTTGAGTAAAACAAAATTGATGCTGTTACCCGCATTTTTCTTATCATTCTTCATGTGGTTCATGACTTCTTCAAAGGCTTCCTCAGGAATCGGTAGCATTGGAAAAATAGCAATCAGTACGTGTTCAATTTCCTGGTAAGCATCAAAGGAGAGTACCTTTCGTTTGTAGGAAACATAGGCCTCTGCGATCATGCCAAGCGCAACCGCGTGACCATGATCGATCGGTTTTCGCGATAGAAAATAGGACTCAAGCCCATGGCCAAAGGTGTGACCAAAATTCAACAACTTCCTTCTGCCAGATTCATGCGGATCGGATTCTACCACCTCTTTTTTCAGTTCAATGGATCGCAGGATGTTCTCGGGAGTTGTCAGTTCTTCATCGTTGTGAAGCCGTTTGAGGTGATTCCAATAGGTTTCGTCCAAAGTCAACGCATGCTTGAGCATTTCTGCAAAACCGTTAAAAATATCTTCCGCTGGAAGTGTTTCTAGAAAGGTAGGGTCTATAAATATGGCTTTAGGAGCGGTAAACGTTCCTACAGCATTTTTAACATCGTTCACGTCAATGCCTGTTTTTGAACCCAATGCGGCGTCCACCATGGCCATCAGTGAGGTTGGAATATGAATAAAATCGATGCCTCGCTTATAAGTGGCAGCTACAAAGCCTCCTAAATCGGTCACCAAACCGCCTCCCAAATTAAGGATCAAATCGTTGCGCTGGATTCGGTACTCCAGTAAGGCTGACCAGACCTGAAAAACGACTTCCATGGTTTTGTTTTCTTCGCCTGCTGGCAGGAGCATAACCTCAGCATTTTGCAATTCGGGAAACGAAAGTAGCAAGATTTCCAAACAAGCATCGTGGGTGTTTTCATCGACCATAATAACCTTATTACGATCCTTGTAAGCGGACAGTAGGTTGCCGAGGTTAGACATTTCCAAAGGGCCTAGTTCAACTGGTATACCGTCAAATTCCAATTTCATAGCTTCAAAGGTATTAAGAATCTGAGCGAATGGTGGGCAAAAAGCGTTAATTTTGCGCATGCTTGATTTCACCAACACCGAGATTGCATTTGGATCAAAGAATCCTAAAGACTTAAAACGCGCTTATTGGCTTTTCAAGGTGGTAAGCTACCCTTGGATTGTTAAGCTTGGCAAACGTCTTACTCCGTGGCTTTTAAAACTACGTTTTCCCATTAAAGGGATTATAAAAGCGACAATTTTCCGCCAATTTTGCGGAGGAGAAAGCATTGAAGAATGCACGGAGCGCATCGACGAGCTCGGTAAATTTGGGGTAGGAACCATCCTCGATTATTCCGTTGAAGGCAAGACCTCCGATGAGGATTTTGAGCACACCACACAAATCATCATTTCCACCATCGAAAAGGCGAAAAACTCGGAGAACATTCCATTCGCTGTCTTCAAAGTAACAGGCATCGGCCGCTTTGATTTATTGGAAGTTGCTTCGGAGGTAAAAACTACGGCGAATGAACAGGTGCTGCACGAAATTGCTGCGGTAAAAGAACGTTTCAAACGCATTTGTGCCGCAGCTGCCCAGCACGGAGTTCGCTTGTTCATCGATGCGGAAGAAACTTGGATTCAACCGGTATTGGATGCCTGGACCTGGGAAATGATGTGCTGTTACAACCAAGATCGTGCTATCATTTACAATACGGTGCAAATGTACCGTCACGACCGTCTCGATTTCCTACAGCAACAATTACCTCAAGTTCAAGCAGCGGGAATTGTTTACGGCGTTAAATTGGTTCGAGGCGCTTACATGGAAAAAGAACGTGCCCGTGCTGCTGCCATGGGTTACCACTCTCCTATTCAACCTGACAAAGAATCTACCGACCGTGATTACAATAAGGCCTTGAAATTCATTGTTGAAAATCACCAGCACTTTGCCGTTTGCGCAGGGTCGCACAACGAGGAAAGCTCGAGGTTGTTGACGGAACTTATGGCTCAGAACAAATTAAAACCTGGTAACGAGCGATTCTATTTTGCCCAATTGCTCGGCATGAGCGACCACATCTCGTACAACCTCTCCAATGCCGGCTACAAGGTAGCGAAATACGTGCCTTTCGGTCCTGTGAAAGAGGTTCTTCCTTATTTGTTGCGCCGAGCTGATGAAAATACCTCTGTAGCGGGTCAAACCGGGCGCGAGCTGGGCTTGATTAGCGCGGAACTGCGCCGTAGGAAGGGGAAATAGGCATGACCTGTGGCTCTGTTCTAATAGTATTGCTCTACCCCAAGAATGCTTAATAGATCAAAAAGTAAATATTGGAAAAACAGTGCCAAAATACCGGTAGTCGCACTGCAAATTAATGCCATTTTCCCAAGGATCATAGCGCTTTTATTCTTACTACTAGTGCTTACAATGTAGAGAAGAAAGGGAAGAAAAACCATAAAACAAGGGATTCTAAATACGGGACTAAGGGCCCATGCCTTTCCTTCAATCAAGTAGGAGATGCAAACGAGGTTAAATATCAAAATGTTAAATCCAAAACCGAAGATTAGGTCTCGTGTAGTTAAGTATTTCGAGCGCAACAGCTGAAATGATTTGTAATTCGCATAGATAGAGATGATACTAGCAAACAATAGAAAAGGTAAAATGATGAGTCCCATATATTCGATTCATTAACTTAATACTCATTCAATTTTCAGGAGAGCAGCACACTGCAAATAACGCAATATTTTCATTATAGTAATCTTTTACCTTTAAATACCTTTGGGATTTTAATTATCGCAAACGAAAAAAATCAATCGTTATAATAGCTCGTATAAATCAACCGTAAATCCTCATAATTCCTACCTTTGTTCCATGAAACGTGTGGTAGTTGGTCTTTCGGGCGGGGTGGATTCGAGCGTTGCGGCCTATCTCCTACTCCAAGAAGGGTACGAGGTCATTGGCATGTTCATGCGCAACTGGCACGACGAGACCGTTACCTTATCGAACGAATGTCCTTGGATCGACGATGCCAACGACGCCTTACTGGTGGCGCAACACCTCGGCATGCCTTTTCAAGTGGTGGACTTAAGTGCGCAATACAAAGAACGCATCGTGGACTACATGTTTCGCGAATACGAGGTGGGAAGAACGCCTAACCCGGATGTGCTATGCAACCGCGAGATCAAATTCGACGTTTTTCTCAAGGAGGCCCTTGCTTTGGGGGCGGATTTTGTCGCTACAGGGCATTATTGCCGAAAAATCGTCCATCCGGACGGAAGCCATGGATTGAAGAGCGGATTGGACAAGAACAAGGATCAGAGCTATTTTCTTTGCCAAGTCAGCCAATCCCAGTTACAAAAGGCGCTGTTTCCCATCGGGGACTTAAGCAAGGCGGAGGTGCGCGCCATTGCGGCAGCGCAAGGATTGCTCACGGCGGATAAAAAAGACTCTCAAGGATTGTGTTTTGTTGGGAAAATTAGCCTCCCAACCTTTTTGCAGCAGCAGTTGATGCCCAAACAAGGACCCATCATTGAAATCCCGCGTGATTTACCGCAATTCGAAGCCTACCAAAAGCTCCCGAACGAAGGGGAATATGTGGAAGAACTTTCGCGTTGTTTTGTGTATGAGCCTTCCATGGGGCATCGTGTGGAAACGCATCAAGGAGCTCATTACTACACGATTGGTCAACGTAAAGGACTGCACATTGGGGGGCGCCCGGAACCGAGTTTTGTGCTGGCTACCGACACGGTGAACAATGTGATTTATTCGGGTCAAACCGATCAGCACCCCGGACTTTACCGAAGGGCCTTGAAATTGCGTTTAGAGGAACTTAATTGGGTACAAAAAATCCCTGAAGCAGCGTTGCAACAGGGAGTGCGGTTGGAATTCCGAATTCGATACCGTCAAGCCCTGCAAGAGGGAAGGTTAATGCTCAAAAACGGACGTTTGTATGTGCTCTTTGATCGAGCCCAGCGTGGAATTACGCCGGGACAATTTGCGGCATGGTACCGCAACGAGGAGCTCATAGGATCGGGGATTATTGAGGCTTAGGTTAAAGAAACATATGACAAAAATCGCTATATTCGTCAGTAAAAAGGAATTGCTTACCCATGGACTACAAAATATATTTTGAAATAAAACCCGAAAAGCGCTTTGGACAAGTAGTCCTTAAGGGAACTCGAATTTCGGTAAGTGATGTATTGAATTGGCTTGCGAACGGAATGAGCCGTGAAGAGATCATTTCTGACTTTCCTGAATTGGAAATAGACCACATTAATGCATGTTTATTTTATGCTGCCTCGAGAGAGGGCCAGTTAAGAATTGCTTCATGAAACTCCTGTTTGATCAGAACATTTCCTACCGTATTGTAAAATTAATAGAAGGGGAATTTCCTGGAGCAGCGCATGTTATTTCAATGGGCTTGGGAAATTCTAGCGATCAACAAATTTGGGAATACGCTCTGAAAAACAAATTTACGATTGTTACTTTTGACGCAGACTTTTACAATCTATCATTGGTTTGGGGACATCCGCCGAAAATAATTTGGATCCGAACCATGAACCAAAGCACAAGAAATATAGAATTATTACTTAAAAGATTCTATACCTCGATTCAAGAATTTCTGAACGACACTGAATTTGCGTGCCTAGAAATCCTGCAACCCTCCCCACAACCTTAGTAGGCCATTAATTCATGCTCACCGCAAAGAAAATCGAATGTTCCTCCTCTTGGTGGGACTTCGACCAACGAATTTTATCCATTAATTGAGCGACTTCAAAAACACTCATGGAGGTGCCTGTTCCCTTCTCGCGGTGTACGCTTAATTTTAATTGCGCTTCCTTCACCACCTTTGCTCTTAAATTTTGTTGATACTTTCCCATATTCGATGTTTAATTCGAGGGGTGCTTACGAAGCGAATATCCATTAGGTTACAAAAAGGTTAGACATTCGCGCCATACACCATGGATCGCATGGAAATGGAACCGTAATTCACTTTTTCATTGAAAAACTTCAGTTCGTCGTTTCGATTTTTCAAGCCCAAGGTATACAACAAGGGATAATAGTGGTCGGGTGTTGGAATGGCTAAGGAAGCGATGTTGCCTTGGGATGAGCGGTTTAAAAAAACAGCATCATCGCGTTGCTCCAACCAATTCTTCGACATACGATCGTATTCCATAGCCCAGTCATATCGAGCATTTTCATCAAAAATGGCCTTGTTGAGGTTGTGGACTATATTCCCGGAGGAAAGTATGAGAATTCCCTTTTTTCTCA
>JBJOJZ010000081.1:0-5664 GCA_046046325.1 Bacteroidota bacterium
GGCCTATGAAAAGAACGGGATGTGTCGTATACGAAACAAGGAAGAATTGCTCAAGGAGGCATTTTCAATACTCAAACCATCCATGGAAAAGGATAGTTCATTTGCCTCAAAACCAAGTGAAGTCTTTTACACAGTTCAAGTGGCCAGTTTAGCCAAAGAGGATAACGGGAAGCTAACGGCAGTGCCAGAACTTTTTTATCAAAGATCAACGAATGGTAACTTTAAATATTCGAGCGGTAAATTCATGAACTTGGATGAAGCAAAAGGGCGACGAGATGACCTGAAAACGAAAGGGTTTCAAGATGCGTATATCGTCGCGTACCGCGATGGCATCAAGGTTTCTCTCGGCGAAGCTGAAATAGCCCTAAATTATCTTAAAGAACCTGTCATGGCAGTCCAACCCATGAATCTTTCGCTGGATGGAACCGAGGCGAAAGCCGTTCAGCCGACCTTTATTCAACTAAAGAAAACGGAAAAAACCTTGTCAAAGAATCAGCTAGGCAACTACAATTCCTTCCGATTTGTTAATGCAGAAGGTCAAAATCAACTGACCAGTGCACCGATTGATATAAGCGATATCTCCCCCTTGGAATTGATATATTATGCCGATTTTGAGGTGCAGAAATGCGAGGATTCTTTGAATCCGTTAATTTTTACCATGGAAGAATCAAGTCCTATTGCACCGTTGGTGCATGATATAGCGCTCAACAAAAATATCCCTTTTGATGTTATTAAACAGGATGAAAATCGTATTCAATTTTTGTTTTACAGCCAAAAAGAGGAAGATTTGACGTATCTAAATACCCTTTCACAAAAACTGAATATTCAACGCTAGATAACCATATGAAAGAACAAGAAAAGGAAAGTGCCGAAGTTGCTGTTGTGGAATTACAAGAATCTTCGCTGATTCTTTACAACGACGATTTCAATACCTTTGATCACGTTATTAACTGCTTGGTTCGAATTTGCAAGCATACCCCAGAAGCAGCGGAACAGTGCGCATATATTGTGCATTACAACGGCAAATGCGCCGTTAAACATGGTAGTTACGAGGAATTAGAGCCTCGGTGTACGGCGTTATTGGATCAAGGGTTATCGGCTACTATAGAATCCTAAACTTAGGCACCTTCTGAAAAAATCTTAGCCACTAGATCCGCATGCTTATTAAGAATGACCTTTCGTTTCATGCTCATTTTAGGTGTTAATTCACCACCGTCTACCGTCCACGGTTCTAAAATCAATTCGGGCCGTTTGATTTGCTCGTAGGGCGCCAAGGATTTGTTCATTTCACGAATAAATCCATTGATTTCATTGCGTAAGCCAATATGGTTTAGGATTTCTTCGTCTATTTTTAATGCCATTCCGTTTTTTTGCCCCCATTCTTTAAGGTAATCTTTAGAAACAACGATTAAAGCACTTGCGAATTTTTGACTTTCCCCAATTACGCAGCATTGTTCAACAAATCGGCATTCTTTGATTTTATTTTCAATCATTAACGGAGCAATGTACTTGCCCGACGAGGTTTTCAAAATTTCTTTCTTTCGGTCGGTTATTTTTAAGAACCTATCATCAACAAAGGTTCCGATATCACCGGTATGCAACCATCCATCTTCGTTAATCATTTCCCTCGTTGCAGCTTCATTTTTGTAGTATCCAAGCATAACTCCCGGGCCTTTCACTAAAATTTCACCGTCCTCAGCAATTTTAACTTCCGTATTATGGATTACGGGTCCAACAGTGCCAATTCGGGTATCCTCCTTTGCATAGCAGTTAACCGCAATAACAGGGGAGGTTTCCGTCAATCCGTATCCCTCGAGAACAGGGATTTTCGCACAATGAAAAACCCTACCCAAACGAGGTTGTAAAGCTGCGCCACCAGAGGCAATACAAACAACTTTTCCCCCTAAGGCTGCGCGCCACTTTTTATAGATCAACCGATCAAAAAACCAACGTTTAATCCTTCCAGATAAAGTTTGTTTTTGGGGGTCAAACGTTAGTGCATAATCAACTGACGCAAAGAAGAGCTTTTTTTTCCAACCGGAAAGTTTGTCTCCTGCACTCAATAATTTATCGTAAACGCGTTCTATGAGTCGAGGGACAGAAACGAAAACTTCAGGTTGTATTTCTTTCAAGTTATCCCCAATCGTTTCAATACCCTCGGCATAGTAAATGGAGATGTTCTTGCGTAAATAAATGGTCGTTACCATTCGCTCGTAAATATGATTTAATGGCAGAAAGCTAAGGGCTCGCCAGCTTGAATGAAAGGGGGCCAAAGAAAAGCATGCGTGAACATTACTAAGGATGTTCTCATGGGATAACATAACACCTTTCGGGACTCCCGTGGTACCACTGGTGTATAAGATGGTAAACAATTCTTGTGGGTTTACCTGTTGCTTTCGCGTCTTCAACGATTCATGTTGTGGGGAGGATAGGGCTTCCTGGACAAAATGGGAGAATGACTGGACACCTTCGATGGAATTGAATGCGTAGACCGCTGGAACATCCTCGAGTTCTGATGAAATAGTGTTGAATTTTTTATAAATGTCGCTACTCGATATGAAAACAATCTTAACGCCAGCATCCTTTAAAATGAACTTGAGATCGGTAGTGCTTATGGTTGGATAAATTGGTACGGTAATCACTCCGGCTTGCTGCGCCCCATAGTCAACGAAATTCCATTCCGGGCGATTATTCGAGACGATAGCGATCCGGTCTCCTGGATTTAATCCCATGTTTATCAGACCATAACTTACGGCATTAACGTTTCGGATAAAATCTTCGGTAGCATAATTCTTCCACTGCTTATTTTCTTTAGCGTTGAGAAGGTCTAATTTAGGGTTTTTGGATAAATCATCGAGAATATCGAAAACGCGAGTAGGTTCCATTGTTAAGGGTTTTGTCCAAAGATAATGGAAAAAAACATCGAATAAACCGATGATTAGTACGAGTTTAAGGTTTTATTAAATCGAAAAATGTCTTTTCAATAGTTTCGTATTTACCATTCGGTGTTGGGGAAAGGGCAGGAGCATGCAAAAGATTTCCTTCTTGGTCCACCATGAGGTAGTACGGAAAAGTGGAGATAGTAAGGGCGTTCCAGAAAGGGTCATCCTGTGATAAAGCGATTTTATTCCATGTTATCTGGCTTAGTGCTTTTTTTTCGGTTTCATTGGATAACGGCTTATCGACATAAACGGTTAAGAATTCAATCTTACTTCCATAGGATCCATATAACTTTCGTAGGGCACCGATTTCTTGAATACAACGAGTATTCGATGGATGGTATGCATGGATGTAAATTGGTTTATTGCCTGCTGGTGTATGTTTCATCATTTCAAAAGGGAAGGCTTCACCTAATTCAATACCTGAAAATTTATGCATCAAATTCGTAGCTATAGCGCGATGCTTCTCGAAAGGAGATGCTTCACTTTGTAATTTTAAATTAGCCTTAACCACAGATTTAGGAATAAAATTTCCATTCATGGCTTGTTTGAGCATATAGAGATTAATTAATGACCGTAATTCAGCATCACCCGAGCAAGCATGGCGGGAAATGATTGAATCTTGCTCCCTTAAATTCAAGGCTGCATATGCTCGAAACATGGCCGACGCATCGTTGACCTCCATTTGCGAAATGAATTGATTGTAAAAAGTCTCAAAGAACTCCGTGTAATAGGGCGCATGGTATTGTATCGGGCGCTGAAAAAAATACGTTTTAAAAAGTTCCAACTGACTTGGGGCCCCCATGTATTTTAAGTTCTCCACTGTATTGGCTGTTGAATATTTCAAATATTCTTTAAAATAAGCGGAGGTATCGGTACTTGCATCTTTCAAAATGGTCAATTTTAATAAGGTAATTTGTCGCAACATTTCACCTTCACTGGTTTTTCCGAAATGAAGTTTTGAAAGTTCTTCATCAATCCAAGCCTCGAAACCCAACATTTTAAAATTGATGTCATTGCTGTCCAAATCTAAAAACGTTAATTCGATTTCTTCTTGGAGGCTGTAACTTATGCTTTGGGGAGATTCTGTTATGAATTCGAGGCGATAAACCCCACCATTTTGTGCAAAAAAATACCCATTTAGTTCGTCTGTACCAACGGAATATTTTTGAATTGGCCCCTTTGGAGTAACGAATCGAAAAACACCTCGATCATCCACAACCGTTTCCGAAACAACGATTTTCTTTTTAGAGAGAAAATCATCTTCTTTCCACAGGTAGAAATGTTGTTGCTTGAATTGCGGCGCAAAACCAATGACCGTGGACTGAGCCTGCAAGGAAAGCACAACGAAAAACAGTGTCAAGCTTATGATGGATTTCATGTGCGTTTAATGAGCAATTCGTCTTTGGTTACAAAAGAACTGATATCACCATGGTTTTGGTAAATTTCCCGAACAATCGTTGAATTGATAGCAGACAAGGACAAATCGGTTAATAGAAAAACTGTTTCAATTCCACGAAGGTCAAAATTCATGTGGGCAATCGAACGTTCGTATTGAAAATCCTTAGAATCTCTGAGCCCACGTAATAAATGAGTACATCTAGCTTTTTTACAAGCATCAACCGTAAGACCTTGAAACGAAAGGATTCGCACTTGAGTTTGATTGAATAGGTTTTCAATGTGGTTTAGACGACTTTCGAGGCTAAAATAGGACGTTTTATTCGAATGCACACCAATGCCAATAACAACTTCGTCGAATAAATCCAAGGCCTTGTGAACGATGGCTTCATGTCCTTTCGTGAATGGATCAAATGAACCCGGAAAAAAAATGCGTTTTATGGCCATGTAAAAAAGCTAAAATTCACGTTGCCGAAGTTACGTGTTTTGTTAAAATTAGTTGCATTGTCCATGACAGTTCGCTTACCATGTTCAATGATCAAAATCCCATCAGGTTTGAGTAAATTTCGATGGAATACGGTGTCGGATATGGTATTGTGAATGGGTAAATCAAAGGGTGGGTCAGCAATAATAATATCAAAAGACTCAACCGTTCGTTCCAAGAAATGAAGGCAATCGGTATTAACTACCGTTAATTTTGCCGCTAATTGTAGTTCTTGAGCATTCTTATGAAGAAAAGAACAAACGCGACCGTTCTTATCAACGGCGGTAATAGAAGAGGCACCCCTTGAAAGAAATTCGAAGGACAGATTTCCTGTACCTGCACACAAATCTAAAACCTTCAAGTTGTTAAAATCGTAGTTGTTCTCCAAAATATTAAAGAGCCCTTCCTTGGCAAAGTCGGTGGTGGGTCGTGAAGGGAAGCCCGGTGGAACGCGAAAAGTTCGTCCCTTTAACGCACCCGAAATGATTCTCATAAGAAAGGTTTAACGCGTTGGTTTATTGCTACGGTATGTAATTCTTGAATTTTCTGCATCCCATGCTGCAACGATTCAACGATTATCGCTGAGCAAAAAGCGTAGATTGAACATTCTGCCATGGATACCGTTATTTTTTGACGAGCAAGTACGTTTAAAATACCATACAATATATCATCCACCGATTCATAATTTTGCACATCCATGTAAAACAACTCACGGTCATTCCGTATGGATAAGATGAACGTTGATGAGCAAATTACTAAGTTCAGTATCAGGTTGATGTTTTTAGCCTCGGCCAATAATTCACCGTGTAGGGGAAGGCTAGACGTTTTGTTGAATTGCTGGTA
>JBJOJZ010000015.1:0-10540 GCA_046046325.1 Bacteroidota bacterium
CTGAGTTCTACGCTTGTTACCCATTTGACCTGCCATTCGCATACCCTTAAATACACGCGCAGGGTAGGAACATGCACCAATAGAACCTGGAGCACGAAGACGGTTGTGCTGACCGTGGGTAGATTGTCCAACACCACCAAAATTATGACGACGAACAACCCCTTGAAAACCTTTACCTTTAGTGGTTCCGATAACATCTACAAACTCGCCCTCTTCAAATAGGCTTACGTTAATTTCATCGCCCAACGAAACTTCGTTGAAGTCTTTAAACTCAACCAATTTTGCTTTAGGTTCTGTGTTGGCTTTTTTAAAGTGGCCTTTCAATGCATTTGGGGTATTCTTGTCTTTACGCTTACCATAACCCAACTGAACTGCGTCGTAACCATCTCTGTCCACCGTTTTTACTTGCGTAACAACGCAGGGACCAGCTTCAATAATCGTGCATGGTAAAATTTTACCCTCGGCACTGTAGATGCTAGTCATTCCGATTTTTCGTCCAATTATTCCTGACATAACTTGTTTATTCTATTATTATACTTTAATCTCAACATCAACACCGCTTGGCAACTCTAATTTCATAAGAGCATCAACCGTCTTAGAAGAACTGCTGTAAATGTCCAAAAGGCGCTTGTAAGAACACAATTCAAACTGCTCACGCGCTTTCTTGTTTACGTGCGGGGAACGCAATACGGTGTAAATTCTTTTGTGAGTTGGTAACGGAATAGGACCGCTTACAACCGCACCAGTAGATTTCACTGTTTTTACGATTTTCTCCGCGGATTTATCCACCAAGTTGTGATCGTAAGATTTTAATTTTATTCTAATTTTTTGGCTCATAATCTTCTCTAATTACCCTTAAACTTTTCCACTTTTACTGATGACGTCCTCGGCAACATTTTTAGGTGCCGGAGCATAGTGCGAGAATTCCATTGACGAGGTAGCTCGACCCGAAGTAATCGTACGTAATTGGGTTACGTATCCGAACATTTCGGAAAGTGGAACATCTGCTTTCAATACTTTCGCACCATTTCGATCGTCCATTCCCGTAGGCATTCCACGACGACGGTTAAGGTCTCCCTGAACGTCTCCAAAGTACTCCTCTGGTGTAACGATTTCAATTTTCATGATCGGCTCTAAAAGAATAGGTGAACACTTCTTAACCGCATCACGGTAAGCCATTTTAGCACACAATTCAAAAGAAAGTGAATCCGAGTCAACCGCGTGGAAAGAACCATCGATCAATTCAACCTTCATGGCTTCTAGCGGGAACCCTGCCAAAACTCCATTCTTCATCGACTCCTTAAATCCTTTCTCCACAGAAGGAATGAATTCGCGTGGAATGTTACCTCCTTTGATGCTGTTTATGAATTCAAGACCTTTTTTCTCAGCGTTGTCCTGAGGAGAAATTTTCACTAAGATATCGGCAAACTTACCTCGACCACCTGTTTGCTTTTTGTATACCTCGCGGTGTTCCGTTGAACCAGAAATATCCTCACGGTATGCTACTTGAGGCGCTCCTTGGTTTACTTCTACTTTAAACTCACGCTTCAATCGGTCTACAATAATCTCAAGGTGTAACTCACCCATTCCTGAAATAATGGTTTGACCAGTATCTTGATCCGTGTTTACACGGAACGTTGGATCTTCCTCAGAAAGTTTAGATAGACCAGTTGACAAACGATCGGTATCTGCTTGGGTTTTGGGCTCAATCGCCAAACCGATTACTGGATCCGGGAACACCATGGATTCAAGAACGATAGGAGCATTCTCAGCACATAGCGTATCACCGGTTCGGATATCCTTAAATCCAACAATGGCACCGATATCGCCTGCTCCAAGTTGTGGAACTTGATTTTGCTTGTTTGCGTGCATTTGGAAAATTCGAGAAATACGCTCTTTGCTATCTGAACGTGTGTTCAAAATGTACGATCCTCCTTCCAACATTCCCGAATAAACGCGTGTAAAACACAACCTGCCCACAAATGGATCGGTAGCGATTTTAAACGCTAGTGCAGCAAAAGGCTCATCATACGAAGGCTTACGCGTTACCTCTTCATCTGTTTTAGGATTGATACCAGTAATCGCTTCGATGTCAAGCGGAGAAGGTAAAATTTCCATTACCATGTCCAACATCGCCTGAACCCCTTTATTTTTGAAGGAAGAACCGCACATCATTGGAACCACTTTTCCAGAAATGGTCGCTTGACGCAACGCATCCAGGATTTCACGCTCTGTTAAAGAGTTCTCATCCTCGAAATACTTTTCCATCAAAGTTTCGTCAAACTCCGCTACCGCTTCTAACAAATTTCCTCTTAATTCACGGGCTTCGTCGATGATATCCGCAGGAATTTCAACTTCCTTGAAGGTCATTCCGTAATCGTCCTCATTCCAAACGATACCTCGAAAGTTAATTAGGTCTACAACTCCTTTGAAGTTATCTTCTTCACCAATATTAATCTGAAGGGGTAAAGCATGGCTTCCAAGCATGTCTTTAACTTGCTTACAAACTTTCAAAAAGTCAGCCCCTTGTCGGTCCATTTTGTTAACAAAACCAATTCTTGGAACGTTGTAGTTGTTAGCTAACCTCCAGTTAGTCTCGGATTGCGGCTCAACACCGTCCACCGCAGAAAACAAGAAAACTAATCCGTCCAATACTCGAAGGGATCGGTTTACCTCAACCGTAAAATCAACGTGTCCTGGGGTGTCAATGATGTTTACATGGTAAGGCGTACCTCGGTAGTTCCACGTTAATGTGGTTGCCGCAGAGGTAATAGTAATACCACGCTCCTGCTCCTGCTCCATCCAGTCCATGGTTGCTGCCCCATCGTGAACCTCACCAATTTTATGGTTTACACCACCATAGAAAAGAATGCGCTCTGTGGTAGTCGTCTTACCGGCATCAATGTGCGCTGCAATACCAATGTTTCGTGTATATTTTAAATCTCTTGCCATGTTCTTAGAATCTGAAATGTGAAAATGCCTTATTTGCTTCAGCCATTCTGATTGTGTCTTCTTTCTTTTTGAAAGCTGCGCCTTCCTCTTTCGATGCGGCAATGATTTCAGCAGCTAATTTTTGAGACATAGTCTTTTCATTACGCTTTCTAGCGTAACCAATTAACCACTTCATAGCTAATGACGACTTACGTTCCTCACGAACTGGCGTAGGAATTTGAAATGTAGCTCCACCGACTCGACGGCTTCGCACCTCCACACTTGGTGTTACATTTTCAATAGCTTTTTTCCAAACGTCCAAACCTGAATTGTCTTCAACTTTCTTCTCAACCAAATCGATTGCCTCGTAAAAAATCTTGAAAGCAAGACTCTTTTTACCAGAGTACATTAGGTTGTTAACGAATTTTGTTACCACTTGCTCCTGAAATTTTGGATCTGGGAGTATGGCAATTTTTTTAGCTTTTCTTCTTCTCATCGCTCTTTATATTATCGCAAATTGATAGTTAGATTATTTCTTAGCAGCTTTCGGACGCTTAGTTCCGTACTTACTTCTTCTTTGTGAACGGCCTTGAACTCCTGCGGTATCCTCGGCGCCGCGAACAATGTGATATCGTACCCCAGGTAGATCTTTTACCCTACCACCTCTCACCAACACAAGGGAGTGTTCCTGAAGGTTGTGACCCTCACCTCCAATATAGGCATTGACTTCGCGACCGTTGGTCAAACGAACCCTTGCCACCTTTCGCATGGCTGAATTTGGTTTTTTTGGAGTGGTTGTATAAACACGAACACAAACTCCTTTTCGTTGAGGACATGAATCAAGTGCAGCAGACTTACTTTTGTGCGCCACCGCTGTTCTTCCTTTGCGAACTAATTGTTGTATAGTTGGCATAAAAAATACTCTTAATTAAACAATATATTAAAACCTCAAACGCTCTTTGAGGGGTGCAAAGATACGAGGTTAAAACGATTCTACAAGCGAAAAGAGAAAAAACTTTGAAAATATCGTTTATTTCCAACGAGGCAGGTCAAAGAACTGGCTCAACATGAATGTTTACAAGGTGTAATTCTGGAATCATTTCACACAACGCATCCTTTAACCGATGGGAAATATCATGACCTACCCTAACGGTTAAACTTCCGTCAACTCTGGCATGTAAGTCCACTACGTACGTTGATCCTACCTTTCGAATTCGGCATTTTTCTATGTTTTCTACTCCTTCCACCCGATTGCTTACCGCAGTAATTTTCTGGAGCATATCGTCGTGAATTTGTTCATCCATAAATTCACCAAGCGCTGATCTAAAAATTTTCCAGGCGTTAAAAAGAATAATACCCGAGGCAAACAGCGCTGCACACTCGTCAGCAATTTCAAATCCCTTACCGAGCATAACAGCCAAGCCAATTCCTGCCAACGCTGCGAGTGATGAAATTGCATCACTGCGCTGGTGCCATGCCTCTGCCCTCAACATCGCATTGTTTTTTTTATGAGCATTGTAGATTATTACCCGAAAAACCAATTCCTTCCAAGCGATGATTCCCATGGTTACCCACAAGGTCCATATTGCTGGTGCTTCTTGTGGCTTGGAAAAATTCAGCAATGCATCATAGGCTATCCAAGAAGCGGAAATAAATAACATTAATACAATAATAAACGTCATAAGTAGTTCGATTTTCCCATGACCGTAGGGATGGTTATCATCAGCTGGCTTAGCCGCATAACTCATTCCGATAACCATAAAAAATGAAGAAAAAATATCCATTAAAGATTCTACAGCGTCTGCAATAAGAGCGCTGGAATTACCTACAATCCCAGCAAAACCTTTCACAATAGTTAGCACAATGTTGGATAAAAGGCTAAAAAGCCCCAAACCAAGATTCGAACTATACACCATTCATGCACTTATTTATTGAACACATGCACAAACCCATGGAGGGTGAATTGTGTTTTCTCCTGATCGTCGTAGGTGTATTTAGCGCTTTGAGGAACTACTGTATAAAAATAAACCCCATCCACCAATTTTTTGCCCGACAAGTCCGTCCCTGACCAATCGTTTTGGTAGGCTTCATTTTCATAGATCAAATTTCCCCAACGGTTAAAAATCCGAAGCTGAACAGCATCGTAATCCTCCAAATGCTGAACGATAAAAATATCGTTGACTCCGTCTCCATCCACCGTCAACACATTGGGGGCTTCGAGGGGACACTGGTTGTAAACATATATGGGATTGTAAGCAATCACTTTGCCGCAAACATCTTGTACCTCCACGTAAAAAACATTTTGATTGGGTTCTAGGGGAAATCCTCCAAGTGTCACCGTGTCATTGTTGGGGAAAGGTCCTGGCTCCCAATTGTATTGGTAGGGCGATACACCTTTGGTAACAGAACACCAAAGTACGGGTATCTCTCCTCCCAAAACACAAGCATTTAAAGAGTCTGGCGCATTGATTTCTAGCGGTTGATAGTCGATGAAGTTCAAGGAAATCGAGGTAGTATCAAAAGTGCCATCGCAAGGGTTAGGGACAATGACACTGAAGAAAACGGTTTCTGTGTCCTCGACAAGAGTATCCATTAACGCTTCGATACTAATGGTATCCGAGCTTACCCCAACAGGAATCACCAAGGAGTCAGGAATGAAGGGGTAATCAACCCCATTGGTAGCCGTTCCACCAAGCCCAATTTGAACTACAAGATTTTCGGTGGTATCCGTTCGGGAAATGATAAAACCTGCGGATCCACAGTCCTCGATTAATTGAGGAGGTCCGGTGATATTAACGCTAATTGGAATATCCACTTGACAAACTACCACTCGAAAGGAAAAAGTTCTAATTTTTGAATTAATCAGTATTCCGTTTCGGTATTCATTGACCTTGACGCCTGCCACAAAATTCCCAATGTTATTTGGGGTAAAGGACATCATACCTGTTTGATTATTTATCGTAATATTTGAGCCCGCCCCAAAAGGAACCAATGTCGAAAAACCAGGATTCCACTGAACTCCATTGTAGGGCGGTGGGCTTTCAGGATTGGGAATAATGTTACCAATACTTCCTCCTTCCAAAGGGTCGGCTAACTCGTAAGTCAACGAATCGCCGTCAGGGTCGAAAGCGAAATGGTTAAAATTAAGGGTGTTCTGAGCGCATAAAACCAATGGAGGATAATTTACAAAACGTGCTCCTTGATTGTATACTCCCGTCAAATCTGAACCTGGAACAAAAGTCGTTAGGGTAATTCCATTATTCCCGGGATCGACAATGTTGTCTACATTGTTCGCCCAACAACAGCGCTGATAGGAAATGTGATATCCAGAAGGATTGAAAGGCAATTGAATAGTATCAATGTAAATTCCTTTCTCCACGCATATGTTGTTCGGGGGTGTAACGCAAGGATCATCGTAAACTATGGGAAGAATTGCACTTGAGTATAAGTCCACAACAAATTCGTTGAAATAGGTACCATCCCCATAAAAGACCGTATAAACCAAAGGGTTGTCGTACGCTGTTGCACTGTTGCAATCCCGATAAATTTCAAACGTAACTTTATAAAACCCATTTCCCAAAGAATCATAGTAAACTTCTCCACCGAGAATGTGGGTAGATCGGGCATCAAAGGAAAATAATCCAATGAAGATGAGTCCTAATAATACAGGAATCTGGCGATTAATAAATTGAAACATTATTCTTTAATGTAAATTCGTTTGATGGCACCGTCGGAATAGTACAGCAACATGACTTGACCTTTCGTTAAATCCATTTCACGCCCTGCCAAGTCCGTTATTTTTATTAAAGGCGAGGTGCTTGAAGATATAAGTTCGTCAATACTCCCTGTATTGATGGTTAGGATCAAGGTAACAACACTATCGCATGCATTCGCGTTCGATGCTGTGTCAACATAGGTACCCGAGGAGGAATAAACCATACCATTGAAAGGCCAGGTATAAGAACCTTGACTGGTAACGTTTACCGTTCCGATTAAGAGAGGTTGAACCGTGACTGCTGTTGTACTCGTATCGCAGGTATTAGCATCACAAGCAATTAATTGAACATTGTAGGTTCCAGGCGCCTCATAACATACTTGAGGTGGATTTTGTAAGGTCGAAGACTGACCGTTACCAAAACTCCAAGCATAAGTTGATGCTCCTGAACTGGTGTTCGCAATTGAAATACAATCTCCCATGCAAGGTGCATCGCTGCTAAGCGTAAAAGAAGCCACGACCGAGGGTTGAGCAGGGGAAGTAATTTTTACGTTGTTGATGGCTAATGATGGATCAGATCCCGCACCGTCGTTATCATTTTGCCATTGGAAACCGATTCTAAGATTATTGATGTTAGCACATTGAGCAGGAAGCGGAAAGGAAACATGCGACCAAAGCCCTTGTCCGCTGGCACAAGTTTGCGCAGGAGAAATTGTTTGCAAGTTATTCCACGTGGACCCGCCATTCGTGCTGTAGAGTACGGTTCCGAAATCGAAGCCTTGCTGACCAATGCCGATGTAATCAAATTCAATGGACAGGTTTTGCGTGTTCAAGGTGTTGATGTTGGAAGCGAAGAGCGCTCGTTTGTTGGTAACTGCATCAATAAAACCCAAACCGCCATCACCCGCATTGTAGGTGGCGCCCGTACCAACACACCATGCTCCTTGGCAGCCTACGTGCAAGGTTTTATTTCCATTAGAAGCTACTCCACATCCTCCGGCAGCAACTCCCCCTTCAGCGTCAGAAATAACCCAAACATTCGCGTCCAATCCGTTTGTCCCTGAAGTGATATTCAACGTCCAATTGGCGGGGGTTTCAAAATCATCTTGCCAAACTACGTTTTGAGCAAAGGAAAACGACATAAAAAACAGAGGCAGAATAGGTAAAAGAGATTTCATGTGGACGATGTTGCAATTCTTCGCTAAGTTAAGAAGTTAACCTTAAGTAAACAAACCGACCGAATTAGCTTTGTAGCTTTGCAAAAATACGATTCCATGAAACTTCCATTAATGCTTCTGGAAAATTTGGGGAAATCAGGTGATTTTCAATCCAGTTCAATCACCGTCGGCCGTCGTCAAAGCCCTGAAATATAAAACGAACAATGATATGTGGGACGGGTATTCCGAAGAACGAAAGCAGATTCTGCAACATTGGGCTCATAACCAAATGAATAATGTAGTCATATTAACCGGTGACGCCCATTTTTCCATGGGAATTGAAACGCGTTTTGAAGGTAAAACCTTGGGAGTAGAATGGGTGACCCCATCGATTACTTCGGCAAATCTCAACGAACGGATTTCAATATTTAAGTCCCATTTGGTTGAGCCTATGGTACGAAAAAAATCCCTCAATCCACATGTTTAGTATGTTGATTTGTGCAACCATGGATGCATGGTAGTCGAAATCAATGAACACGAAGCAAAAAATACATGGTATTACGAAAGGTCAATATTAAAGGAGGGTTCCAACCTTAGAAAAAAGAAAAAGGCTTCGATAAAGACGGTGAAAAAATGATAATTGGATATTAGGATTTAAAGGATTCAGTATTCAAGGATCTAAGGACTGGAGGATATCAGGATTTTAGGATTGAAGAATATCAGGTTACAAAGAGGGAAAATCTCCCAATCGCTTTTGCGAAACCTTGGAATTTGCCAGTGGATAAAACAAAAATCCCCCGTTCTTGCGAACGAGGGATTCTCAGTATGGGATTTCGATTCGATTATCGAATCACTTCTTTAAGCACCTCTGTAGTGCGCTCGCCGTTCACGATTTGCACGTAGTAAACGCCCGGCGCTAAGTTCAAGTCGCTTACGTTGAACATGTTGATTCCCGGCTTCACTTCGATGCTGCGGTTCAACAATTCTGCTCCTTTCGTATCACGCACCGTCAACACGCTGCTTCCTATCAACTTCTTATCGTTCAAGATCACTTGGAAAGCTCCCGTACTTGGGTTCGGATAGGCCGAGAAGTATCCTTTCGTGCTTCCGCTGCAGCTCACATTGATCGCGTCGTAGGTCTTACGTGTTCCGTCGATGTCCACTTGCGTCAATCGGTAGTAGTTGTTCCCTTCCATCGCATGTGCATCCATCGTTTCGTAGTTCAACAATTGCGTGCTGTTTCCTGCCGCCGTTACCGTAGTCAATACCTGCCACTCCATTCCATCGCGCGACTTCTCTACCTCATAGTACGAACTGTTGTGCTCCGTTGCCGTTTGCCATGTCAACTTCACTTCTTCGTTCTCACAGCTTCCGTTAAAGCTCACCAACTCCACCGGTAACGCTTGGTTGTTCGACGTACCGATGTTAAACCAGCTGAAGCCCTGTACTGCCGTGCTCGTGATTGCAAAAGCCTGTGGACTTACCCCGGCATTGATCGCCGTGTGCGTGCCACATCCCTGCCATGCCACGTGGTGCTGTGCTGCATTGTTCGAGCCTGCGCTCTTAATGATACGGCATATCTGTGGCGTCTGCATTCCCGTCAAGTTGTTCGCAAACAAGGTTACCGAATAAGGTGCCGTTGTAATCGGTGCCGTATAGTTGTTGCTCGTTGGCACCACGCTCCAATATCCATCCGCCGAGTAGTTCTGTACCAAGGCTCCTGAAGCGATGCACGGTAAGCCGTTGTACAACGGTGAGCCTCCCTGCATTGGCGCTCCTGTTACATATTCTACTGTCAAGAACTGATCTACCCCTGGCGTAGAACCAAAGCTGAAGCTCGCATAACGGTTGTACGTCGACGTACCTACTGGGAACAATCCTTCGTTTCCGTTCGTGGCGGCATTCGTAAAGTATCGCTTGAACGGTCCTACAATTGTTCCTGTGTTGTAGCTCAAGGTTCCCGGTGCAGCACTGCTCGTTCCTAAGGTTAGCAAGTTGTTGTTGCTCGTGAACACGTTCCCTTGCGTCATCGTCAAGGTATTGGTCACCAACACCGGTTGCTGCAAGGTTAAGGTTGACCCTTGAGACTTGTTAACCGTCATGTCAAACAACTGCGTGTTACCGCTTCCGCTGATCGTACCGTTCGAAGCACCCGTGAAGTTCACCGTTCCCGTTGATGCGATGATCGTACCGTTGTTGATAAAGTTTTGAGCAACGTTGGCTGTTTGGTTGGTTAAATTCAAGGTGATCCCTGTGCCGACGTACACATCTTCCGCATTACTACCAGAACTTAGGTTGATATTATTGGTTCCAATACACATACCACCGCTTGCTTGGTTGATGGAGAATACCTCGTTGTTGATCGCAGGCTGTACAGCACCCGACATACGTTGGTAGTATCCGTTCGGATAGTTTCCATTCGCAGGTTGTTTCAAGTACCAGTTCGTAGACGTTGACCAGTCACTTCCTGTTAATCCGCACCAAAGTACGTCACCTTGACCAATTAACCCGGCAAGGGAGGCGTCCACCGGTTGATGGAAAGTAACCACCATAGTATCTTCTCCGATACAACCCGTAGTACTGTTCGTCACTGCCCATTTCAACACATAGGTTCCACCGTAAGTCCCAGTAAACTGATCGTTGGCTTGAACACCTCCGTTCGCAAATAAACCTTGGAATCCACCAGCGTTGTTCTGAGCACTTACCACCGTCCATTGTCCTGTTTGACCTGCTGCTA
>JBJOJZ010000155.1:0-10080 GCA_046046325.1 Bacteroidota bacterium
TGAATTCGTTGCAAAGGGTTATTTGATAGTAAATGCGGTAATACATTCCTTTAACCCAGACGTTTTCCGCATTGATGTTATTTTTTACCAATTCCGGAATACCTGGGTCGTTCCATCCGCAAACTGCTTCGTCGGTGGGTAATTCTTGTAAATTCCACAAAACACGAACGTAGGCTGAGAAACCCTCATCAATGCCGGCAATATCGGCTTGTCCAGCTGGACCTTGGTTGCCCGTCATGCTCAAACCGGAGTACAATTTCGCCAGAACTTTGATGTAATTATTGGGGTCGCTGTAGACTTTTTCAGCATTCAGTCCATACCTAGGGGATTGGTTGAGTTGTTTTTTACAAGAAGCCATCGCTCCTATGAAGGCCAGCAACAAGAAAGATCGAACAATCGTTTTCATACGCTATTTATTAAAAATCAAAAACTAAGTTAAGGGTATATACCCGCGGTCGTGGGTAAAAATTGTTATCAACCCCGCCGCCCACTTCCGGGTCTTGTCCACGGTACTTGGTCAGAACAAAAACGTTCTGTACCGATAACCCAACGTTCAAGCCTACTCGGTCTTGGGAAAAGCCCAGTTTACCGAAATTGTAACCTATATTAATGTTATCAATTCTCAAGAAATCCGCTTTTTCGAGGTAGTGATCGGATAACAATTGGTTGGTCGTGGTCTTTTGTACCTCGTCCTCATAATACAGGGAACTGATGTTATTCAGGTATTTTTTCGTGCCTTCTACCGCCGTAAACGTGGCGCTGTTTGAGTGAATGTTATTGTAAATGGTCGCACCCAATTCACTTCGCATTGAGACGCCTGCGTTCCATTTTTTGTACTGAAAATTTAGGGCCGTTCCCATGAAAAACTTCGGCGCCACTTGTCCGGCATAGTAACGGTCTTTCACATTAATGATTCCATCGTTATTACGATCTACAAACGCGTTGGTATCCTTCCATTTGTCAGCACTGGTAACTTGTCCATCACCGTTCATATCAATACTGGCTTGCTGCCCCACTTCAATCACGTTGTTGTTCGCATCGTATTGTTGCTCGTACACAAACAGCGTAAAGGTCGGGTAGCCCACTTGGTGAATCAGTACCTGGTTACCAATACCACCCGCTATTCCGCCAATAAGAATTCCAGGAGAAGTAGAGTCTTGGATTTGTGCCAATCGCGTCACTTGATTGATGTTTCTGGAAATGTTAAACATCCAATCCAAGCGAAGGTCTTTTTTCGCGATTAATCCCGCATTAAGGCTAAACTCCACCCCTTTATTTTCCATCCCACCCACGTTTGTAAGAATTTCATTGGTAAAGTTCGTTCCTGCTGGAACGGCAACCGTAGCTAACAAATCCGAAGTGATTTTCTTGTAAAGGTCCACGGAACCCGAAATTCGGTCCTTGAACAAACCAAAGTCCACACCAAGGTTGTAGCTTTCGGTGGTTTCCCATTTCAGGTTGGCGTCAAAACCTGCAGGTCGGTAAACGGTGTAATACTGGCCCCCAAAGGCGTATTGAGCGGTCGTGGCCCCCTCAAAATAATTTCCAATATAAGCGTAATCTCCAATACCGTCTTGCTGTCCGGTGATTCCCCATCCCGCGCGGAATTTTAACATGTTAATGAACTTGGCTTTTTTCAAAAATCCTTCTTCACTAATGATCCATGCTGCGGAGGCAGCAGGGAACCATCCCCAACGCTGTTCTGGACTGAAACGTGACGAGCCATCACGGCGCATAGAGACATTGACTACATATCGATCCTTAAACGAATAAATGGCCCGTGCATAGTACGAAAGCAAGGCATTCTTGGTATAAAACGGATTAGCTGCTGCAGGCGCAATAATGGAATCTTGCGCTTGGTTGTACGTAGGGTTATTAGGGCTTTCGGTATACCAGTCTTGGTAAGAGTATCCTGCAGTGACGTCCAACAACTGGTTGGGTAATTTATCGGCGGAATTATAGTTGGCGTAAGCCTCAATCAATTTATTCCCTTTGGTTTGCCGGTATTGACTGTAACTTCCTTGGGTGAAATATCCTGCGGCAGAAGTCGCTAAAGTTTCGGTAAATCCGGTACCCTCACTTTGATCTGTTCCTCCATTGATGACAGCTTTCAATTCGGGAAGAAAGGGCATTTTATAGGAAACTTTTGCGTTGGCTATGTAGCGGTTGACCACGCTTCGGTCCTCGGATTGCATCAACAAGCCAACAGGATTTCGCGCGGAAAGCGTGTTCGGTTTACCATTATCCAACCATTCATAGTAACCTCCAAAGATGGAGTCTTCCGACATTACCGGTTTAGTTGGATCGAAGAAAGCAGCACCTAAAGCACCTCGGTTCGCAAAAAACGAACGCGATTGAACCAATTTTTGGTTGATTTCAAATTGCAAAGCGCCGTTTAAAAAACTTGGAGTTAAATTGATTCCCAAGGTAGTTCTGTTCAAATTATCCCTTTTCAAAAGGCCGTTTTCGAAACGATTCCCCACCGAAAGTCGATACGGCAAGCCCTTGATACCCCCGGTTATGGAAACGTTGTTATCGACCACTACTGCGTTTCGGAATACTTCGCGCTGCCAGTCGGTATTAACGGTAGAATCGATGCCGAGCAATGCAATCTGAGCTGCTGTTCCTTTCGTGCGAATTAATTTACGAAGGGAATCACCGGAAAGAACGTCTGCATATTTTGCTACGGTAGAAACTGAGGTCTTGGAATCCCAAACTACTTTGACTTGGTTTTGGTTTGCTGCACCTTTTTTTGTGGTAATAATGATGACCCCATTGGCAGCCCTTGACCCATAAATTGCGGTTGCCGAAGCGTCCTTTAACACAACAAAAGACTCAATATCATTTGGATTTATCAACGATAGCGGGTTTGCCACCCCAGCAATTCCACCGTTGTCCAAGGGAACTCCATCCACTACAATTAAGGGGTCATTGCTCGCATTGATGGAGGTTCCTCCACGCAACCTCAGGGTGCTCCCAGAACCCGGAGCACCGTCGTTCGACGTCACTTTCAAACCGGCAACTTTTCCCATGATCAATTGTTCGGGGGTTGCCAAGGAACCTTTTAAGAAGTTCTTCTCATTAATCACAGTAGCAGAACCTGTAAGGTCTTTGGTGCGCGTAGTACCATAACCGATTACCACCACTTCATCCTCGGCTTGATCGTTGGTCATGGTGACATTTTGCGTAAGGCTTTGACCTTCGGCTAATTCCACCTCCACCACTTTTTCGGAAAGGCTCGTATATTTAAACGTCAATTTATAACTTCCCGCTGTTAGGTTGGTTACGGAGTATTTTCCGTTGGCATCCGTCAGGGCAAAGGCTTTGACGGGACCTTCCAAAAGGATTTTCACATCCAGCAAATAGTTACCATCCGCGTCGGATACTAATCCACTGATGCTGCCTTTTTGGGCCATCAACGAAGTAGAAATTACCAAGCCTCCAAACAGCAATAATAGTTTTTGTAGCAGTACTTTCATCAAAAATTAATTTAAGGTTAGCTAAGATTTAACGATTTCAAATATACTTTTTTTTTCTTAATGTCATTATGACACAAAGAAATTTACGGGAATTTGATTTTCAATCGGTTATCCGTAACTAAGGCGTAGGGTATTCGGAGGGTTTTTGAAGTCTTATCAAACGATATCATAAATGGGTATCCGAGCGCTTCATCGTTTTTTCGCCCAATAACTCGAGGCATTTCTTCCACATTATGGATCACTAAGGTTACGGTAGTCTGGAAAGGTTTACAATTCGGACTGACCGCTTTTACATCAATGATTGAGGTCTTGCCAAAGGATTTACCATAGGAAAAAAGGTAGTTTGTATAACATGTACTGGTAAAATCTTGAGGCGTTTTTCCATCATCTACAAACCATTGTCCCGAGGAAGATGTTACGCTTGGATCGTAGAAAAAGTGAATTTCTACCTCATTATCTCGATACTGCTCCGTGGATTGAATTCCTTTTTTCGCCATGGGAATAAAAGCTCCTGCCTTTACATATACAGGAATACGGTCTAAAGAAAGGGTATCCATGCTCGGTTCGTTCCAAACCATGCGCATGCGGGTACCCCAGAAACAACGAGCCATGGAAATGCTTTGTTTTGGGACTATTCGTTCATCGGTGAATAAATTAAACCAAGGATTCGCATCCGGAAAATCAATTTTAGCAATCCGCTGTCCTTTTTCGGTAATGGGAACCACATACAAATCGGGTCCCCACATGAACGCATCGGTGCGTTCAATGAAATCCTTGCGGTCGGGATATTCCATAAAAACCGGGCGCATTAAGGGAATTCCCGTTGTTGAATTTTCATACGCTAGGGTGTAATTGTAAGGCAATAAGCGATAGCGCCACTCAATGGCTGCCTTGGCCAAGGCTTTGGTTTTGGGGTCCTTAAAAATAGCTTCGCTGGCTACTTCTTGTTGGGCATGCGGACGAAAAACGGGTTGAAACACCCCATATTGCAGCCAACGAACATACAGTTCGGGATCGTCGTTTGCTCCACCAAAGCCACCAAGATCGGAATGGAGGTATCCAATTCCTTGCAAGCCTGCCTGGAGGGTAAGTTCCACTTGAGGCTTTAATCCTCCCCAGGTACGGTTCACGTCACCGGTCCATGGAATCATCCCAAACCGCTGCGAACCGGAATATCCGGACCGCATCAAAATGAACGGCCGTTGGTTCGGGAAATCTGCTTTGTATCCGTCGCTAATCAATCGAGCCCAATCGTGCCCATAGGTGTTGTGTACCCGATTTGATCGACCATTGACGTGGTACAGCTCATCGGGATGCACCTCAGGCTCTCCTAAATCCCCCCAAATCCCTTCAACCCCCATGGCGATTAAACCTTTGTAAATATCCCAAAACCACTGCCGGGTTTCTGGTTTGTAGATATCCAATAATCCCGTATTTCCAAAATAAAAATCATAGGTAAACGGCTTTTCGCCCGTGACATCCGTGCACAGCAATTTCTTGGCTTTGGTTTCTTCCCATGTTCGTGACGTAGTTAAAATAAAGGGCTCGGTGATTAATACTGTTTTTACCCCATTATTTTTAAAATCAGAGATCATTTGCGTGGGATTCGGAAAGCTGTCTTTATGGAATTGGAAATTCCCCAACGTCCCTTGGATGGTTGTGCCAAACCAATACAAATCAAATACTATCGCGTCAAGGGGAATGCTATCCGCTCTGAATTGATTCACTACTTTTCGAGCTTCTTGCTCCGAATGGTATCCAAAACGGCTTGCAAAATTACCAAAGGTCCAACGCGGAGGAAGGGGTTGTCTTCCGGTTAAACTCGTATACGCGGTCACTAATTTTTTCCAATTATCTGCTGCAATAACTTGATAAGTTTTTCTTCCCCCAGAGGTTTCGTACGTAAGGCTGCTGTCCTTTTTCGAATCCAGGTCTAGAAAACCGGTATACGAATTATCAAAGTGCAAGGCATAAAGCCGATCTGAAATCACTAAGGGCATGCAGTAGTTCATTTGTTCTGAATGCGTTTCATACCCGTAATGCGCCTTATTGTAAAGAGGCAGCCTATACCCTCTTCGGTCCATACCAAGTACTCGATTACCTGTTCCGAATAACTTTTCTCCTTGACTCAAATTAAACTGAATCTTTTCCATACTCGAGTCCACATCATAACCCCAACGTTCAGAAAGTAAGTATTTACCTTTGTGCCAATAGGTGATTTTAAACGGATTCGTTTGAATCAAAATAACAGGATTCATTTTCTTGTCTCGATCTTCCTTATGATAGATATCGATGAACGGGGGAATCAAGGCATTGGATGAGGCAGCCCATGTAAACGCGTTCTCATCCGGTTTTTTTTCCACGGTATGGGAATTTACTTCATGCTTTTGACCGTTGGGAATAAAGGTGGTTTCGATGATGTTCGGACCATACGACCGGAAGATGTACTCCCCATCGGAAACGGTGACCTTTACGCCTGCAGGAATTGATGCAATGCTCTTATATTGCCGTGTTGGATTTTGACTCCATACGTTCGTGTTAAGCCATGATAAAAACAACAGCAATAAGGCCCTAGTTACAATTCGATGATCCATGCTGTTTTTCCTGGAATGGTTAAGGATTTCTGCGACATGTCGATGAAGGTATCAGTTAACACCTCTTTTTTTAGGGGAACTGCCCTGATTGAAAATTTATCTAAGACATCACCGAACCGTCCAGTTGTTAGGGATTGAGCATCCAATGAATTGTTCAGCACCACCATGATTTTCTTCTCGCCTAGGATTCTAAAATAAACGTACACGTTGTTCTGTGGAACGTACTGAACTAAGGATCCTTCATGAATAGCTGCTTGATTTTTACGCCAATTAAGCACCTTTTTTGTGAATTGAAAATACGCTTCTTGTTCTGGAGTTCGTCCCAATTTTGAGCGTTTTCGCGCATCATCTTGCGCATAAAATGCGGTCAGTGTATCGGTATCCCAACCGCCCGGAAAATCTCGACGGATGTCGGCGTCCCCTGCATCTTTTGAGCCCTTCATACCAATTTCAGAACCGTAATAGATTTGTGGAATGCCTCGTGTTGTGGCAATTAGGGTGAGTGCCAGTTTATAATCGGCCAGGTTTGGACAATATTCATTGAAGCGTTTGGTGTCGTGATTTTCCATAAACACCAACAAATTGTTGGGATTTTCATACACAAAATCGTTCACGAAATTTTCGTAAATACGAGCCATTCCTTGATCCCACCCTTGATTTCGTTCATTGAACGCCTGCATGATGGCATCGTGTAAGGTGAAATCCATGACGGCGGGCAGGCCACTGTTGTACGAATCCAAGGCACCAATTTTGCTGTCTTTTTGCCAATACGAGATTTGGGCTTGATTATGCAACCAAACCTCACCAACCATGTTCAGATAGGGATATTCCTCCATAATGGCCTTGGTCCAAGTGGCAATTGCTTCTTTATCGTTGTAGGAATAGGTATCCACCCGCAAGCCATCCAAACAGGCATACTCTACCCACCACAGGGTATTTTGAATTAAGTACGTTAAAAGCAAGGGATTGGACTGATTCATGTCCGGCATGGAGGTATCAAACCAACCGTCTGCGGAAGCAGCATGATCGGACGGTGCAGCATATGGATCCATCTGAGTACTGGTGCGGTAGGAAGATCTTGTAAATTGGTCAAACTGATGAATCCAGGTTTTTGTTGGGAGGTCTTGAATCATCCAATGCTTACTCGACCAGTGATTGGGCACTTCATCTTTAATCACTTTGAGGCCCCGCCTGTGGGATTCCAATACCAATTCCTTAAACCAAGCATTGGTTCCATAGCGAGGATCAACCTTATACAAGTCCGATTGCGCATAGCCATGATAGGAGTAAGTTGGCTCATTGTCCTCCAAGAGGGGCGTGGTCCAAATCGTTGTTGCACCTAATTCTTTAATATAGTCCAAGTGCTCCAAAATTCCCCCGATGTCACCCCCATGACGCCCCCCCGGGAGGGAACGATTTCCCGGCTCTGTCATTCCAGGATAGGTGTCTTGACCAGGATAAACGTTCGCAAAACGGTCGGGCATTAACAGATAAATTACATCCTTGGTTGAAAATCCTTGACGAACCGCAGATTGATAGATACGTTCCTCCAATTTAAAATCAAAGCGCGCAACTTCCTTGTTCATTGCATTGGTTAAGGTAATTGGATAGGTCCCTGCATTTCTGTCTTGTGTTTCAACGGTAACAAAAAGATAGTTCGGATTCTCAGTTTTGATGACTCCTAAGACGTTCAATCCTTGAACCTTTACCGTATACTTCGCAATTTGAGGGCCGTGAAGCAACACCTGCACCTGATGGTGTTTCATTCCAACCCACCAATTGGCTGGTTCTACATGGTCCAACACCACCGCTTGTGCCGACAATAGAAAAACAACAAATAAGGAGCTTAACGATAAAAGGGTTTTCATGGGATAACGATTCGTTTTCTTGTCTGTCCAGTGGTTGAGATTTCAATAAATACTTGATTTATGGGGATTGCATCCAGTGCTCTTCCCATCAAATCAATGCGTGTAGTCCACTGCATCGGAACTTCCATCGGTTCATTTAATCCTACGGAGCAAGGGTTAGTTGTGCCATTGTAAATTATCTGATTCAAGGCGGAGGTGCTGCGCTGGGTAATGTACTCCTCCAAGGAGGTGGAAACGTGGTTACCCCAAGCATTGGAAATGGCATCAAGAAAATCCTGGTCGGTAAACCCATAGTCCAAGGCTTTGTAGGTATCGGCCAAGGCGGAAGGACTGATCATGTCCTGGGTTGCCTCCCATATTGGCACCATGTAACCTGGTGAAAAATAAGCATTAAGGTGTTGTTGCATGTAGTACGAAAACCGATCCTTGAAATATGGCACTTGCATCATCCGAGTGTAAAGAGGTCGTGGTGCATTGCTCGGAGACCAAGTATAAATGTTCCTTGAAGCCCAATTGACGCCCATCCAATCGATCCCAAAGGTATTATCCAAATCGTATTCAAGGAAAACGAACTTACCGTCGGAAGGTCGTTGATATAGGTAGTAGTTGTTTTTATTGAAAGCATATCCGTCCCACTGACCCACTAGAATTTGAAAGGCAAGGGAATTCAAAAAAAGCTCCACATCGAGTACCTCTTGAATGGCACATGGAAATTCGGCGTTGGAAGAATTGTTCAGCACGTCTAAGAAGTGAACCAATCCAGAAAAGTCGTCCAAGGCTTCGTTGGTTTTTAACTCATATAACGAATGGTAAGGGGCTTGACTCGACCCTTGATAGGTCATATCAGCACCCCACTTGGCTTTATACAAATTGCCGGTATCGTCGTTAACAAAACGAGCTTCGATGAATTGATCGTCAAAGTGTTCTACGTTAATGTAAAGCCCTTTGTATTCGGAATTGATGTACACCTCTACGTACGACGTTCGGGGGGCGGGTAAACCGGACCAACGCAGCATTTCTTGACAGGTTCGGCTGCGCATAATCGAAACGTCATTGTGCTCACCGTTGAGGTTCAAAGACTTCAAATTGTTCCACTTAAATCCGGGTTGGTACACGTTAAAGTCCACTTTAAAGGATTTCTTGCCTGAGGTCAAGGAAGTATTTCCACGCAAACGGATGCCCACATTATTGACCGTATCGTGTATTGTGGAACTAACATAAGCAAAATTGGCCGGAAACTCGTAACTGCTACCAAGGCTATCACCGACCATCGTCTCGAAATCCTGCGGATTCATCGTAATGTAAATTTGGGCCACCTCATCCTGAAGAAAGGCAGCAGAATTCGGAGGATGAACCGCTTGAGCGATAAGGGCAATGGGAAACATGAAGCCAATGAACCGTAGGAATCGTATCATTTAACTACAGTTTTATGGGCCAGAGATTTCCCAAGACGTACCAATACCAAATAAGTCCCTGGATTCAGGTTGAGATTGTCGAATGGAATGAGGTTTTCCCCTGCATTTGCTAAGCCTCTATGTTGTTGTACCAAGCTTCCTTGAGCATCGTACCATTGAATTTCGATGGGCTGAAACTCACTGGAGTGCACCTTTAAGGTACACGTCGATTCCAAGGGTACAGGATATACGGAAAATTCAAACCCAGGATTTTCCAATTCTTCCAGGGAGGCAACTGAAGTTATGGTAGGCTTTGGAAGAAGCACATCGGTGTAAACACGGTATTCGCCGGGTTGAAGTAAAATGGCTGCATTCACATTGGTAACATTGATGCTATCTCCGGTAAAATACTCATACCACCAACCGGTATGTTGAAAGGCGGGTGTAGCTGAAATGGGCGAGACATCGATGTTGACCAAGGACAAACCGTTCATGGATGGGTGATTCATGATCATTCGTTTAACACCTGCGCCCAAGCTCGCTTGAAAATCGAGTGATCTAAAGGTTTCATAATTATTACGCAACGACAACATAGCCTTATACACGTCGAGTAATTGCTGTCGTCTCCCTTGTTGAAGGTAATTCCATAAGATCGGTTTATTGCACACTCGGCAAGGAAAATCAATGTTCACATCATAGCCGTATTCACCAAATTGCCAAATCATTCTTGGTCCGGGCTGTGAAA
>JBJOJZ010000135.1:0-18562 GCA_046046325.1 Bacteroidota bacterium
GCCGATGAAATCAAAGCCAATTCGGGTAAAATTCCCATGTTTCCCAACCAACATTCCGTGGAAGAAGTGGTGGTTTCAGCCAGTAAGTTTACCGAAAAACGTAAGGACCTCGCGCAAAAGGTTCAGGTGATTTCCAAACAAGAACTCGCTTTAATGAACCAATCTTCTACTGCCGATGTTTTGGCGAATTCCGGGAATGTATTTGTTCAAAAAAGCCAATTGGGTGGAGGAAGTCCGATTATTCGTGGATTTGAAACCAATAAAGTCCTTTTGGTCATCGATGGCGTTCGTTTGAATAATGCCATCTACCGAGGAGGTCATCTTCAGAACGTCATTACCATGGACAATGGGGTCATGGATCGGGTAGAAGTGGTCTTTGGTCCCGGCTCTGTGGTTTATGGTTCCGATGCCATAGGTGGGGTTATGCATTTTACGACAAAGAATCCAATGTTGAGCGCTACCGAAAAAACCTTAATCAAAGCCAGTGCCTTTACACGGTTTATGAGTGCGGTAAATGGATATGCAGCGCATGCCGATGTTTCTGTTGGAACAAAACGTTTTGGTTCCCTGACCTCGTTCACGTATTCCAACTTCGGTGATTTGCGTCAAGGGGCACGAAGAAATGATTTCGTTGGGAGTTTTGGTGCTCGTCCGTGGTATGTGGAACGCATTAATGGGGTTGATTCTATGATCGTTAATGCTGATACGAACTTGCAAGTGGGTTCTGGTTACTCGCAATATGATGTATTACAGAAATTCAGCTACCAACCCCAAAAAGGAGTCTTGCACAAAGTAAACCTGCAGCTTTCGAATTCGAGCAACATCGACCGTTACGACCGCTTGACCCAAACCAGCAATGGCTTGCCAAGATTTGCGGAATGGTATTACGGACCTCAATTTCGATTGATGGCCGCTTATACCCTAGAGTTGAGCAATGCAAGGTCCTTGTACGATGCCGCACGAGTTACCGTAGCCTACCAAGCCATCGAAGAAAGTCGAATGGACCGCAGGTACAAGAAGAATTTCTTGAATCACCGCATAGAGAATCTGGATATAGTGACCTTAAATGCTGATTTTTCGAAGAAAAAAGGATCCCATGAACTTCGCTATGGAGTAGATGCATGGTACAATCAAGTCAATTCATCAGCATTTCAAAAGGATATCGTCGCCGATACCACCGCTTCCTTGGATACACGCTATCCGGATGGAGGCTCCACCATGATGTCGGCTGCTGCGTACGCAACGCATACTTGGGAGATCAACGATAAATTAATTCTGAATGATGGACTAAGGGCTTCATACGTAAGTTTGAATTCTGCCTTCACGGATAAAACGTTTTTCCCTTTCCCTTTTAATGATATTGCTCAGAAAAACATCGCGCTAAACGGCAATCTTGGATTGATTTATATGCCAAATAAGCTTTGGAGAATGTCCTTGAATGGTTCAACTGCGTTCCGTGCTCCGAACGTTGACGATTTATCCAAGGTATTCGAAAGCGTGCAAGGAACCGTGCTGGTTCCCAACCCTAGTTTAAAACCTGAATTTGCCTACAATGCGGATTTTGGCATCAGCCGAGTATTATCGGAGGGCTTGGTGATTCAAGCGACTGCCTACGGAACCCTCCTGAGAAATGCGCTAACGGTAGGTCAGGGAACGCTGAACGGATTGGATTCTGCCATGTATGACGGGCAGTTGAGCCGGGTATTGACGACTGCGAATGCTGGAAAAGCCTATGTTTATGGTGTAGAAGCGATGATTTCCGGAAAATTGAACGACCACCTGAGCATGATGGCCACGGTGAATTATACCAAAGGAAGAAATGTAACCGATAGTATTCCCTTAGATCACATACCTCCAGTATTCGGAAAATTGTCGATGGTGTACTCCGTTGGTAAGCTACGCGCGGAATTGTTCATGAACTATTCGGGTTGGAAGCGCTTAGCGGATTATAATTTCATCGGTGAAGATAATTTTGCCTACGCCACGCCTTACGGTATGCCTTCTTGGGCTACGGTGAACGCACGGATTAATTACAATTTCTCCCGTAGCTTGTCGCTGCAACTTGCTTGTGAGAACATCCTCGATCAGAATTATCGAAATTTCGCTTCGAACATCTCTGCGCCGGGACGTAATTTCATTGTAACGCTGAGGGGGAATTTTTAGGAGTGGTAATTAGTGTGCGCTACTACCGGGTGCGGAATTAATTCCGCACCCGGTAATTTATGCGCTTAATCCTCCACCGCTTGATTTTTCGTTGGATTTTTTGATAAAAAGATAAGCTAGAATCAATGGATTCTTCTTTGAATGGACGTTTACTGCGCAATACAAACCACTGGTATTCGTCGTGATGCCAAAGTCCATACTTCTCATACTGCATGAGTTCTAAGCCCGCAGCATCCAATTGCTGAATCAAGGAAGCAAAGGGAACCGGTTGGTCAATGACCTGCAAAGAATCCGCTTCCTTGGCAATGTCGTATTCAATGTAGTCGGGGTTTGGTAGGTTAATAACGAAGCGTGAATTGAGGCCCATTACCCCCGCGATTCGTTCGAATAAAGCGGCGTGCTTTTCTAATGGAATATGCTCAAGCACATCAATCAAGGTAATGAAATCAGGGCTCTTTAAGGTGGTTTCAAATGCGGTAATGTCTTGCGCGCTGAAGGTGATGTTTGGGGTGGCTATATGTTCTCTCCCATAGGCAATCGAGGCTTCGCTAAGGTCTATGGCGTGAATTTTTCCTTGGCTGATTTTTCGTTTCAATAGAGAGGTCATCATTCCTATCCCGCAACCCAGTTCAAGTATTGTGGATGTTTCGTTCAATCCAAGCTTCAAAAGGCGTTCGTATACCCCGTAAATGCGGTCGTTGATCCCGGTTGCAGCTTGTTCCCGAACATAGCTGTCGTAAAAGGCGCTGACGTGTTCGGTTTCCATCTTATTTTTTGGTTACGTAGGTTTGTTTAGCGGGAAGGTAGAAAAATTCGTGCAACAGGGTGGGCGTTCTTAGCAGTTTGGGACGTGCAACAAAGAAGTTCTTGACCGTATCTTCCAGTTCAATCTTCGCTGCATAAATTTGAATGTTTTTCCGAGGTTGCAGGTTGCTTTCCGTGAATTGAAAGGCGAAGCCCTTAGCTCTTGGGGTTCCGATTTCATCGAATTCGGGCCATTCAAAAAAACGCGTTGGGGTGTGGTTGAGCACGGTAAAGAAGGCACGGTATCCGGAGTTACGGATGCGGTAGGTGACCATGATGTCCTGGTAATTGGGGGCTGTTATGGGTGCAAATTGAATTTCAAGAGGCACATACGGCGAAGAGGGCACGGCAATCGCGGGAGAAATTTGGTCGAGTCCGCCATCGTAGAAAAAAAGCAGGTTGTGATTTCCCACAAAACCGATTTCGGCCATCTTGGCAGAATTGGGATTTTTCGCCGCACCTTCCAAAGCATGCTCCAATCGATTGACGGCGATGATGGCATCCTCTTTTCCGTCCGAATCGAGGTGTGCTTTGAAGATTTTAAGTCCGTATTGCTCCGTTACGGGGATTTGCAATTGCGCTTCCACGTGCCTTTTTGCTCTGCTGTTCAAATCATCTTCGGTGCTTTTTGTTTCCACAGGTGTCCGAGCAGGATTCTCCGAGGGTTTATCCTCCGATTGGCAACCCATGGCAAAAAATCCAAAGACAAAAATGATCCTAAACTTCATGTCCCAAAACCGTTTCCACCAATTCCAATGCAACTTTCAATTGCTCTTCTCGGCTGATGCTTCCCGTATCAATTAATATGGCGTCCTCAGCTTTTAACAAAGGACTAATGCTGCGCTGCGTATCGTACGAATCCCTTTGGGATAAATTGTTTTTAACTTCTTGAAAGGTTGATGAAGGTTGATTTTTTTGCATTTCCTGGAACCTTCGTTGGCTTCGGGTATCGAGGTCTGCGGTTACGAATAATTTCAATTCCGCCTTGGGAAAAACCACCGTTCCAATGTCTCTTCCATCCATCACAACTCCGCCTTCGCTGCCCATTGCCCTTTGCAGGTCCACTAATTTTTCGCGAACCTCCCTTACCGCGGCCACAGCGGAGACCACCTCTGATACCTTGGAGGATCGAATCTCAAGGCTCACATCGCGTCCGTTAAGCATTAAGACCTGGGTCGCATCCATGGTAAAGTAAAGGGTAATTTCCGGGAGTTTCGCAACCAAATCTGACACGTTTAAATTTCCCGAATCGAGTAAGCCCTGTTCTAAGGCAAAAAGGGCAACACCTCGGTACATCGCACCAGAATCTATGAAAATATACCCCAAGGCTTTGGCCAAGTCCTTTCCCAAGGTGCTTTTTCCGCTGGACGCATAGCCATCAATGGCAATGGTTATTTTTTTCGCTTGGACCATGGTTTCAAAGGTACATATTTGAAGCCAATGTCGAGTTCTAAGCCTTTATTTTATTCCTTCACAAAGCGTACAATGGCCGCTCGTTCTTCATTGTACAAGCCAAGATAATAGGTTCCCGCCGCTAATTTATGCGACATTTCAAGCGTGTTTTTGGCGGTTCCGTTACTTGCACCCAATCGAAATTCGGAGACTAATTTTCCGTCGGTGGAGAACAGTTTTCCTTCCACAACCTCTCCTACCACGCCATCTACCTCTATGTTAAAGGTTCCGTTGTTGGGATTAGGGTAGAGCAATACGACGGACAGTCCCTGCGATGCATTTTCCAGTCCTTGGGTTTCTTCCACGGTTACTTGTACCGTTCCGATGCATCCGTTAACGTCTTTGATGTAGAGGGTGTACGTCCCCGGAGCCAAGTTCGTAAAGAGGGTTCCTGAATAGTAATTGGTTCCATTGATACTGTACGTATAAGGCATATTACCTCCGCTGCCGGTTACGGTAATGGTCCCGTTATTACCGGTCGAGGCCGTAGAAATTCCTGTAATCGTAACTTGCGTTGGCTCAACCACCGTTGTTTGAAAGGTTTGTATGCAGCCGTTGGCATCTTGAATTCCTACCACGTACGTTGCAGCCGACAAATTGTTAAATGTTGCGGTGTTTCCGTAGGCGCCACCGTTTAAATTGTAAGAATACGGACTGGTTCCGCCGTTACCGCTGGCAACGATGCTTCCGTTGGATTCTCCGAAACAGGTTATTGCGGATGGAATGGCATTGATCGTTAACGCATTAGGTTCGGTAATGGTCGTGCTGACGGTACCCACACAGCCGTTGGCATCTTTCGCGTAAAACGTGTAGGTCCCTGCGCTCAATCCGTTAAAGCTGTTGGATCCTTGGTAGGTAACACCGTTCTGCGAATACGTGTAAGCCGCCTGTCCTCCTGTTGCTGATAGTTGAACGCTACCGTTGTTTTGTCCATTGCAGGTAATCTGTGTTGTTGTCGCGGTGGTAGTTATGCTCACCGGTGGATTTAGGTTGAATGTACCTTGTCCTTGGCATGCGTTGGCATCGGTAACCGTGTAATTGATGGTTCCTGCTGGAAGGTTTGAAAAAACGCCGCTACCCTGCGCAGCTCCACCATTGATCTGGTAGGTGTAGGGAGCGGACCCGCCGTTAACGGTTAAGGTGATTTGTCCGTTGCTGCCGGTACAACTGGGCTGGGCGTTAACCGCATAAGTTACGTTCAGCAAGTTGCCACCTACCGTAACGGTGAAATTAAAAGCGTCGTTGCAGGTGTTTTCGTCCGGGGAAACGCCGTTAGCACCAGTGGTAGAAAGCACAACTGCGTTGTTTCCTGCCGCTAAACCGTTGATGGTTACAAAAACGGTATCCGTACTTCCAATGGCGTTGAGTTGGTTGGAATTGAAATTGACCGTCGTCGCTGCTCCTGCACCAATCTGCCAAGTAAGGGTGCCGCTGGTCACCGCCGTTGAACCAAAGTTTTGAACGATTACGCCAAGTTGTGTGGTCGCTCCGCAAAGAGTGGCGGGATTAACGACATAAGCACCGACCACACCGGCATCGTTGGCATCCGGGTTCATTTTGATGGCAGCAACTCGCGTACGGGTTGAATTCGCGTCGCGGTAAACCCCGGTGTAGTAAAACGTTTCTCCGTCAAAATCATCGATCGCCATGTGATGGTAATCGCCCCAACGGGTGTCGCCTGTTTTCGAGGACGCCCCTGCGATGATGGTGGTTTCGGTCATGGTCATTTGCCCAAGCGGATCGCAAGGTTTTCTTCCGGTCATTTTAATCGAAGGAAAATCGCCGGCGGTGGTACTTGAAGTAGAATAAGCCATAATGATGTTACCGTGCTTATCGATATTGATGGCTGGCATCCAACGGTTAGTGGTACCTGGGGCATACGTTCCTTCTTGGTACAGGGACCAATTCGCCGAGGTACTTCCGCTAGGACGACGCAGTTCGCACCAACGAACTCCTGATCGGTCATTTCCATTAACATCCGTTACTAAACACGCCATCAAGGTTTGATGGGTTGCAAAAACGCGCATAGGTGCTTTGAACATAACCGTTTCCCTGAGGGGATCCAATTTGGTGTTGACACCGGGTTGAGGGACGCAGGTAAAGCTGGTAAGTCCGCACAATTTGGAATCAATTTCCGCAATAGCGATGTCTTGTATTTTTGCGACGGTTGCTGTGGTGTTGGCCCAATTGATGGTCATTTCCCAAAGTTCTATCCAGTCGTTGGTCGGGCTGTCCGGACTTCCATTGGTATGGGATTCGTCGTCGCGGTGACGGATGAAAAGCGGTTTCATTCCGGCAGGAGCAGCAAGATCTCCTTCGAGATCAACAGGAGTAATGGATTGAAAACCGAAGCCGTTCAGGGAATATCCGATGGGAATTCCGATGAAAGGGGATGCTGTTCCTGCGAGCAAATTGCTCAAACGCATCGCATAAATGCGTGGAGGACCACCTTCATTGGTAGAAACCAAGAAGGCATCTGAAGTAGGGCAGAAGCCCCATTTTGGGTAATCCGGAAAAGCGGGACAATTGAACTGATACGTATAATATGCTCCCTGAGGATTGTTGGTTTGTGATACATGAAGCAGTAGCTTGTTGCCCGTGTTAGAGAATTCCATTAAAAACCATCTTCGCAAGGGTTTGTAATACAGCACGATTGGATCACCAAGTCCCGTTGGTCCACCCAGGGATTGCATCGTTGAAGAGCTCGAAATCGTAGCTCCCGTTACTTTATTGAAAATCCGGTAAACGGCACCGCCTCCGGAGTTCGTAGAGGCGATGGCAACAGCGCTGTCGGCATCAACGGTTGGATCGGGGGGAGACATGTTTTGTCCTAAGCCATTGCCTTGCCACAAAATGGTTGCGGCAGTCGTTTTCTCGGTAGACTCATGCTGTTGCCATACCCAATCAGGGTTATGGGTTTGCGATTGGTCAACCTGAAGGTCCTCCCTGCCTTTAAAATTTGGTTTTAGCAAAGTGTTCGCTGGCTGAGCGTCTTTCAATGGTATGGGAACCATATGGCTGATGGTGGGTTCGAAATACCCGTAAAATTGGGAATTTTGGGCGCTTAAGACAAAGGGCAAACTAAATGAAAGGGTAAGGAGAAGTTTCTTCATAGAGTCCATTTTAATGTCGCTAAAGTTAGGTTATTTTTGTACAAGGTTTTAACACGTTGAAAACTTGTTGTAGGGTGTTAATGTAATAGGATCGTATGAATTATGTAATGCTAATATCGCCGGCGAAAAATTTGAAGAAACATGCGGCCATTGAACCGGAAAGGTTGCGGTCGCCCAGGTTTATGGCCGAGGCCAAACTCATACATCGTTCCATGGCAAAGTTAAAATTTCAACACATTGTTGACCTCATGGGCGTATCGGCTACCTTGGCAAGGGAGTCCTTGGACATGATTAAAATGTGGGATCACCGATTTCTCTACCGTGCGGTGGAAATGTTCGACGGTGAAGTGTACCGCGGGTTGTCGGTGGATACGCTTTCGGAAGGTGCTCAAGAACGCATGAAGGGCCAGCTGCGGATTTTATCCGGGCTCTACGGAGTGCTGCATCCGGACGATTTGATCGCACCTTACCGTTTGGAAATGAAGACGAAACTTCCCGTGAAGAAGGCGGAGAATCTTTACCAATTCTGGGGGAACAAGCTGGCGAAACAGTTGAGCGCAGAGGCTGAATACTTGGTAAACCTTGCCTCGGACGAGTACAGCAAAGCGGTATTACCGCATTGGGATAAGACCGAGGTCATCACGCCGGTATTTATGGAGGAGAATGAAGGCAAACCGAAGGTGGTGATGATGTACGCTAAAAATGCCCGTGGAAAAATGGCGCGTTTCGTGTTGGAAAACAACATTGAGCAACTAACCGATATACAAGGATTTGATTTGGATAATTACCGCTTCGTGAAGGAATTATCGGAAGAAAATCGTTGGGTGTTTTTGAGGTAGCGTCCTCAAAATATCCAAATAAACGCATAATATCCCCAAATCAAGGCCACTAGGCTAACCATGAGGAAATTTATCAAAATAGCGAATAAGAATCCAAGGAACGTTCCAAAAGCAGCCTGAATGGCTCGTTGACGGTTCTGGGGGTCGTGCATCAATTCACCAATAAATGCACCAAGGAAAGGACCAAGAAGCATCGAAAATGGAATGGGAAGTACCATGCCAATGAACATACCGACGTAAGAACCTCGAACGCCGTATTTTGAACCTTTGAAAACCTTGGTGCCGTAGGCAGGAACGGTCCATTCCAAAACAAGGCTCAAAACAGCTAAAATGGCTGTTGCAACCAACATCCAGGAAGGGATGTCAGTGCTCGGAACAAGGTACAAACAGAGTAACCCCAACCAAGCAATTGGAGGGCCACTGAGCCCAGGTATAACAGCCCCAACGAATCCCAAAAGCAGGAGTCCAAGGGATAATAAAAATAATAACACCTCCATTTTACAATTGAAGGTACACATAAATTTTAAAGTTGATACCTCTTTAATTTCTAAGTTACTACCCGTGTAATTTCCAAGTGAATACCCGAATAATTTCAAAGTTCGTGTATAAAGCTGGAATACCTAAAGCCAACGTTTTGTTTTGTGATGTTAGAACAACTTTTTTTAACCTCGTTTGTTTCGTTAAGCATGTATCAATTGAAACGCACGCAAATCGTTAAAACCGACCTCGCAACCTGTTGGGATTTTTTCTCCTCGCCGCACAACCTGGCTAAAATCACCCCCGCGTCTATGGGTTTTGTAGTGAAGACCGAAATTCCTGACAAAATGTACGAAGGCCTCATGATTGAATACACGGTCAAACCTTTGCTCAACATTCCCATGCGTTGGGTCACTGAAATTAAAACCGTACGTGATCATGCCTTTTTTGTTGACGAACAGCGCGTGGGGCCTTACAAAATTTGGCATCATGAACACCACTTCAAAGACCTCGGCGGTTCGGTGGAAATGACGGATATCGTAAGTTATGAGCTCCCTCTAGGATTTTTAGGTCGGCTCATGCACGGTCTTGTGGTTCGGAGGAAATTGGATTCCATTTTTGCGTTCCGCTTTGAGGCGGTAGAAAAGCTTTTTAACCAATAAGCTTCGGATTCCGTACCTTTGAACCATGAAGTTCAAGGATTATCCCGTCCATCCCTCCATTCTACAAGCCATTGAGGACCTGGGGTACAAACGCCCTACCGATATTCAATACAAGGTTATTCCTCACATACTAAACGGTGAAGACGTCATGGCCGTGGCGCCCACCGGCACGGGGAAAACGGCTGCCTTTGCCATTCCCATCCTTCATCAGGTCCAGGCCCATGCCCACAAGAAAGGAGTGCAGGTTTTGGTGATGGTGCCAACGCGCGAATTAGCGCGGCAAATTGAACAGGTGTTTCTGGGCCTCAGCAAGCATCTGTCCATTAGCATTCTTTCCCTCATTGGCGGAGTGGAACAGGACCAACAAATTAAAAAACTGCAAGAACGAACTCAGGTGCTGATTACAACCCCGGGCCGCATGTTTGATTTAATTGCCCAAGGATTCTTGGATATTTCAACCGTCAATACTTGGGTTCTCGATGAAGCCGATGTTATGTTGGATCTTGGCTTTGCGCGGGATATTGTTGACGCCAAACGCAAGCTTCCTAAACATAAACAAACACTTTTCTTTACAGCAACTATTAACAAGAAAATCAAGTCGTTAGCTTATGATGTAGTTCGCGATGCCATACGCATTCAAATCACTCCGGGGAATCCGGTTTCTAAGAATGTGGACCATCAGGTGTTGATGGTGGAAATGGACGATAAGCGCTTTTTTCTAGAGAACATTCTGACGGAATATCCCGACGACCGTTTTATGATTTTCGTTCGGACCAAAGTCCGTGCGGAAAGGGTTCAGAAAGCCATGGAGCGCGTTGGGTTGACGGTAGAGATACTGCACGGAGGAAAAGCCCAAGAGGAACGTTTTGTGACCCTGGAACGCTTCCGTCAAGGAGAGAACAAAATCCTAGTGACCACGGACGTTGCCTGCAGAGGAATCGACATTCCAGAGGTGGAATACGTGATCAACTACGATCTTCCCGACAATCCCGAGAATTACGTACACCGTTGTGGAAGAACAGGGCGAGGAAACCGACGTGGACAAGCCTTGAGTTTTTGCAGTACGGACGAAATTCCCCTGTTGGATGCGATTGAAACGTACACCGGTACGGAAGTGGAGCGCTACACCATGAGTTCGGAAGAATACACCGAAATCCTCAAAGACCGCTTAGATCCCGATGAAAACTGGCACAAACTCCTCAAGGAAAACGATTCCGAAGAGTGGGATTAGTTCTTGTTTTTCAGTGAAATAGATTTTGCTTCTTTCACCTTTTCTGTAAGTAGAGCTAGATCCAAAACCTCTTTCATGGTGCTCACAAAATGCAGCGTCAATCCCTTAAGATAGCGCGCTTCGATTTCGTCCACATCTTGTTGGTTTTTTTGGCTCATGATGATTTCCTTGATGCCCGAACGTTTTGCGGCCAACAATTTCTCTTTAATCCCTCCAACCGGTAATACATCACCTCGCAGCGTGATTTCCCCCGTCATAGCCAGTTGTTTTTTGACTTTCCGTTGGGTAAATAAGGAAGCAAGGGATGTCAGCATCGTAATTCCAGCGCTGGGTCCGTCCTTGGGGGTTGCTCCCTCAGGTACGTGTAAATGGACATCGTAGGCGTTGAAAACACCGGAAGGTAGGTTCAGCCAATCGCTGTGCGATTTCAAAAAGGCCAAGGCAATTACCGCGCTTTCCTTCATGACTTCTCCGAGGTTACCCGTTAAGGTGAGTTTGCCGGTTCCTTCGGCAATCGAGGATTCAATGAACAGTACGTCCCCGCCTACGGAGGTCCATGCCAAGCCAGTAACAACACCTGCTACCTCATTGCTTAGGCTTTTGGAAGGATTTCTTCCGGCCCCCAAGTACGTAAATAGGTCGGATTCTTTAACCACAACCTCATACGTTTCATCGTTGGCGATTTGTTTAGCCCTAGAACGCACCAATTTCGCAATTTGTTTATCCAAGCTTCGAACCCCTGATTCGCTGGTGTAAGAAACGATTACTTTTTCCAAGGCCTCTTTTTCCATGGAGAATTGCTTGGCATTCAGTCCGTGTTCCTTTAGTTGCTTGGGAATTAGGTGTTTTTTGCCAATTTCGATTTTCTCTTCCACCGTGTATCCGTTCACTTCGATGATTTCCATACGGTCCCGTAAAGGCCCTTGAATGTCGCTGAGGCTGTTGGCTGTTGCTATGAAAAGCACCTTGGATAGGTCGAATTCGTTTTCCACGTAATTGTCGTAAAAAGCGGAGTTTTGTTCCGGGTCCAACACTTCCAAAAGGGCAGAGGACGGGTCGCCGTGGTGGCTTCTACCTAATTTATCGATTTCATCCAAAACAAATACAGGATTAGCCGATTCGGCTTTTTTAAGGCTTTGAATTACTCTTCCCGGCATGGCACCAATGTACGTTTTCCGGTGTCCACGGATTTCTGCTTCGTCGTGCAGTCCCCCAAGGGACATGCGCACATACTTACGTCCTAAAGCTTCGGCAATGGATTTTCCCAGCGAGGTTTTTCCAACCCCCGGAGGTCCGTAAAAACACAGAATCGGAGATTTCATGTTGCCACGTATTTTCAACACGGCAAGGTATTCCAGAATCCGCTCCTTGACTTTCTCTAATCCGGAATGGTCCCTTTCTAAAATTTTCTTGGCCCGTTTTAAATCTAAATTGTCCTTGGTGTATTCATTCCAAGGAAGGTCCAATAAAACATCCAAGAAATTCATTTGAACCGTATACTCAGCACCTTGCGGATTCATGCGTTGCAATTTGTCCAACTCTTTGTAAAAGGCTTTGGCGACTTTCTCGTTCCATTTTTTCGCGGAAGCACGCTCCTGAAATTCGGCTACGTCCTGATCCTGAGGGTTGTCGCCAAGTTCGTCCTGTATGGTACGCATTTGTTGGTGCAAAAAGTACTCTCGCTGTTGCCGGTCTAAATCGCGTTTAACTTTGTTTTGGATTTCGTTCCGCATTTCCAGCATTTGTGCCTCCAAGGTTAAATGTTCCATGACCATAACAACGCGTTTTTTCATGTCCATTTCTTCGAGCATTTCTTGCTTTTTTGACACATCGGCGTTCATGTTCGAGGAAATGAAATTGACCAAGAAGGTTGGGCTGTCGATGTTGCCAATGGCAAATTGTGCTTCAGAAGGAATATTGGGACTATCGCGAATGATTTGAAGCGCCAAGTCTTTCACCGCACTGATCATGACCTTGAATTCTTTGTCCTTCTTGTCGATCGGAACTTCGTTAAGAATGTTCACTTTGGCCTTCATGTATGGCTCGGTTTGGAGCGGGGTTACAATTTCAAAGCGCCGCTTCCCTTGAATGATGACGGTAGAACTTCCGTCCGGCATTTTTAATAAGCGCACAATTTCCGCTACCGTTCCAACAGTATTTAGATCGCTGAAGTTAGGGGATTCTTGGTCTTGGTTTTTTTGCGAAACTACACCGATGATTTTATTGCCCTTGTTGGAATCCTGAATGAGCTTGATTGATTTGTCTCGTCCTACGGTAATGGGAATGACCACCCCTGGAAAAAGTACGTTGTTCCGAAGCGGGAGAATGGGAAGCTCTTCGGGAAATGCTTGACGGTTAACCGATTCTTCTTCCTCGGCGGTAATGAGGGGTATGAATTCAGAATCTCCATCGATAGGTGCAAGGTAGGGGAAAGGGGATAAATGTTCGTTCATGGTGTGTTGTCATTTTGGCAGAAAGCAGCTTTGGTGAAATGGTATTTTCCTCTGAGATGCTATTTTGCAAGTGCTCACGTGCTTTTGCAATCGGCATGCCAACCCAAAGTAACGGAAATTTTGTCATAGCTTTCTCATCTCCCAATAAGTATTGTATTTTTGTTCAAAACATTCACCATGCGCCGTTTAATTATCGCAGTCCCATTCATTTTTATGGGATTTTTGTCGTTTGCTCAGGATACCACGTGGGTTCAAACGTTCACCTTTGATTCCATCACCAATCGGCACGACCAGTTCCTTTTTCCAGCTTCGTTGGATACCCTTCGGTTTGAGAAAGTGTTGATGTATTATAAGTTGAAGTGTAGCCCACTGACCACTTGGGATCAATACGATTGCGGAGAATGGGATTACCTCACCTACACCCGTGTTTTCGATCATACCGGGGATTTTGATTCCGTGAAAAGGGAATCGGGGAAGTACCTCGCGAATTTCGCTACACCAGCGATCATACCTTACAATACGGCTCAGGCAGCTGCACAGTGGTTCAATGTGCAACAGCACGTTCAGTCGTTTCGAACGGGGGAATTGTTGCAAGATTATACCTTGAATGCAGGCAACGGGACCACCCAACTTCCCTTCCATACGCAAAGCCATGGAGGCATCTATCAATTCGTTGTTACGGCGCAAGAACTGATTGCAGCAGGCGTGCATCCTGGAGACTTACAATCGCTCACCCTTTTTGTGAATAACCTTGGTTTGAATGAGGGTCTTCCTTTTCCGAAAATTGCGCTGAGGGGGACCAATCTCGCTTCTTTAAGCACCTTAGCATCGGGCGGTTTCACCGAAGTATACAACCGAAATATCTCGGCCGGAAACTTGCAATTGGGATCGAACCGCTTCTTGTTTTACCAACCGTTTACCTGGGATGGTCTTCAGAACATCATTGTTCAATGTACCTTCGACCAAGATGCGCCTCTTCAAAGTCAAGCGTCATTCGATGCGGAGAACGGTCCTTCCGCAAGCAGTATCTATTTTGAAGGCAGCAACGGTGTAATGGAATTCGATGGAACCAATTATTCCATGCTGGAACTTTCCGATACCTTGGTTAATGGCGACGTGACCATTGAATTTTGGGCAAAAGGAAACGCCAACAACGGAACGAACACGACCATCTTGGAAGCATACGATACCTTGAACAACCGAATCTTGAACATTCACATGCCTTGGAGCAACAACAACATCTATTGGGACGCGGGCAATCAAACCGGTTACGACCGCATCAATAAAACCATGAGTGCTCCTGAAATTGATAACAACTGGAACCACTGGGCTTTTGTGAAAAAGCAAAGCACGGGACAAATGTTCATCTACAAAAACGGTCATACCTGGCATTCTGGCGGCAACTTGAACCGAACGGTAGGGTACATCCATCGATTCGTCTTGGGGGCAAACCGCGACTACGGCCTCAAATGGAAGGGGCAAATGGATGAGTTTCGCGTATTCAAAACGGCCTTGGATTCTGCCACCATTTTAGCGAACTATCAAACGAAAATCGATAACAGCCATCCGAATTACAACGCATTGATGGTGTATTATGATTTCGATAATGAAAATTACGCTGACGACCGTTCGCCAAACGATTACAAGTTGATGTTGAGCGACGGTTTTGATCCCGTTTCCGGAAGCATGATCAAGAGTGCAGCACCCCTTGCAGGGATCCAAATCTTGAACGAACGTCCTGTGGTTGCCTTTGGTCAAGGGACGGTGGCTGGCGCGGTTCAAACGCTTCCTGTGCTGGAACAAAAATCCATGGAACCCACGGTGATTTTCGAAATAGCTCCAGTGAACCGGCATTTTGAAATCGTGAACTCCTTCCGATATGCGACAGCTCCATCGGTGTATGAGTTCAGTTCAACAGGTGCCGTTCAGACCACGTTGCCCGTGGCGTATGGGCAGCAATTGATCAATGACACCGTCGTGTATTATGAACAGCCTTATGAAATCATCAAAGACGTTGAGATTGCTCGCTACATCACCCCATATGGAATCAATTTTGACTTAGGTCCTAACGGTTTCTGCTGGATTTACGACGTAACCGATTACCAGCACTACCTTCACGGTTTGGTGGATTTAGCGGCGCACAATACCCAAGAATTGTTGGATTTGAAGTTTGCCTTCATTAAAGGAATTCCTCCTCGGGACGTGCATGCGCGTCAACCAATTTGGTCCGATTGGCGTTCGTACAATTTCGGTCAGATGGCAGGCGATGCCGTGCTCCAAAACAAACCGGTTGTCCTTTCGGACACTTCAGCCATGTTCAAGGTTAAAACCCGGATGTCCGGTCACGGGCAGGTAGGGAATTTTGCGTGTTGCGAATGGGTCGCCAACGATCACGGAATCTCAGTCAACGGTATTCCTCGATTCAATTGGAACATTTGGCAGGGAACTGAGTGTGGCGATAACCCCAACATTGGGCAAGGAGGTACTTGGCCCTATGCCCGAGAAGGGTGGTGTCCTGGAGACCGTGTCAAAGATTTTGATTTTGAATTAACTCCGTTCGTTCAGCCGGGCGATACCGTTTCGCTGGATTACACGGTGAACGCAGTACCTGCCGGAGATCCCGGTCAAGCGGGAGGTAATTACATTGGCGCCTTCGATTTAATCTCTTATTCTGCGCCGAATTTCCAAAACGATGCGGCCATTGCTGATGTTCTAAATCCGAACAACTGGGAATACTACAGCAAGTTCAATCCAACGTGCTCCAACCCGAGGGTTGTTCTGAAAAATACCGGTTCAAATCCGCTAACTTCTTGTTTTATCCGATGCTGGATTACCTACGGTAATGAAATTCAGTTGAATTGGACTGGGAATCTTGGTTTTCTTGAGGAGGAAGTAGTAGAAATTCCTGTCAACGATTTAGGTTTTTGGATGGATATGGATTCAACCGAGACCTTTACGGCCTATGTAAGCAATGTCAACGGAACCTTCGGGAACGACGAGTACCTAAAGAACAGTGTAAAACAAGTGAAATTTGACGCCCCTGAGGTGATCAACGGCCCCTTCTTTGTGTGGTTAACCACCAACAACAAAGCGGTGGAAAATTCATACAAACTTATTGATGCCTCGGGAAATATTATTTTTCAACGCAATCAGCTCGCCAATCAAACCCAATACAAGGATACTTTTGATTTAGCTCCGGGCTGCTATAGCGTCATCATTGAGGATACCGACAACGATGGATTGTCGTTTTGGTACTCTGCGCAAGTAGAAGGAGAATCCAACGGGCAAATGCGCCTCCGCTATGTAGGAGGAAGCTACATTGAGATTTTCCCCGGCGACTTCGGGCGTTACCATCGCTATGATTTTTCCGTTGGTTTTGGGGTAGGTTTGGATGAGGCAAAACTCGACCATGACATTGCTGTTTTCCCGAATCCAGCACAGCAAGAAGCAACGGTTGAAATTTCCGGTTTTGTAGGTCATAAGGCCACGCTTCAGCTGTTCGATATTATGGGGAAACTTTGGATAGAATCTCCGATGGAGGCATCTGAATCTTTTGCCAGCGTTACTTTGGATTTGAAAGACTTGCCGATTGGGACCTATGTCGCCAAAGTGCTAACGGAAAAACAAGTGTATGCCAAAAAAATCATCAAACAATAACATTTAACAGGGTTTCCATAAAACGCAAGTTGATACCTTCGTTGAGCTAATGAATTGAACATGAAGAAAATACTATTGGTTGCTTTTGTGCTTACCATGTCATGGCATCTTAACGCTCAACTGAACATTGACTCGTTGTCGCATATTAATTATCAGCAGCTTCATGGTGCAGATTTGAACGACGTTTGGGGTTATGAAGATGAAATGGGCAACGAATATGCCATCGTTGGAACCAGTAAAGGAACATCGATTGTTGACATCACCAACCCAACGGCGCCGGTTGAAGTTTTTTGGTATCCAGGAACGGAATCAATTTGGAGGGACCCCTGTGTTTACGGAGATCATGCCTACGTTACGACCGAGGCCGATGACGGGTTGGTGATCATAGACTTATCTCCGCTGCCGCAATCTGCCAATTTACCTGTATCGGTATATACGGGTACGGCAGGACAAACTTGGACCTCGGCACATACCTGTTTTTGCGACAGTCAGGGTTTTGCGTATATTTTCGGAGCAAACCGCGGCAATGGTGGGGTAATTATACTGAATTTGAATGCTGATCCGATGCAACCCGTTGAAGTAGGAGTCTTCGATAATTGGTACTGTCACGATGGATACGTTCGCAACGATACCATGTACCTTGGTCATATCTACGATGGTTTCTTTAGCATTGTGGATGTTACTTTTAAAGCTAATCCACAACTTTTAGCGACCCAAGTAACCCCAAGCCTTTTCACACACAACATTTGGCCTTCAACCAATGGGCAATATGTATTTACCACGGATGAAGTCTCGGGAGCCTATATTGCCGTTTATGATATCTCCGATTTAAATGCCATTCATGAGGTTGAACGGATTCAAAATTCACCCGGAGCGGGCGTCATACCCCATAATACCCATGTTAAAGGCGATTATTTAGTGACCAGTTATTATTCCGACGGCATAGTTATTCACGATTGCACCAATCCTGAGAATTTAGTGAAAGTAGGGGAGTATGATACCTACAACGGTCAAACGACCGGATTTGACGGTTGCTGGGGAGTTTATCCTTTTTTTACCAGCGGAACTATTGTTGCGGCGGACATAACTGAAGGATTGTTCATATTAGGACCAACCTATTCCAAAGGGAGTTATTTAAGAGGAAACGTTACCGAGACTGGAACGAATGTACCAATGAGTGGGGTGGAGGTAACCTTGTACAACAATCCGCAACCCGATAATACCAACAATTCTGGAGATTACATTACGGGAATTTATCATACCGGACAAGCTAACGTGCTATTCGAAAAAGTAGGTTATGCTCCCTTCAATACTACAGTCAACTTGGTTCAAGGACAGGAGATTGTTTTGGATGTTCAACTGACGCCATTGCCGCCTTTTAATCTACAAGTTATTGTTACCAATAGTTCCAATGGGGCGCCAATCTTTGATGCCAAAATTAAGCTAAGCCATCCGTTAATCGATCATTCAGGAACGACGAATGCTCTAGGTGAAGAACAATTCACGTTGTTTTATCAAGAACCTTATCAAATATTTGTAGGAAAGTGGGGCTATTTACCCTATTGTTCCGTTCAAACCATTGACTCAAATACAGGGGTGATAAACCTTGTTCTTCAACCAGGTTATGGCGACGATTTTGAATTGGACTTGGGATGGAGCGTCAACAGCACTGCCCAAACCGGAATTTGGGAGAGGGGTGTACCCAACGCAA
>JBJOJZ010000162.1:0-22476 GCA_046046325.1 Bacteroidota bacterium
CTTCCCTTACGGTAAACAATGTTACGTGCACAGGTGCTCCGATGCTGTTCAATATTACGGTCAACCCCAATACAACCGTTAATGCAGTCAACAGTGTAACCTTATGCGCTGGAGCAACAACCGCTCAAATTCCATTTGCTGGAACAGGAACCTCGTATACTTGGGTGAATTCAAACCCCTCTATTGGTTTGTTGGGCAACGGAACGGGTACCATTGCTCCCTTTGTGGTTACCAACGGTGGTGCAGCACCCATAACAGGAAATATCACCGTGACCTCGGTTTTTACCGGAGGAGGTATTTCGTGCAACGGAGCCACCACCAATTTCTCGATTACGGTCAATCCAACACCAACAGTCACTGCGCCGGCCAATGTTACGCTGTGCAACGGAGCCACGAGCAGTGCTATTGCCCTCACAGGAACAGGAACCGCCTACAATTGGACCAATTCAACGCCAGGTATCGGACTCGCAGCATCGGGTTCTGGCAACATTCCATCGTTCGTAGCGGTGAACAATACGGCCAATCCGATTACCGCAACCATCAACATTACACCGGTGTATGCCAACAATAATGTCAGCTGTCCCGGAACGGTTCAATCGTTCAACATTACGGTAAATCCTGCTCCGCAAGTGAGTTTTGATGTTCCGAGTCAAACTATTTGTTCAGGAACAAGTTCTTCGTTGGTGAATATTTCCTCCACGACACCGGGAGCTGTTATTTCTTGGACGGTTACCACGGTGCCGGCTTCAATTTCGGGCGTTAATACGGCCAGCGGAGGTAATTCTATTCCTTCATTTACTTTATTAAACAACAGTTTGAGTGCACAAACCGTTCAATTTACGGTTAACGTGGCTACGGGTGGGGCTGTGGCATGTCCAGGGGGAGGCGTTACCTACAACATTACCGTGAACCCAGCACCAACTATGGCTGCTGCAACAAGCCAAGTTTTGTGCCATAATACGGCAACCACTGCCGTGACGTTTACGGGAAATGCGAACGTTTACAATTGGTCGAACAATACCACTTCTATAGGATTAGCGGCTTCGGGGAATGGGAACATTGCGTCGTTTAACGCCTTGAACAATACCGCAAATGTTGTTACGGCGACCGTAACCGTAACGCCTCAATTCCTCAACAACAACGTGGGTTGCAACGGCGTGCCTACCACCTTTACGATAACCGTTAATCCGATTCCTACCACGAACGCAATGGCCAATCAAACCTATTGCAACGGTTCCAATTCCACGGCCTTAGCCATTGCAGGAACCGGAACTTCATACGCTTGGACGAATAGCAACCAATCCATAGGATTAGCTGCATCGGGTTCGAACACGGTGCCTGTTTTTGCGGCAACCAATGCAACCAATGCTCCGATAAGCGGAACCATAACCATCACTCCGACCTTTACCAATGCCGGGGTTTCGTGTACTGGTCAAACTTCGAGCTATACGATTACGGTGAATCCGACACCTTTGGTGAATGCCGTAGCGAATCAAACGGTATGCAACAATACCTCAACGAACCTCATTCCGTTTTCCGGTACTGCCACTTCCTATAACTGGGCGAATAGCAATACGTCTATTGGACTTGCCGCATCTGGTACGGGGAATATTGGGATTTTTACCGCCATTAACGCGAGCAATTCAATTCCTTCCACGTCAACCGTTACGGTAACACCGGTCTATACCAACAACAACGTAGCCTGCCCTGGAAATCCTGTTACGTTTACGTTTACCGTGAATCCGACGCCCATTGTCGCTGCGCCGGCCAACCAGGTGGTTTGTAATGGGGCGTCTACGGCCTTGGTATCCTTCAACGGAACGGGAACGCAGTACAATTGGACGAATAATACTACAAGTATTGGTTTAGCAGCATCCGGTTCTGGCAACATCAATGCCTTTACTGCCGCCAATGCGACGGTGAATCCAGTGGTAGCGCAAATCAGTGTGGTTCCTGTTTTCTCCGGCAACAACCTGAACTGTTCCGGAACTACCCAGACCTTTTCCATCACGGTAAATCCTTCTCCTTCGGCGGTTCCACCGGGCAACCAAGTGGTTTGTAATGGTCAACCCGTTACTGCTATAAATTTCACAGGAACAGCGACTTCTTACAGTTGGACCAATGATTTAACCAGCATTGGACTTGGTGCGAGTGGAAACGGGAACATTGCGAGTTTCAATGCCGTGAACAATACCAACGCCCCGGTTACGGCTACAGTGGTGGTTCAACCCATTTTTACCGGAGCCAATTTGAATTGTCCGGGAGTGTCTCAAACCTTTACCATCGTCGTAAATCCAACGCCTACCATGGGAGCTTTGAGCAATCAAGTACTGTGTGCTGGAACCTCCACGACGGCGATCAATTTTACCGGAACCGCTACGAATTACGCCTGGACCAACAACACCCCGGGTATTGGACTTGCTGCTTCAGGCAACGGCAATATCGCATCTTTTACTGCGGCCAACGCCAGCAATTCAGCCGCTTTAACCTCCACGATAAGTGTCACTCCTCAGTTTGTGAATGCTGGAGTTACCTGTGCGGGTACTGTTCAGCAAATGACCATTGTTGTGAATCCAACTCCAGCCATCACAGCTAATCCCAACCTGACCTATTGCAACGGTACTCAATCGGCGCTCATATCATTCACGGGGACTGGGAATTCATTTTCTTGGACCAATAGCAATACGGCCATTGGATTAGGCGCTTCGGGTAACGGAAACATTGCTCCGTTTGCTACTGCTAATCCCGGACTGAGCCCAATCGTTGGCACCGTGGCTGTTACACCGATTTTTACTGGAAATGGTATTTCTTGCAATGGAAATCCAAATTCATTTACCATAACGGTCAATCCAACGCCAACGGTAGCAGCCATCAACAATCAAGTGGTATGCAACGGATCTTCAACAGCCGCGATTGCTTTTTCAGGAACGGTACCGTCTACCGCATTCAACTGGACCAACAGTGCTACCTCCATCGGTTTAGCGGCCTCGGGAACGGGAAATATTGCAGCCTTCAATGCGGTGAACAACGGTACCAATCCGGTGATTGCTCAAATCAATGTTACACCAGTATTCACGAACAATAATGTGGCCTGTTCGGGGACGGTTCAAACCTTTAGCATTACCGTGAATGCGACGCCAACGGTCAATTTTAGTTTGGCTAACCAAACCATTTGCTCTCAAGGTGCTTCGAGTACCGTGAACATTACTTCCCCAACCAACGGCGCTGTAATTGCTTGGACGGCTACTACGGTTCCTGCCGCGGTAACCGGCTTGAATCAAAACAGCGGTAGCTCAACCATTCCTGCATTCACCCTTGTAAACAGCGCTTCAACGGCACAAACGGTTCAAATCAGCGCATCAGCAACTACTCCGGGGAACGTTGCTTGTCCGGGTGGAGGAACGATTTACACCATTACCGTTAACCCAACGCCTGCGGTAACTGCCCCTGCGAACCAAGTGGTGTGCCATAACACCAACACTGCTCCGGTTGCCTTCTCAGGTACTGGAACTTCGTACACTTGGGCGAATAGCCTAACCTCTATTGGCCTCGCAGCCAGTGGTACCGGAAATATTGCATCGTTTACCGCCTTGAACCCATCCAATTCAGCCATTGTTACCTCGACCGTAACGGTTACTCCGCAATTCACCAACAACAACGTTACCTGTCCGGGAAGTGCGCAAACATTTACCATAACGGTGAATCCGATTCCCGTGGTTACAGCCCTTTCGAACACTACCTTTTGCAACGGAACGAACAGTTCCTTGATCACCATCAGTGGAACGGGAACCTCGTATGCTTGGACGAACTCCAACACGTCTATTGGTTTAGGAAGTTCTGGATCCGGAAACATTGCTCCGTTCCCTGCGACGAATCCTGGATCTACCCCGCTAACAGCCACCATTGGAGTCATTCCGTCCTTTACCAACGCGGGTGTAACGTGTGCGGGTAATAATTCGAATTCAACCATCACGGTGAACCCAACCCCCAGTGTTAATGCTATTAATAATCAAGTTATTTGCCATAACACGAACACCACCGCCATCGTTTGCAGCGGAACGGGTACTTCTTACGATTGGACGAATACCACTCCCTCCATAGGGTTAGCGAATGCAGGGGTGGGAAACATTGCCTCTTTTACTGGAACCAATGTCAGTAATTCTGCGCCAGTAGTTGCAACGGTTACGGTGACTCCTCAATACCTCAATAACGGTGTCACGTGTGCAGGATCCAGCTCGAACTTCACGATTACGGTGAATCCTTTACCAACGGCCAACATCCCGGCGAGTCAAACCTTGTGTAATGGAGCAACAACCGCTCAAATTTCATTTACCGGTACAGGAACTTCGTACAATTGGACCAATAGCATCGCAACCATTGGGATAGGCGCTTCGGGAACGGGCAACATTAATCCATTTAGTGCGGTGAATAATGCGATAAATCCAGTAACGGCCCAATTAACCGTGACTCCTGTATTCACTGGAAATGGGGTGAGTTGTTCGGGGTCACCTCAGAATTTCAGCATTACCATCAATCCAACCCCAACGGTACAACTTCCTCCGAACCAAGTGATTTGCAACGGTAATTTGAGCCAAGCAGTTAATTTCTCGGGAAATGGTACGTCCTACAGTTGGAACAATAGCAATACCGCGATTGGATTGGCAGCTTCCGGAAGCGGTAACATTGCGGCTTTTTCCACTACGAATGCAGGGCAAGTGCCGATTTCGGGTACTGTAACCGTTACTCCTAACTTTGCCGGTGGAAATGCGAGTTGTCCGGGATTGCCACAAGCGTTTACCATTACGGTAAATCCTACCCCCAGCCTTGATCCATTAACAAGCCAAGTAGTTTGCAACAATTCGTCGACGCAAGCGGTTGTTTTTTCAGGTACAGGAACGACCTATGCTTGGACTAACAATACGGTGGGTATCGGGTTAGGAGCTTCTGGTAACGGGAATATCGCCGCCTTTACCGCTACGAATGCCAGCAACGCAAACCCCTTAGTTGGAACTTTGACGGTTACACCGCAGTACTTGAACGGCGGAGTGACATGTTCAGGCAACAGCCAACAAATGACCATTACCGTGAATCCAACTCCGGTGGTAAACCCTATCAACAATATTACGGTATGTAACCAGTCGAACACACCTGTGGTCAATTTTGCGGGAACAGGTACTACGTACAATTGGACCAATAACAACAACACCATTGGCTTAGTTCCTTCGGGTACCGGATTGTCCTTGGCGTCATTTCAGGCTACTAACGCAAGTACCCAAAGCGTGAATTCTTTGGTCACCGTTACGCCTCAGTTTACAGCCAATGGAGTTACCTGTACTGGAAGCAATACCACGTTTACCATTTTTGTAAGTCCTACTCCTACGGTAACAGCCCCTAACAACCAAATCGTTTGTAACGGTTCCCCAACCGCTGCGGTTAATTTCAACGGCGCCGTTGCGAATACAACCTATAATTGGACGAACAGCATACCCACCATTGGAATTCCGGCTGCGGGAAGTGGCAATATTGCGGCGTTCAATGCGGTGAATAATGGAAATGCAGCTCAATTCGCACAAATTACCATCACCCCAGCCTTTATTCAAAACACCGTTTCTTGTCCGGGAGCTCCTCAAAGTTTTACCTATCAAATCAATCCAACTCCGAGTGTCACGAATCCTGGATCCCAATACGTTTGTGCCAACAGTACTACCCAGCTGCTGAATTTTACGGGAACAGGAACCCAATATCAATGGACTGCAGCCAATCCTGCGATTGGAATTGCCGCCTCAGGAAACAACAGCGTTGCACCATTTACGGGGATGAATGCCACCAATGCCGTAGTATCTTCCACCGTTACTGTGACGCCTGTTTTCTTTCAAGGCATTTCTTGTCCGGGTCAAGCTCAAACGTTCACGTACTATGTGCTTCCTATTCCTTCGGTAGCGCCGATCAATAATCAAAGTTATTGCCCTCAAGTTGCCGTGCCAGCGACACCAATTAACGGATCTGGAACTTCTTACAATTGGACCAATTCCAACACAGCTATAGGTTTGGTGGCGAGCGGCAGCAATACGGTCAATGCGTTCAACGCAACGAATCCTGGAACACAGCCTTTGATCGGAAATGTGGTCATTACCCCGATATTTACCTTCCAAGGTCAAAGCTGCAACGGTCCTCAAGGCGGCTACTCGGTTACGGTAAATCCCATACCTTATGTGAATCCACTCAACGATACGGTCATTTGCAACAATCAAACTTTAGCGGTCAACATTGGAACGAATATTCCTTCGAACATTGCATGGTTTGCCACCCAAAACAACAACGTCAACGGTGAATTAACCACCACGCAAACGTCGAATAGCATCAATGATTCATTGACCAATACCAGCAGTATACCTCAGTTGGTGACCTATACCATTACCCCTACAACTGCAGCAGGTTGTGTGGGTCCGGATTCGTTTGTGGTGGTTCAGGTACAACCCGATGTGCTGTTGAACATTCCTCAGAGTTTGGAGATATGCAGCGGATCTGGAGTCAATGCTGTATTGGCGGCGAACATTCCTTCAACTTTCTCGTGGTTCTGTACGATTAACAATCCGAACGTAACGGGAGAATCCATTTTGACCAATACCGGTGGGGTAATCAACGACGTACTCGTAAATACATCCAATCAGAATCAAGTGGTGGTTTATGCGGTGACACCAACTTCGGTACAAGGCAATTGTACGGGACCATCGCAAACTATTACGGTGATTGTAAAACCTCCATTAGCCTTGTTGAATCAAGATTCTGTCACGATTTGCAGCAACGGTAACGTGAATTTAAACTTGGTTGCCAACACTGCCGTTACCTTCAACTGGTATGCAGACCCGAACGTGAACGTGCAAGGAGAGACCACAGCTTTGACCATATCGTCTCAAATCAACGATCAGTTGGTGAACGCCACGGGTGCTGTTCAAACGGTTCAATACCATGTCATTGGAACTTCGGTGGTGAACGGATGCAGCAGTCCCATTATTCCGATCTGGGTGTTTGTAAACCCAATTCCATCGGTTACACCCAATCCAGATTTGAACTTGTGTCACAACCAATGGCAACCTCAGGTACTATTCAGCGGAACAGCTGTTGGTTCCTCGTATGCTTGGAATGCGGCAGGTGCAAACGTTGGTTCGCCTGCGGGGGGTATCGACTCGCTGAATGCTTTTGTGGCCAATAATCCCGGATTTGCTCCGATCAGCTCTACGGTAGTGGTTTCTCCCTTGTTTACCTTCAATGGGGTAAGCTGTCCTGGAGCCAAAGATACCTTCCAAATTGTGGTGAATCCTGAACCATCGGTGTTTCCTTTGAATAACCTCATCCTTTGCGAGGGAACGAATTCTGCCGTGGTACCGATTCTTGGTCCGATTGGAGGAAGCACTTTCTCTTGGGTAAATTCCAATGCGGCAGTAGGTCTTGGTTCCACGGGTACGGGGAATATTCCTGTTTTTGTGGCCAATAATCCAACCCAAGCCCCTATTCAATCCACGGTTACGGTAACGCCATTATTCGTCAATGGAAATGTGCAATGTCCCGGACAAACCACCTCATTTACCGTGACTGTAAACCCGGCTCCGAATGTGGATACCGTAAACTTGGCGATATGTCCCGACCAAAATGTCGCTTATACCCTGAATGCGGATTTGCCGAGTACCTTTACATGGTATGCGACACCCAATCCTTTGGTGATCAATGAGACCTCGAATCCGGTTCAAAGTTCGGGTACGATCAACGATAATTTGATCCAAACCACCAATACGCCTCAAACAGTACAATACAATGTAACAGCAACTACATTAGCGCACGGATGCGTTGGAAATGGAATAGTGAATGTGGTTGTGAATCCGTGGCCTACCGTGGCTTTTGCGGTACTGAATCCCCCTTATTGCGATCTGACACCGATTGCTTTCCAAAACAACTCGGTAGGCGTTTACGACTACTTGTGGCATTTTGGAGATGGTACCAACAGTTACTTGTCGAATCCAACGCATCAGTTTCCGGCGGTAGGTTCTTATAACGTGACCTTGGTGGCTACCGATCCGTTTACCGGTTGTACCGACAGTACCATGCAACCGGTGAGCATTTCTCCGAGCCCAAATCCTGGGTTCAGTTATTCGGATTCAATAGGTTGCGGTCTTTTAGATGTGGTTTTTACGGCCGATGTTTATAATCCGTCTTGGAATTACCAATGGACCTTTGGCAACGGCGCTACCACTCAGCAAGTGGGCCAGGTGGGGTATCAGTATACAACGAACGGATGCTATGATGTGAGTTTGACCGTTACCAATCCACAAGGGTGTACCACGACTGAAACCTACCTCGATGTTATGTGCGTATATGACAGTCCGGTAGCGGTCATTGGCGCGGATCCTACATGGGTAACAACCTTGAACCCTTTGGTGGAGTTTACGAATAATTCAGAAAATGCATCTTCTTACGAATGGAACTTTGGCGACGGTTCCTACGGTTATGGGTTTGAACCTACGCATTTGTTTCCTGCGGAAGCAGCCGACTATTTAGTATCCATGACGGCTATGAACGAAGTGGGTTGTAGTGATACAGCCTATGTAAGCATTCACGTGGAGGAAAACTTGATTTATTACGTCCCGAATACCTTTACGCCTAACGACGACGAGAAAAACCAGTTCTTCCAGCCGATTATTTCCCAGGGGTATAAACCAGGAACCTATTGGTTCAGGATATACAACCGTTGGGGAGAGTTGATTTTCGAATCCCGTGACCAAGCGATTGGATGGGACGGAGGCTACGGTCCTAACAGCGTGAACTGTCAATCCGGTACGTACACGTGGGTATTGAATTTCCAGGTTTTGCAAACGCAAGAGGACAAGGAATTTGTAGGCCACGTGAATTTGATAAAATAATGTTTTCTCTGGGTGAGGCCCTTCGATATGTCCTTCGGACTACTCAGGGACCGTCACCCAGAGAAAATCCCCCCTCAAACCACAAGCTCTTTTCCGCCAGGTCTTAGGTGACTTATAAAAAGGGAAAATAGGGGAAATCACATAATAAATTCTTGTAAAAACAACCTTCTTCTTACATTCGTCAAATGAAACTTTGGGCAATTTTATGGATGTTTTGCATGGTTTTTATCGCGAAGGCACAAACGTATCGCTTTAAAATTTTGGACCCTATTGTAATCATTGACCATAACCAAAATGCGATAATTGTAATCGAAGATAGTACCTATCAAGTCCAAATTTCATTAAAAACGAAGAAGGTTGTTAAAAAATCACTGTTTTGGGACAAACGGCTTTCCTTTAATGAGTTAAGAACCGAATTTACTCCTTTATCGGGGCAAGGGAGTCCAATATATTTTGTCGAAAGGGGGTGTGGTTGGGTATGTGAATTAAGAAACGATTCCATTGTTAGAATAGATCAGAGTTTTCATCATCAAAGCCAGTATGGAGGAGCATTTTTCATGCACCAGGGTGCGCCTCATATTTTGGGTGGTTACGGGATATTCACCTTTAAGGGTATTATGACGCGCTATGATTCTCGCACAAACCAATGGTCGAAAGTAACACAAGTAGATGCTCCTTATTTTTTCTTTAGTAATGTTTATTACAAAAGCGGAAGCAAGTTATTCGCTCAATGTTCAAGGAATGAAACAACTCCATGGAAAAACAATTCATTTTTCTATTACGACATAAAACGCAATCGATGGAAAAACCTCGGCCATTCGCTGCTTTTTGATACCATTGGAAATCAGAATCAAATCACAATCACGGGTAATTACATGATCAAAGATGACGTGCTTTATGAGGTTAATCCTGATTTAAATCGATTGGTAGTTTACCAATTTAAGACGGATAATTCCTGTTCTGCAGTCTATGAAATTAACAATTTCAAAATTGTAGTGAGCCAGGTTCATAATTTTCAAAAGGACACTTATTTTTCGCTTTTAGAAATCTATGAAAACAAGGTTTTTAAGCAAAAGTATTTATTGAAGGAAGGAGCGTTGTTTGAAACGGCCAAACCAAAGACTGGATGGAAATTTACAGCTATTATCTTGTTGCTTTTATTGGTGTTGGTATTGTCTACATTGTATTTCCTTAAAAAATGGAGGAAAAAAAGGCTTCGAAAAATAGCTAATCTTTCCGATAACGTACAGTTATTATTGCAATTATGGATGAATAAAGCGGACGGTAATTTAGAGTTAAACGAAATCAATGATTTTGTCAGTTATGATAACCCTTCCATCGATACATTAAAAAAACGAAGAGAGAGTTTCCTAAAAACATTCAACGATGAAATTACTTCTTATTATGGCTTCCGCGGTGAGTCCGTTTACACCACTGCGATAAACCCGTTTGATAAACGAATGAAAATATTGGTCTTGAACCCAAAATTAGTCGCTAAAATAAAAAAGGGGAATTAGTGCTTATTCTCCATTATTTATATTTGGTTATGTTCTTATTTGTTTAGGTTTGACCGAATAATTTTTAAAACCTCACATTATGAAGTACGTTTATTTCTTCCTTTTTTTAATGAGTAATGCCTTGGTGTTTTCTCAAATACCTGGATATGTTCCGAGCAATGGAATCGTAGGTTGGTGGCCTTTTAATGGTAATGCCGATGATGAAAGTGGCAACAACAATCATGGAACCGTTGTTAATGCAATTTTAACCAGCGATCGATTTGGGGCCAATAACAGTGCTTATTATTTTTCTAGCGCTAACTGTGATACGTACATTGACGCTCAAATAAATACTGCGGCGATTAATGGCGCTGTATCCATAACCTTTTGGGCACTTCGCGAGGGTGATGGTTGTGTATCTCCACGAATTATGAAGTTCGATAACAATGACGGTCCAGGAACGATTGTTTACCAATGGCCAAACGATAATTTTGGTACTCCTCCTACTCCTCCGTCTGTGGGTGCCGTTACATCAACATCAATTATTGGATTTCACCCGTATCAAGCTGTTCAGGACAGTGTTTGGGTTCACTTTGGACTTACTTTAAATGCCATAGAATGCAAACTCTATCAGAATGGTCAACTTGTCCTGACGCAACCCGCTGGCGGACTAGTGACTCTTGGCAGTCATGCCAATTTCGGTAGAATGACGAATCCTGCTTATGATGCATTCAATGGTAAACTTGATGATATTGGTGTTTGGAGTAGAGACTTAACCCAAGAGGAAATCAGCTCTTTGTACAATAATTCAGGAGCCGGTTTAACCAACGAAAACAGTGTTGAATTAAAGTTATTTCCCAATCCAACTTCCCATGAATTGAACATTATGAATAAATCACTTACGATGGGTGATGAGCTTTTCATTTATGATAATGTTGGACGTCTTGTACATGCCCAGCGCTTAGAAATTGATTTGACAACAGTTGAAATTTCTTCGTTTCTGAAGGGCATCTACTTTCTTAAAGTTTCAGGAGACAACAAGGTGTATCCTTTTGTTAAGCAATAGTTTTGTCTATTCAAACCACCATTTCCCTTCCTCACTTAAAATGTGTATTGTGAAAGGCAGATGCATGACGCTCTCCCTATTGGTTCATGATAAAATCATGCATGTTTTCTCGGTGAATGCACTGAAGGTTACTTGAAGGGTAAGCATTGGTAAAGGTTTTTGAAAAACGGTATTTCATTTCAGGTTTCCATTTAAACTCATAAGCATGCAACCGGCCATCGAATTCTTCGATATAATCGATTTCTTGCTTTTCTTTCGTGCGCCAGAAATAAACATTGGTATGGTGATGTCCGTATAGATTTCGTTTTTGGCGCTCCGATATTAAATAGTTTTCCCAAAGTGCCCCAATATCTTGCCGTCCCTCTAACAGTTGAAATGAAGAAATTAAGGCATTTCGAATACCGTTGTCATAAAAATAAATTTTTTTCGAGGCTTTCAATTCGTTGCGTAAATTTCTACTGAAGGAACTCAATCGAAAGATTACGAACGATTTCTCTAACAATTGGATATACGATTCTACGGTTTTACTGCTCATCCCAATCAGGTTTCCAATTTCATTATACGATACTTCGTTGCCTATTTGATACGCTAAGGCCTGAAGCAATTTCACCAGTTTTTCCGGTTTCTTGATATCTTCCAGCATTAATAAGTCCTTGTACAGAAAACTATCTGATAGGGATTTCAATCGCTCTATTTCATTGCCTGGGTGCATGATAACCTCTGGATACATTCCGAATACCAAGCGATGCGAAAGCATTCTTTGCTCAACCAATTCATGGGTGTGTTTCACCATTTCAGCATACGCAATTGGAAATAAGTGGAATTCAAACTTTCTGCCCGTCAACGGTTCATTGGTTTTATTTTTGAGTTCAAATGCTGAGGAACCCGTGGCAATTACTTGAATCTCGGGGTAGTTGTCGATCAATAATTTCAATGCTAACCCGATGTTGTCGATTTGCTGAGCCTCATCTATGAACACTATTTTTTTATTTCCGATCAACGCTTTAAGTTGCGTGGATGTAGGTTGCTTGAATCGTTCTTTGATATCATATTCATCGGCATTTAACCACAAGGATTCTTCACGATTGGCTTCAAACAAGCTTTTTAATAAAGTTGTTTTACCTGTTTGTCGTGCCCCAAGCAGTGTTATCACCTTTCCTTGGAATAATTTTTTTTGGATGTTTAATGAAATTTCCCGTTCAATCATAGGGTATCTTTCATCAAAAATACAACATTTTTGGAATATAATCCAAAAAAATCATAACTTTTTTGTAATGTAATCTAAAAAAGAGGGTTTTTAATGTGCTTTCAAATCACTCATAGATGTGCTGACAAGGTGGATTAAGCACGGTTTTTCATTGATTTTTATAGGCTTATTGTTTAAGTTGGTGATTTTATTGAGTCGATCCAAGGTCTTTATCGCTTAAATTTAATTTCTGCCCAAAAGCCTAAATCAATCATTGCTTTATTCCAAACGCCTTCTGGTGCATCACGAACATAACTTTTGGATCGTAAAAAAGCAGATTTAAAAAAAATCCCATCCATTCCTATGTTCTCTATTAATTCAATGGATACAAAGCAATCGTTCTTAACATAAATATTCCATTCCGTAACATCGATTTCTATGCCTCCTTTTGAAGGAATACCATGGAAATAAATAGGATCATTGAGCAAACTCCTCCCCGGTAAATCATTCTCGAATGTATATATATTCGTTCTGAATATTACGGTGTCGGATGGATTCCCGACAATGTTAAAATGAAGTTTAGTGATGAGACCTTTCTTTTTTTTGTTGTATCTTAAAACGGTCCCCATTTCTGCGCCAATACTTTTGCTTTGAAATCCAGCAATCATCATGGTTGATTTAACATTATTTCCTGTTGCTAAAATCTTGTATTTTCCTGCCATAACAACCACTTCTTGTCGTTCTTTGCTTTCTGGACTTAGCTCTAACCTTAAGTTCACTTGCGGTAAGAAATAGATTCTGCAGTGGGCTATCAAAAATTTAATTTTTTCAAATCCAATTGCCGAAACCATTAGGGTGTCATTCTCGGATAAATGAGTAAGGTCTATTCGAAAATAACCATTTGAATCGGAGACGACGCCTTTGTTCTGATGTAGAATAGCCAGTCTCGCGTAGGCGATGGGTATACCCGTATCTAATTCCACGATTTGTCCTTTTAACCATTGACCGTTTGCCAAATGGTTAAAAAGAGCAATGGAGATTATGAGTAAAAACGTCTTCATCAACTTACCGTTTGATATGTTCACTGTTCTGTAATTTTACTTGGATTGACTTCCAACATGACGCTCTAAGCCCCCCTCAAACTACCATCTCCTTTCCGCACTTGAAATGCCCTTCGGGGCATTCTTTTTTTCCATGCAAGCCGCACGGACGGCAAGCCAATCCTTTAACTTCTCTAACTTCGGAATCCTCCGATAAGGGACCAAAGCCAAAGTCGGTAACCGTAGAGCAGAAAAACGCCGTCACGGGGGCATTTACCGCCGATGCGAAATGCAAGGGACCCGAATCGTTGACATAATTTCGAACCGCTCCTTTCATGAGGGCAATCGATTCCATGAGCGAAAGTTGACCCGCCAAATTCACCGTTCGTCCTGTACTTTGCGTTCTGATGGTTTCGCACAGCGTATGGTCATTGGGTCCACCCAATAAGTAGATTACATGATGTTGTTTTTTTGAAAGCTCCACCCATTGCTCCGTGGGAAGTTGCTTTGTTGCCCACACTGATGCGGGAGCGAAACATACATAAGGTTCCTGTTGATAGGTTTGTACGGTTTGCCGTGCATTTTCACTTGGAAATAAACTTGGTTTGGCTTTTCGCTCAATACCCAAAGCCGATACCAAGGTGAAATTTCGGTCGGTTTCGTGGATGCCCTGCATAACAGGATGGGGCAGTTGTAGCGTGTAAAACCGCGACCATGGATTTTTATCAAAGCCTACCAAGGTTGTACCTCGGCTCAGGACTGCAAGCAGACCAGAAGAAAAGAACCGGTGAATGTTAACGATATGGCTGTATTTTTCCCTGCGGTTTTCACGGATTAAGCGGATTATTTCCCGCCATTTTCGCTGCTTGTCGAAGGTCTTTACATGACGGATGGAAGGATGCCCTTGCAGCAGGGCTTCGTTGCCCTTTTTAACCAATACATCTACGGTTGCGGTAGGAAACGGCTCTTTAATCGAATTGATCAAGCTGGTGGCTAATACCACATCGCCCAAGAAAGCGGTTTGTATCACGAGCACTTTAGCCTCCTTATCGAATAACATAGACCTCCCCTCGTTTGATGTATTGATTTCCTGCTGCGTCGTAGAATTCCATGACGTAAATGTACATGTCGTTGGGTACTAATTCGTCTTTTGATCCGTATTTCCCGTTCCATCCTTGGTTGAAGTCGCTGGTTTGAAATACGATATTGCTCCAGCGGTTCATGATCGTCATAGAGAACTTGGTGGGGTCCACGTTGATTGCAACGGGTTTGAATACGGTATTTATTCCATCGGGTACGATGGAATTAGGGATATGGATGATGGGCGGATAGATCAAGCAGATTTCATTGCTGCGGGACTGCTCCTGGATTCCGTAATTGTTCAATATTTCGTGCGCTTCCACCACGTAGCATATTTGACCGGGAAAATCCCCCGAATTTACACTGTCTTCGAAGCTGAATTGTCCCGGAGGCAGGGTCGCAATCAAGGTCAGGGCTCCTCCTGCATCTTCGCGGTATACCTCGTAATGGTCCACTCCAACCTCGAACCCGAGGTAGGGGGTCCAGTTGAGGGTATTGATTTGCTGTTCGCTCTTAGCGAAACCTTGGCAAAGAATGGTGGTTGCGGTGTTGGATGCTTGCCCAACGGTACCGCAGGTGTCGATGTAGCGCGAACGGTAGGTATTGGTTTGGTTTTGTACGTCGGCACCGATGTCTGCATAACTTGCATAGTTGGCATTGACGTTCGCCGTACCAATTACGCTAAAATTCCCTGGGCTGGTTTCCTTTTCGATTTGCACTTGCTGGATGCCGGCATTTTGGTCTACGTATACCCCGATGTTGACGTCCGTTCCGTTAACGCTTGCGGCGGTCAGGTAATGGTAGGCGGGTTGTCCTGGTAAAGGCACCACGAAGGTGAACGGATTCGATAATACGCTGTTGCCGTTGCTCAAGGAAGCACGAACGTATAGCGTGTAGGTATTTCCACCAACTACGTTAACGCTGGCATTGAGGGCGCTGGTATTTCCCAAGGGAACGAGGGTCCCGTTTTCCCAAGAGAGTATTTCAAATCCACTAACCGACCAGCCTTGGTAGGTACTCCAATTCAGGTCGATGGACTGGTTGCAGGCATTCACTCCGCCGTTCAGTAAGACTGTTCTGTTCAAAGGTGCTTTTCCCGAGGTTTGATAGGTGATTGGAACCGCGTTGGTAAAACATGAATCGAAGGCTGCTACGGAAAAGGTAAAAGGACCTGGTCCCGATGGTTGGTAGGTGTAACTGGTATTGTTAATTCCCCAAACCGTATCAATTTCAAAGAGCACTCCGTTGCCATCGAGGGCGTAAACCACATAACCATAGGTATCGGGTTGGCTGTTTTGATTCCACGTTAATATAACGTTTCCGCTTGCGGGATCGAATCCTACTCCTTGAATGGAAGGTATAACCGGAGTGAGCATGTCTTCAAAGGTTCCGGAAGGCAGGTTGGATTCAAATACGCAGTTGTTGTAGGGGTAGGTGATTTGGTAATGCAATATCCCGTTGCAGATCCGAACCGTGTCCTTGTAGAAGGTGGTCCCAAAAGGAACGCTGTCGTACAGTACCCACGGACCGTTATCGATTTGTTGGTAAATGTAATACTGTCCACCGCTGAGGTTTGAGCTAGGAGCGTTCCATTGAAGGACTGCAGTTCCGTTCAGCGGGTTGGTTAATTGCAGAACGAGGGGCCTCAAGGTATCGCTGAATTTAATAATGCTACCGTTGCACCCGGACACTACTCCCAGGTAAAAATCTTGATTGGCTTGGGCCTCGGGAATGGAATAGGAAGTGGTGTTGATGGAATTGAGGGTGGCAATGAGTCCGTTTTGCAAGGAATAAATGTTATACGAAACGAAGCTGTTTTGAGGATTCGCAACTGCATTCCAGCTGAGGGTATAGTTCCCATTATTAAATCCTATACAGTTGAGGCTGGGTGCTGGGATAATTCCCGGATTTTTAAGGATGATTTCAACCGTGGAATAGGTGATTTTTGGCACTTGGCAATAATTGTCTTGGGCTTTAAATACAAAGTAAAACGGCACCGATTCAGCGGCTACGCCGAAAGAATTAATCATGTGGTCGCAATCGGTTTGCCATGTGAACGCGACATTCGCTTGTCCTTGTCCGCTTGCAGGTAATCCGTTGGTGAAGGCGCATGGCTCAATACCACAGCCGGTTGGTAGGGTGAAATTGGAACCAAACATGGGGCCTGTGGCACTAATGGTAACGGTTTGTCCGGCGCCGTTTTGTAAAAATCCGTTGTCGGAGGCAATGACGTTGAAATTTACCAAAGTACCTGCATCGACGGTGGTGGAAAAACCTCCTCCTGCGAATGGAGGGGTAAATACGGGTGCGTTGTTGGGTTGGCAAGGAACTACGCTTAATTGCATTTCCCGTTCCACGCGCGATATGAGCTGGCCCATCCGGAAGGAGGACACGCGGATTTTTATGACAAAATTACCGGCTAAGGTGGAGGTAAAGGAAAGTTCCCCGCTTTGCGGATTGAGTTGCGCGGGAATGCTTCCAGGACTTAGTGCAGCGCTCGGAGTAGGGGAGGTGAAGGAAAACCCTGGGTCGAAAGGGACGGGAGCAGGATTGGTGGGAGGGTTGAAACTGCCTTGCGGAAAATTATTCAGCGGCGTGGCAAATTCTATGAATAGGGAATCTTGGTCGGGATCCACGGCATTCATGTTGTAAACAAAGGGATCACCGACGCAACTAACGAAGTAAGGAGCTTGTTGAAATTGTGGGGAATTGTCTTGGCAACCACTGTTTCCGCCAACGGCGAACATGGTCGCGGAGATGGTCATTCCGTAGGTGGAAGGATTATTGAGGTTGGTAATGGCATTGGATCGTGCAAAGTTCTCGTACGTGAAAATCCAACCCTGGCTCGGAGGAGTACCAGATATCATGATTTCACTGGAACGGTATAAAATTCGTTCATTGGCACCGATACCGTTGCCGCCGTTCGAACCTATCCCACAATCAAGGGGTTGAGGTCCTCCGGAAACTTGTGTACACGAGGGGGAAATGTCGGTACGCGAGATGAAATTAACGGTAATGTTGGTCAGTGTTGGGTGGTTCCAAACGCGTAAATTTTCTGATAAAACATTGATTTCAGCGCCGTTGCAATCGCGGTAAAATACCAGTTCGAAAATGTAACCTCCGTTTCCTCCGCAACGCCATGTGATTTCTCCTCCCATGACGTGGGAAGCCTTGAAATTGCTCGAAAAGAAGCAAAACATTGAGGCTAGAAATACGGAAAGCAAGCGCATCACGCGAAGAAACGAATAGTTTCAAATAAAATTACGAAAATTGAAGGATATTTAATTTTCTTTTTACTTTTAGCCAAGATATTATGCATTCACAAAATAACATGATGTCTAGAAATATGTTAAACCTAATCTAATGTAATTATGAAAGTTTTTTTGGTAATTGTTGCAATTTTCGTTGTTATTGCTATACTCTTTGGTGTCGGATACTTATTCTTGTACGGTTTTGAACTTTTGGCTTCTGTGGTGCCAGTACCTGTTTCTGCGGCATTCATGTGTTTCGGTATCATCATGTTAATCATTGGAAAACTGCGACTTTCTAAAAAATATGTTTATCACAAGGATGCCAACGAAGTTCGATTAGATACCCCGTTGTTTTCGGATTACGCCTATGTTTTTGGGGTAATTTCATTGGTGGTAGGACTAGTTACTTTTCAGCCAATAATTAGTGCTGCATCGGCAGGGGACTGGGAAGGAAAATTATTTTTTGCGCTTATGGCTTTGTTTGCAGTTTTTAAGTTGTTTCAAATGGTTATCCGCCTGAGGAATGCCTTGCACGATAAGATAATTATTGGAAAGGATACCATTAGATTAGATGATCCAATGGGTTCGTCTTCTCGTGAAATTGCCAAAGGAGAAATAATGCAAATTAAGTACCTTAAGAACTTTGAAAGAGGTAGGTATGGTTATTCTTCCTCCAATTATTCCTTAAAGCTTTTTATCGAATTAAATGCAAAGGAAGGCGCCGAAGCGGAAAAAGTTTCCATTGACCCAACCGATATGAACTTGAAATTGGATTACTTGATTGATGCGTTAAGGGATATGAATTACGAAGTAAAGTTACGCTCTTGCAGGTCTGGAGGAGAGGAATGGGATGGACACGATTTTCAATAGGAAGTCGCTACCCTGCGGTAACGACCAACATTTCTTTTGAATTCAGGTGCTTATGCGCCGTTGTTTGAATGACTTCTGGGGTAATTTCCAACAAGGTTTTCAGCGCTTCTTGGTAAAAACTAAAATCCAGTCCTTTCGTTTCCGCTACAGAAAACAATTCCATCATGGCGAATGGTCCGTCTGCGCCTCGCAAGAATTGCCCCAGCAAATAATTTCGCACTAAATCCAATTCTTCCTGAGGCACCGGTTCGTTCCTCATGCGCTCCAATTCCAGGTTAATTTGTATCAAGGTATCCTCCAAGAACTCTTTACCTACCTCCGTTGCAATAACAAAATATCCGCTGGATTGGTTTTCGCCCAAGTAACTGCCTATTCCATAGGTGTATCCCTTGTCTTCGCGGATATTGGACATCAAACGGCTGCCAAAGTATTCTCCGAGAATGGTATTTACCACCGTCATTTTATGGTAATCGGGGTGCGAACGGTCAAAAAGCAGTTTCCCTATTCGAATTCCGGTTTGAACCGCGTCTTTTTTCTCCAGTGTAATTTTTTCTTGGGAGCCCTGAAATGCCGACCGTTCTTGCTTTGGTACCTCGTTCGACCATCGCTTAAAAACCTGCAAAAAATCGATGATTTCCTCCTTGCTTGGGTTTCCTACCCAATTAATTTTTCGCAAGCCTCGCTTGAATTGGGTTTCAAAAAATCGCAGTAAATGTTCGCGGTTGATTTCCGCAAAATCTTCCGGTTGGTTTAAACGTCCGTAGGGCGTTCCAGCGAAAAGGGTTGCTTGGAATTGACGTTGGGCAAGGGTACTTACTTTTTCCAAGGAAACCTTCAATTTCTCCTTCCGTTCTTTTTTCATGCGTGCGAGCTCTATTTCCGGAAAAACGGCATTAAATATGGCTTCCTCGATGAGTTGAACCAGAGGCACCATGCATTCGTTGAGTCCGTAAATGCTCAGGTAAGCATGGTCGGCACTAACACTTGCGTTGAAGTAACCCCCGAAATCGTCGATTTGGTCGTTGATTTCTGCCATACTTTTTTCCGTTGTGCCCGCCAATAACATTTCTGTGGTTAGTCCTGCAACGGGTTTCTCATCGTATTTGGAGCCCGCATCGAACATTAAATCGATTTTAACCGCTTCGCTTGCGGTATTCCTCATAATAAAAACGGGAATTCCGTTTCCGGTAAGATATCGCTCCGGTTGAAGGTAGTTGATTTCGCTTTCCAATTGAATGCCCGGAGCTTCCGCACGGTTTATTTTATGATTCATGGGAAGGTTTTTCGGGGTGAATGAATAATCGAGAGCAATTGGAAGGCACAAATAACTCATTGGCACAGGACTGCAGGTCCTCGGCTTTGATGCTGTTGTAAATGGTTTCCTCTTGGTTGATTCCTTCGGCATCGCCCAAAAGTTCGAAAAAACTCAAATTCATCGCGCGGTTGAGTAATCCTTGTTCTTGGAAGGCTCGGGAAGTCTTGGCTTTTCGCCGTAACCTCAGGAGGTCGTTCTCCGAAATAGGGTTGGATTTGAAGCCATCCAGCACTTGCCATAGGGCAGCATCGAGTTCTTCGAAGGATTTTCCGGGTACCAATTTACCAGAAACAATGAACAATCCTTCATCGAGAGATCCCAAAATATACGCTGAGATTTCCAATACCAATCCCTTTTCCTTTTTCAGTTGTAGGTCCAATTGACCGGATTTTTCTTTACCGATTTCATCGGAAAGCACATCGGCCAAATAGTAACCTGCGGATTTGCGTTCGGACATTTTAAACGCATAGTAAAAGGCAGGGGTCGGTACTTTGCGTTCCAAGGACAAGGTGCGGTATTCGTTTTGTTGCGGTTCCCGAAGTAGCATGCGAGCCGGTTTATTTTTTCCGGGAATTTCTCCGTACCACTTTTGAACCAAGTCTTCAATTTGCGCATTTTCAAAATTTCCACCAACGGTTAAAATGGCATTCGAAGGATGATAATAGGTTCCGAAAAAGTGCTTCACCTGATCCATGGTGGCATGTTCAATGTGGCTGATTTCTTTCCCAATCGTAGCCCATTGATACGGATGGACCTTATACGCTAAAGGTCTTAATTCCAACCATACATCGCCATAAGGTTGATTCAGGTAGCGTTGCTTGAATTCTTCAATAACGACGCTTCGTTGTACTTCCAAGCTTTTTTCGGAAAAGGCCAACGACAGCATGCGATCACTTTCCAACCACAAGGCGGTTTCGATATTCTGCGATGGAAGTACGTCGTAGTAATTGGTGATGTCGTTGCTGGTAAAGGCATTGCTTTCTCCGCCGGCGCGTTGCAAAGGACTGTCAAAGTCTGGAATATTCACCGACCCTCCAAACATGAGGTGTTCGAACAAATGGGCAAATCCCGTCCGATTCGGGTCCTCATCGCGGGCACCTACGTCGTACAAGGTGTTGACAACCGCCATGGGAGTCGTCTTGTCCTGATGAAAGATAACCGTTAAGCCGTTTGCCAATTGAAATCGATGAAAGTGGAGCATCTTTTGTTAAGTTAATCGTTGAAGGTTGTTCAGTGCATTTTGGTATTCTTGCCATATTTCACGAACCACGTCTCCCGCAGGTTGTATGGTTCGAATCATAGAGGAAACTTGTCCTACCTCTAATTCACCATGTTCAAGGTCGCCTTCGAACATTCCTTTTTTGGCACGACCTCGCCCCAACAGCTTTGCCAGTTCTTCTGGGCTCGCATTGTTTTCATAATGCCGGACAATTTCTTGATAAAACGGATTATTCAGAAGCCGAACCGGAGTAAGCTCTTTCAGGGTGAGTTTGGTGTCGCCTTCCTCGGCATTCAGGATCATGGACTTAAACGCTTCATGCGCACTGGATTCATGAGTAGCAATGAAACGACTCCCGATTTGAACGCCTTCGGCGCCTAAAATCCGTGCCGCGAGCATGGCTTTTCCGCTACCAATGCCTCCTGCGGCAATTACCGGAATTTCCACTGCTTGACTCACCGAGGGGATTAAACACAGCGTCGTGGTTTCTTCCCGTCCGTTATGTCCACCGGCCTCAAAACCTTCGGCTACTACTGCATCAACTCCAGCATCTTGGGCTTTGAGGGCAAACTTAAGCGACGAAACTACGTGCACCACTTTGATGCCTTCCGCTTTCAACCGAGCGGTGTAGGTTTTTGGATTGCCTGCAGAGGTAAAAACGATGGGTATTTTGTGTTCGATGATGGAAGTGATATGTTCCTCAATGTTGGGATAGAGGAGGGGGACATTCACACCGAAAGGTCGATCGGTGGCCGCTTTGCAGCGTATAATTTGTTCCCGCAGAATTTCGGGATACATCGATCCCGAACCCAGAAGACCTAATCCTCCGGCATTGGAAACGGCAGAAGCCAATTCCCAACCGGAACACCAAATCATACCTCCCTGAATGATAGGATATTGGATGTCAAATAATGCAGAAATTCTGTTCATGGAGGTTTCCGTATGAGTGCATTGCAAAAGTATAAAATTCAACGACGTTAAAACCGTGTTTGTTTGCTGGTGTTTTATTCAGTATTTTTATGACGATGAAATTCCATT
>JBJOJZ010000031.1:0-17931 GCA_046046325.1 Bacteroidota bacterium
GGCGGCTAAAAAAGGTAATTATACGGTTCAATTCGCCCACGAAGCTTTCTGTTATTCGGATGCTCATTCGGAGTGGTTCCGATGGAAATTGCAGAAAACCAGGCATTACTCAACGTCGGGAAGGTACAACGTTATCAAAAAAACGTTGTTAGGAATATATCCAATCACCTTGTGGTGGGTAGCTGTTAGTTTTATTCTTTTGTGCTGGATAAATGGAGTAGGGGGCCTCGAGTTGGGATTTTTTGGAGGAGTGATGTTGTTGAAATGGATGGTTATTGGAAATGGGTTGAGAAAATTGAAAGAACCAAGCTTAGCATGGTTTTTTCCCTTATGGGATTTTCTTTATTCGCTTCTAATTCCTTTACTCTACCTATCCGTAAAACGAAAAGCAACAAGTAAATGGTAGAAACAGAACACCTTTCGGATAAGGCGAAACACGATTTAATCCTTATTGATAAAGCAAAGGAAGGCAACCAAGCAGCCTATGCTGAATTGATGGAACGCTACAGGGAATCCATTTATTTTATGATGCTGAAAATGGTAAAGAATCCCGACGATGCGGATGATTTAACCATAGAAGCGTTCGGAAAGGCGTTTAATCGTATTGATCAATATTCGCCAAGTTTTGCTTTCAGTACTTGGTTGTTCAAAATCGCTTCCAATAACGGCATTGATTTTATCCGTAAAAAACGATTAACGGTTATGTCCATGGACCAAGGCTTTTCAAACGCGGACGGAGAAACCGTTCGAATCGATGCGAAAGCCGCCGTAAATAACCCAGAGGAATCCATGATGCACGATCAAAAAGTGGTGCATATGAGGCTTTTGGTGAGTAAATTAAAACCCAGATACCGACAATTAGTGGAAAAACGCTATTTCGAAGAACTTTCCTATGAAGAAATCGCCGATGAGTTGAACCTTCCTCTGGGTACCGTTAAGGCTCAGCTGTTTCGTGCCCGCGATTTCTTGGCGGGTATGATGGACAAAACCAAGGACACGATATAAGTAACCCGTGGATTTAATCCTCCATTATTTTCCAGATTTAACGGCTCACCAACAAAAGCAGTTCTCGGAACTGAAGGGCCTGTATACGATTTGGAACGAACAAATCAATGTTATTTCCCGAAAAGACTTGGAGAATTTTTACGAACGACATGTCCTCCATTCCCTCGGAATTGCCAAAGTATATGCTTTTCAGCCGGAAGAACGGATTTTAGATGTTGGAACAGGAGGAGGTTTTCCTGGCATCCCTTTAGCCATTCTCTTTCCCGAAACCCGCTTCGTTTTGGTGGATTCCATCGGTAAAAAAATTAAAGTGGTCAACGAGGTTGCTCGTGCTTTGGGATTAAAGAATGTGGAGGCCCATCATGTGCGTGCAGAACAGGTTAAGGACCGTTTTGATTTTGTGGTATCTCGTGCGGTAACTGCCATGCCCGTGTTCATCGATTGGGTGAAGCATAAAATTGCACATGGAAAAGGATATAATGGTTTATCAAAAGGAATTCTGTACTTAAAGGGAGGGGATTTATCGGACGAATTGAAAGGGGTGCAAGGGACAGTTCAAGAGTTCCTTTTGGCACATTTCTATGAGCAGGAATTTTTTGAAACGAAAAAAGTGGTTCATTGGGCTCCTTAAAGGAGCATCCGGCGGATTTCATGGCAATCACTCAGTAAAAAGAAGCTTCCGGTCACGAGAATGGTCGAACCTTCTTGCCGCAATTTGAGCGCCTTTTCGATGCCTTGGTTAACATCGGCTGCAAAATGCACCTGCGTTAAGGACAATTTTTCAACGGTTTCTTGTAATTGCTTTCCCCGATAACTCCGGGCGTTCGAAAATTCACAGAAGACCCATTGGTCTACTTTGGAGTGTGTCAAATGCGCCAAGTTTTTATCATTGGAAGCGCCAAAAACTGCGGTTATTTTTTCGGCACCCATAGACCTCATGGCTTTCAGCGTAGCTTCCATTCCCGCGGCATTGTGCGATGCATCGTAATACAGCTTGGGGAATTGTATTGAGGGAGTTAATCTTCCCAGGAATCCGGTGTCCAAAAATAAATTTTTCCATGTGGAAACAGGATCGAGCGACTCTGTTGGAATGTTTAATACGCCCAATGTTTCGACCGCAAGAGCGGCATTTTTACGTTGGTAAAGGGGGAGTTCATCACAGGTTGCTTGGACATTACGATGTTGGAATTGTATCGGGGCATTGAGGTTTGCTGCTTTCGAGCGAAATACTTCTTGAAGTTCAGGTCGCTCTTCTCCGCAAATAACAGGAACCCCCTGCTTGATGATTCCGGCTTTTTCTCCTGCAATTTCAGGGAGGCTATTTCCTAAAAAGGTTTGGTGGTCCAAGCCAATATTTGTAATTACGGAAACGAGGGGAGTGACTACATTGGTGGCGTCCAGTCTCCCACCCATGCCTGTTTCAAGCACGACATAGTCGCAGCGTTCCTGCTCAAAATAAACCAAGGCCATCCCAAGGGTGATTTCGAAAAAGGAAAGATCTACGTCAAATTGAACTACCGCGTTGCAGAAATCGGTGACTTGTTCTTCGGGTATTGGGCGACCATTAATGCGAATTCGTTCGCGGAAATCCACTAAATGCGGTGAGGTGAACAATCCAACACGGTAACCCTTTTGTTGCAGAAAACTGGCCGTAAATGCGCAGGTTGAACCCTTACCGTTGGTTCCAGCGACATGAATGAACCGAAGGTTGTTCTCGGGATTCCCTAAGATTTCCAACAAGTGCTGGGTATTCGCTAATCCGGGCTTGTAAGCCGCAGCACCGATGTTTTGATACGATGGAAATTGTTGGAATAACCAGGTTATCGCCTCGGAGTATTTATTGAGCATTTACTTTTACGGTCAGAAAACAATATGAAACCCTTCCATTGGCATCTTTGTTATACTTAACCTGACGAATAACTTGACGGATGACATCGCTGATGATGGTTTGGTCGGTCGTAGTACTTTTACTCTTAATAAATACGGCATTCGTTACATTCCCATCTCCCGATACGGTAAGTTTTAAATGTATTTTTAAGTCAACATCCGTATTGTATTTTGGAAGTACAGGATCGTTGTTTCGGATCCGTTCCTTGCCGCTTCCAAATCCGTCGCCCTCTCCGTCGCCCTCTCCTCCGGTTCCTTTGCCATTTCCGTCAAACGGACCGTTTCCACCGCCTTTTCCTCCTCCGTTCCCTCCATCCCCAAAGGGATTGTTGGCTTTGTATGGCGCACTCGAAGGATTGTTGGGATTGCTTCCAACGCTGTGGTTGGATTTTCCGTTTTCCATGGGCTCTTGGCCTTTTGCCGTTAATACCTGTTCGCTTTGCTGCATGGGTTCAGAACGCTCGTCGTTGGCGGGTGTTCCTCCGCCTTTGGCGGATCCTCCATCCGAAATGAGGAGGTCTTCCACTGAAATGGCATCAAGAATCTCATCTTCCACCATAAGATGCGCTACGGGTGGGGGATCGGGAGTGGTATATTTGATGAGAAAAAGCAATAAACACAAAGAGGCAATCAATCCTGCGGAGATTGCCGCACTTTTTCGCTTCTCTTGTGGCAGGCTATCGAAATAGCCCAAATGGGTGGATGTGCTTGTTGTCATGTGCGATTATATCGTTAAAAGCGAAAAAAAGTTACAAGTTCAACAACATTAACCAATAACCAACGGTATAACCCAAGAAAGCCAAGGGCGCAATGCGTTTTAAATACCAGGTGAATGAAATTTTTTCCATTCCCATCGCCACCACTCCAGCGGCGGAACCAATGATTAAAATGGACCCTCCTGTTCCAGCGGTGTAAGCAAGTAAATGCCAAGCCTCGTGGTCCATCGGAAAAGGGAACATTCCCATGGCTCCAGCAACCAAAGGCACATTGTCGATAATGGCTGAAGCAATACCTAGGATTCCCATGAAAACAGACGTGGAAATGCCTGCCTCTTGAACGGATTGACCCAACTGTAAAATCATACCCATCGATTCGAGAGCGGCTACGGTAAGTAAAATGCCTAAGAAGAACATGATGGTTGGTAGCTCAACTTTTTCCAAGGATTTCATCGTTGGACTATACGGTTTTTGCTCTTCGTTGAATTCCGTGAGTTTGAAAGTACGGTTCGATTTCCATTCCGCGTACAACGCAAACAATCCAAGTGCGAAAAGCATGCCCATATAAGGAGGTAGGTGTACCACCGCTTTGAGAACCGGCACCAGTAAAAAGAACCCAATTCCCAATAACAGCTCCGTTCTACCTTTGCTATTACCCTTTTCTTCAGGTACGGTTAATGCTCCTTGGAAAACGGGTAACCATCGGGCGATGACGAGGGGAACAACCATGCAAAGAAGCGAGGGTAAAAATGTTTCAATCATCAATGGGGCAATGCTGATTTTTTGACCAATCCACAGCATCGTGGTCGTAACGTCTCCAATCGGCGACCAAGCTCCACCCGCGTTGGCAGCAATGACAACAAACCCAGCATACCACAACCGGTCCTCTTCCTTGTGGACCAATTTTCGATACACCGCAATCATTACCAAGGTGGTGGTGAGGTTGTCAATAATGGCCGAGAGAAAAAAAGCAAGGAGGCATAGCACCCACAAGAGCGCATATTTTTTACGGGTCTTGATCAGCGGTAATACCGCTTTAAATCCGTCGAAATGATCGATCAGCTCTACTAAAGTCATAGCACCGATTAAGAACATGAGGATTTCGGCGGTTTTTCCTAAGTGGTGCATGAGCGTCGCTTGCATCAAGGACACGCGCGCTTCTGAATTCCCGTTCATTGTTGTAAGCACTTCATTCGAAGGATTCAACCACTGTTCCATGGCGAATGGCGACATGAAGAGTAAGCCCCAGGCAAGGACCATCATGAGCAAGGCGGGGATCATTTTATCAATGCGGTGTACGTGTTCGGTGGAGATGACCAAATACCCCAAAAGAAATAAGGCGACTAAAACGATTTCCATGTTAACTATTTTAACAAAAATACACGCTGTTTCTATATGGAATGGGTAAATTCCGTTTATATTCTCAAGGTTTTGCTGTGGATAACCAATTACCTCGGTAAATGAAGGACTCCACCGCAAACGTTTTCCTTGGCTCCGGTCACAGAGGACAAGCAGTTGTATTCTTGGTCGAGGAACCGTTTTCCTAAAAAGGCAAAGACGATGGCTTCCTTGAATTCTAAAAGTTGAGTGGATGGAATCACCACGTTTCCTGCGTACCGCTTTTTCAGCTCTTCCATTAAATAGGTGTTCAGGGCTCCTCCTCCCGTAATGTAAACGCTTTGAAGTTCATGTTTTTTAAGGGTTCTGTCCAGTTGCTCGGCGATGTGCTGCGTTACGGTCGCTATGGCTGTTCCTGCCGCAATATTTTGCGGAAAACACGGATAAAATTGGTTTTCTAACCATTCGGTTCCCAGCGATTTTGGACCCTCCAATGCGTAATATGGAAGCTGGTTTAAGGCGTTCAGCAAGCTTGAATCTGCTGCATGTTTCGAGGCAATTTCTCCACCGGCATCGAAGGCTTTTCCAAGGGCTTTTGCAAAACGGTTCAACGGTAGGTTTCCTGGGCAAATGTCATAGGCGATAACCCTTCCGTTCTTCTGAAAGCTGATGTTGGCAAAACCTCCAATGTTCAGAAAAGCATCGGCTTCGTGGCCGAATAAGGCTTGATCCCCGAGAGGAACGAGCGGAGCGCCCTGCCCGCCTGCGGCCACATCCAAGGAACGAAAGTCATTGATCACCGGAATTCCGGTCCCAAAAGCGAGGGTTGCACCGCAACCGAGTTGAACGGTAAAACCTTGTTCCGGTTGGTGGAAGATGGTTTGACCGTGGGAGGCAATAGCATCTACTGAATTGGGAGTTATGCCGAATTTTGAAAGAAAAGTGTTCACCGAGTGAGCGTAGAAAAGTCCTAATTTTTGGTTCAAATGAAAGACTGCCCGCGCACTGAGTTCCTCGATGTTTTCGAGTTCCAATAAGAGGTCCTGGGGAAGCGGAACGGTTTCCGCATGTTCTAGGCGAAAAGCGTGGTTCGTGGGTTTGTTGGGAAAAACCACGCAAGCGATATCGAGGCCGTCCAGCGAGGTGCCGGACATGAGGCCAATAATTCTTTTTTCCTCGGTGGAATGTAATTTAATCAATGGAAAAATACCTTACTTTTGTAAAATTAACAATCAAATTTACATCCCATGCATTTTGAATTGACCGAAGAGCATTTAGCCGTAAAGGAAGCAGCGAGAGATTTTGCCCAAAACGTATTAAAACCCGGAGTGATCGAACGCGACAACGCGCAGCGATTTCCCGCCGAGGAAGTGAAGCAATTGGGGGAGTTAGGTTTTATGGGAATGATGGTTGATCCGAAATACGGAGGTTCTGGGATGGATACCTTGTCCTACGTATTAGCGATGGAAGAGATCTCGAAAGTGGATGCTTCTACTTCGGTGTGCATGTCGGTGAACAATTCACTGGTTTGTTGGGGATTGGAAAAATTCGGAACCGAAGAGCAAAAACAAAAGTACCTCGTTCCACTCGCCAAGGGGGAGAAAATTGGGGCCTTCTGTTTATCCGAGCCTGAAGCGGGTTCGGATGCTACGTCGCAGCGAACCACAGCTATTGATCACGGAGATTATTACCTATTGAACGGAACTAAAAACTGGATTACCAACGGTTCTTCCGCTTCCATTTACTTAGTGATTGCTCAAACCAATGTTGAGTTGGGGCACAAAGGCATCAACGCGTTCATCATCGAGCGAGGCATGGAAGGCTTTGTGGTGGGTGCCAAAGAAGATAAAATGGGAATCCGAGGAAGCGATACGCATACCTTGTTGTTCAACGATGTTAAGGTTCCAAAAGAAAACCGCATCGGCGAAGATGGATTCGGATTCAAATTTGCCATGAAGGTGTTGAGCGGTGGACGCATTGGAATTGCAGCCCAAGCTTTAGGAATTGCTGCCGGAGCGTTGGAACTTTCCGTAGCCTATTCAAAAGAGCGTCAGGCCTTTGGAAAAGAAATCTACAAGCATCAGGCGATTGCCTTTAAAATTGCCGAAATGGCAACGGAAGTTGAAGCAGCCCGGATGTTGGTGTACAAATCTGCGGTGGACAAAGACCAAGGACGAAACTACGACCAATCGAGTGCTATGGCGAAATTGTACGCGTCGAAAGTGGCGATGGAGCAAACGGTAGAGGCGGTACAAATACACGGTGGCTACGGATTCGTGAAAGAATACCACGTAGAACGTTTAATGCGCGATGCAAAAATCACCCAAATTTACGAAGGAACCTCGGAGGTACAGAAAATTGTCATCTCTAGAGGGGTGTTGAATGCCTGATGATTTAATTTGAAATTATCATCCCCCTTTGTCCCCCTTCAAAGGGGGAAAAGTGTTTAGGCGCAGAGGGAGGATAAAGTCTGACGACTCTGACGAGTATCAGACTCCGTCAGAGGAGGGTGAAGAACATCGGGTTGTTTTTTCGACAATTGAGTAAAGGTTTGTTCATCGATGAAGTTATCGATGAGCACGATGTGCTGTTTAGCGGAACGAATGATCCGTGAGGTGAGTTCATAGGCATCGAAGACTTGGCCATCCATAAAAACACCTTGTGTTGGAATCAATTTCGTGTTTATTTGAAGGTCCATTTGATTCACTTTTTTCGTTAAATCATCGAGGTGATATTCGACGCGGTTTATTCGGTTGTTAATGGAATATCCTGTGATTAGGTAATCTTTAAGGCGTTGGGTGGCCCATTGTCTGAATTGTGTACCTCGTCTGGAGTTAACACGATAACCTACCGAGAGAATCGCATCGAGGTTATAATATTTAACCATCTTTACCTGGCTTTTCCCTTTAACGGCACCATGTGCAGTGGTATGTGCAAAAAATGCACTAACCATTTCTTCATCCAATTCCTGTTTACTGAATATATTTTTTAGGTGTTTTGAAATTACCGTTCGATTCCGTTCAAATAATTGACCTATTTGCTCTTGAGTTAACCAACATGTTTCATTTTCTTCATCAATCTTCACTTCAATCCGCTCAGTAAGGTTATCGGGGTGGTAAATGATGATCTCGTTTTTCATGGGTTTTAGTTGAATGCCCTTGAAAACGAAAAGAATGGATTTTCAGTATGATAATCATTCTAGGTGCGTTCCCTGAGTGTCCGAAGGACGTATCGAAGGGCGCACCTCATACACTACTTCTTAACCTTCTTCAACAACTTGTTGTAATCTTTCAACAGACGGTTCTCTTCTTTGAGCACTTGAAGTTCTTCCCGTAACGCGTAATGGGTGCTGCTGAGGTGCATGAAAAAGTCATAGTCCAGCACCTTGGAAATGCTTTGAAGCAGCCCCGTATCAATGGTTTTTCGCGTGAAAATGGAATAAATGTTTTCCCTCGATTTATTGATGCGTTTGGCGAATTCGGTTACGGTAATTCCTTTGGATTCCAATACTCTTTTGATCTTTTCGCCAATGTGCAAGTCCTCCATACGGCGAAATTCCTCATTTCTTGTGGAATCTTACTAAGCATAAACGTTTGAAAAAATAAACAAAAACGGTTGAAAAATTAAAGTTATTCCATATTTTTGATGTAAAATCAAAACCCATGAAAAAAGTCCTACTTCTTTTATGCTTCTTCACCTTTTGCACAACCGCCTTCTCCCAAATCCCAAACTACGTTCCCCAAAACGGTTTGGTAGGCTGGTGGCCCTTTAACGGCAACGCCAACGATGAAAGCGGAAATGGAAATAATGGAACGGTGAATGGGGCGATTTTAACTAATGACCGGTTTGGGAATAGTAATTCTTCATTTAATTTTACTGACCAATTGATTCAAAATATTGACATACCTCAATCTAACCAATTAAATTCTATTCAATCCTTGACTATTTCTTTGTGGTGTAATTTACTTAGTCATTCGGATTATAATCATTACGTCAATAAATCTGATCAAAATCCAATTACGCAAAATGGAATATATCAGTTCGTCTTTGCAAATAATCAAACAGGAGTTTATTTTTACTACAATAATTACCCCAATTTTTATCAAACAAATTATCTTCCACAACTCAATGCATGGGTTCATTTGGTAATTACGTATGATTATGGAATTAGTAATCTCTGTAATTTTTACAGTAATGGGGTATTATTTCACTCTGAATCTACTACGGGAGCCTTACCAACAACAAATCAGAATATAAGAATTGGAGGTTATGCAAGTTTTAATAATTGTACAACAGATGGCTCCCTCGACGACATCGGCATCTGGAACCGCGCCCTTACGGAGTGTGAAATACAGGATTTATACCAAGCACAACTCAACAGCGTGAGCCAGTCCATTTCAGCCGGTGCAGACCAAAGCATTTGCTCGGGAGATAATGTTACCTTAAGCGGTGCGGGAGGCAGCAATTACCAGTGGAACAACAACGTTGTGGATGGTCAGACCTTTGCACCAGCACAAAGCAATGCTTACGTGGTAACAGCTCAAGATTCCCTCGGCTGCACAGGAATAGACACGGTGGTAGTTACAGTTTTGGAAAATTCAGCTAGCACCCTCACCGAAACGTCTTTAGATTCCTACACGCTCAATGGTCAAACCTACACCCAAAGCGGTACCTACACCCAAACCCTTACCGCTGCCAATGGATGCGACAGTACCATCACACTTAACCTTACCTTGAACTTTACCGGCATCGATGAATTGGGGACCAATGCAAAAAAGCTGGTTAACATTACCGACCTCAACGGTAAAACCATCCCTCGCCGCAAAAACACCCTCATGCTGTTCATCTATGAAGACGGTACCGTGGAACGGGTCGTGGAAATGGAGGAATGATTTAATGGGTTGGAATAAGTAAATCATCCCCTCTGACGGAGTCTGATACTCGTCAGAGTCGTCAGACCTTAATCCCCCTTCCAAGGGGGAAATCACTTCCTCCCTCGAGGGAGGACAGAGGAGGGTGAAATAACGCCGGCCGAGTGATTCCGCCAATTGGTAGAATAGCATCGAGCTCAGCATGAAAAGAAATAAAAATTAAAATAGTACCATGAAAAAAACACTACTTACTTTAATCGCTTTCATTCTAAGTTTAAGCGCCTTTTCCCAAATTCCCAACTACGTGCCCCAAAACGGTTTGGTAGGCTGGTGGCCCTTTAACGGCAACGCCAACGACGAAAGCGGAAATGGAAATAATGGAACGGTGAATGGGGCGACGCTGACGGCGGATAGAAATGGATCATTAAACTGTGCTTATTACTTACCAAATTTGAACGACAATATTTCGGTAACCAATGCGGCATCGCCTTACAGTGGAAATTCTTTGACTATTTCTTTTTGGATGCAATTCCCGCAACAATATATTTATAGTTCTATCTTCATGGTTAAAAACGGAGTTGCTTGGTCAAATGGCTTTTCAATTTCAGTTGACCAAAATAATGGTGCTTATGGAGTCAACAATTACCAAGTTGCTTTCATTGTAGGCTCTACTATATGCAGTTTTATTACAAATCAATCTGAACTGGGAATTTGGTGTAATATTGTTGGGGTATATAATGGCACAGAAATAAAACTGTATTTAAATAACGAATTGAAAACAACAGTCAATTTTAGTGGAAATATATCTTCACCTGATGGCAACTTAGTCTTTTCTGATTGGGATAATCCATCAACACCGGCTGTTACGAATCGAAATATCGACGACATTGGCATTTGGAACTATGCTCTTACGGAGTGCGAAATACAGGATTTATACCATGCGCAATTGAACAGCGCGAGCTTATCTATTTCCGCGGGTGCAGACCAAAGCATTTGCTCAGGAGATAACGTCACCTTAAGCGGAACGGGAGGTAGCAATTACCAGTGGGACAACAACGTGGTGGATGGTCAGACCTTTGCCCCAACACAAAGCAATGCCTACGTGGTAACGGCTCAAGATTCCCTCGGCTGTACAGGAACAGACACCGTGGTAGTTACCGTATTAGAAAACGCAACTAGCACGCTTACCGAAACGGCCTTAGATTCCTACACGCTGAACGGTCAAACCTACACCCAAAGCGGTACCTACACCCAAACCCTTACCGCTGCCAATGGATGCGACAGTACCATCACCCTAAACCTCACCTTGAACTTCACCGGAATTGATGAGCTGGGCACGGGCGCTAAAAAGCTTATTAAAATCACCGACCTCAACGGCAAAACCATCCCTCGTCGTAAAAACACCCTTATGCTGTTCATCTATGAAGACGGTACCGTGGAGCGGGTCGTGGAGATGGAGGAATGATATAATGTCAGTCGAGTATTAAGTCACCTCCCTTAATCCCTCCTCGAGGAGGGAAATCAATATTCTTGTCTTCCCCCTTTCGAAGGGGGACTGAGGGGGATGACATTTATGAGAAAGACTCCGTCAGAAGATATCCACCGATTCCATCGGAATCATACCAAATTGTACAAGAGGTGTGGCCGTCGAGCGACCCCAGAAGGTCGAATATTTGGCTGTCGTGTGCGGCCCTTCGATACGTCCTTCGGACACTCAGGGGACCGCACCAAGTATAAATATTACGATTATTTGATAGCGGTCCCTGAGTCCGCCTGGGCGGAGCGAAGGGCCGCTTTAATAAATACCCCTACAACCCCCTCACCACCTTCAAGGCTTCATCAATGTGCTGTGTAGCATTGAGTTGCGAATTAAACATTCCGCGAACTACTCCGGTTTTATCGATGATATAGGTAACGCGACCAGGCAGCAAGCCCAAGAAGGATTTCGGAACACCGAACAAGCTTCTCACTTCTTTTTTCTCGTCGGCTAAGAGGGGAAATGGCAACTTGTATTTAATCGCGAATTCCTTGTGGGCTTTCGGGGCATCCGAGGAAATGCCAATCACTTCACAGCCGAGGTCTTGAAATACTGTGTATTGGTCCCTGAAGCTGCAGGCTTCTTTGGTGCATCCTGGTGTGTCGTCTTTCGGGTAGAAATACAAAACCACGGTTTTTTGTCCGATAAACTCCATAATGTTTACGGGAGTTCCGTCTTGGTTTTGTAAGGTAAATTCTGGGATTTTGTCGCCTATTTGTATCATGCTGTTTTATTTAATGCGGTTTTAAATCGTTCCAGTACGCGGTTGCGTGCAAAGGTATGTTCTATGATAGGTTGTGGGTATGCTGAGGTGCCGTATTCGGGAACCCAACGTTTTACGTATTCCGATTTTGGATCGAATTTTTCTTGCTGCGCGGTAGGATTAAACACCCGGAAATACGGTGCCGCATCGCAACCTCCTCCCGCTGCCCACTGCCATCCGCCAATGTTGCTCGCCAATTCAAAATCTAAGAGTTTTTTAGCAAAATACGCTTCTCCCAAGCGCCAATCGATCAATAAATGCTTGGTTAAAAAGCTGGCAGTCACCATGCGCACGCGGTTGTGCATGAAGCCGGTTGCGTTCAGTTCCCGCATGCCTGCATCTACCAACGGATATCCTGTCGTGCCGTCACACCAGCGCTTGAAATGTTCGGGGTTGTCTTCCCACGTCACGGCGTCATAGGCCGGACGGAATGCGCCCGTAACCGTGTAGGGAAAATGGTAGATAATCATTTGATAGAATTCCCGCCAAATGAGTTCGTTCAAATAGGTTTCATTCAAGGGGAGCGCTTTCAAGGCTAAGGTTCGAATGCTGATCGTTCCAAAACGCAGGTGTATGCCAAGCTTTGAAGTGCCCGGTTTCGCCGGAAAATTCCGTTGATCACTGTATTTCGAAATGAGCAAATCTTCTACCTCAGTGGCAGGGAAATGGAGTCCGGAGGGCTCAAATCCTAAGTCCGTTAAACGGGGGATTTTTGGCGCCTTATCAATGCCCTGAACACGGTTTAGTGCTCCTTTGGAATCGTGAAGGGAAATGGGTTCTTGGCTTAGGCGCTCTTTCCATTTGCGGGAATAGGGGGTGAAGACGGTATAGGGAGTACCATCCCCTTTCATCACCTCGTTTTTCTCGAAAATCACATGGTCTTTTGCTCCGGTAAAGGATATACTCATGGACTGTAAGATATCATATAATGTCTTATCGCGCTGAAGAGCGTAGGGCTCATAGTCGCGGTTGGTAAACACCTGGTCTATGTGCCATTCTTTCGCCAATGCAGGGATGATTTCTATCGGATTGCCGATTTCTACCCGTAGGTGGATGCGGTGAGCAGCATATTCCTTCGACAATCGTTCAATTTCCCGATGGATGAATTCCACCCTTCCGTCGTTCTTGTCCAGTTCTTTTAGGATTTGCGTATCGAATATAAACACGGGTTGCATCGTAGATGCATTCATACATGCCTTGAATAATCCTGCGTTATCCTCAAGGCGTAAATCGCGTCGGTGCCAAAAGATTGCTTTGCTCATAAAAAGTACAACAACTATTGAACGCTTATGTTTGGGCTTTGGATTCATGTATTTAAAAATATTTGGACTTGGAGGTGTGCTCTAGCGCGCTTAAATTACCTTATTTTTGTGCATGAAGAATCGCGTTGTGTTGCTCCTTGGCGCTTCTGGTCTCGTAGGATCCAAGGTCTTGGAAGAATTGTTGCTTCGGGAAGATGTTGCTGAAATCAGGGTGTTGGTTAGAAAGCCGTTGAACCTGACCCATGCAAAGGTGAAAGAACGGATCACGGATTTTTCTTCCTTGGAACCCTTGGACGACTTTTTTCAAGTGGATGCACTGTATTGTTGCATCGGGACTACGCGAAAAAAAACACCGGATTTAGTGGCCTACAAAGCCATCGACTTTGGAATACCCCTGTCCGTTGGGGAACAGGTAAAAGCCAAGGGTTGTCGCGAAATCCACGTGGTTTCTTCCGTTGGAGCCAATGCTCAATCGAGAAATTACTATTTGAAAATCAAAGGGGAAATGGAAGAGGGAATAGAGCGTTTAGGTTTCGATTGTTGCAGAATCTACCGCCCTTCTATGCTATTGGGAATTCGCAAGGAATCAAGGCCTTTGGAACGCCTGGGTCAAAAACTTATGCCCTTGTTCGATCTTTTTACCTTTGGTGGTAAATACCACAGCATTGATGCCTTAGATGTCGCACGTGCTATGTGCCGTACTGCTGAGGCTGCGGGAACAAAGGTGTTAGAGTACCGGGAAATGATGCTTAAATGAGGTTTTACTCTCCAGCGTATTCTACCCAATTTTTCTCCGTCTCATAGAGCTTGATCGAGAGTTTTCCGAAGGCTTGTAAATGCGGTAAAAGGTTGTTATAACAGACCATAGCAATGTTCTCAACCGTTGGGTTCAAATCAAAAAATTCTGGACAATCCATGTTCAGGTTTTTATGGTCATAGCGATCGGTAACAACGTTGGAAATGATGTCTTTTAGAATTTTTACATCAATGACATAACCCGTTTCAGGATCAATTTTACCGTCAATCCCTACTTCCAAAACATAATTATGGCCGTGGTAATTCACGTTATTGCACAATCCGAACACCTCGTCATTTTTTTCATGCGACCAATCTTTTCGGTACAGGCGATGGGCAGCATTAAAGGTAGCACGTCGAACAATTTTCATGATTTAAGGATGTCGTTGAAGGCGGATTTGTATTCCAGAATAATTTTTTTAAACCAAGCGGTATAGTTCCCAGGATTTTTTTCAATATCCTCTTCAATTTCGTGCATGGCCATCCACTTATAGTCGCTCACCTCGTCCGGATTTGCCAAAGGTTCTTCGTCAGTGAATCCAATAAGTACGTGGTCTAATTCATGTTCTACTAAATCGTTTTCCAATTCAGCACGGTAAATGAAGCTGAAAAGAGGCGACAAATGGGTTGCCATTCCCATTTCCTCCCTTAGACGACGATTTGCTGCATCCACTAGATCTTCTCCGGGAAAAGGATGACTGCAACAAGTATTGGTCCATAGACCTTCTGAATGGTATTTACCAAAAGCGCGTCGATGTATAAGCAGTTTTCGATGGGAGTTGAATATCAAGATGGAAAAAGCGCGATGTAACATTCCTTGAAGGTGGGCTTCCATTTTTTCCATGGTCCCAATTTCTTCATCGTGCTTGTTGACTAATATCACTTCCTGTATCATAAAAGATTCAAATTATGACGAACATAGGATGAAAGTAATAAGCCAACTTTTCGGTTATTGGGGATGCGTACCCGCTCGTTTAAAATAACTTTTGCAGGGGTCTGTTTGATTTTAGCAAAGAGTTTATAATAATATATATAAGCTAAATAAACCCCGAAACGTGCCTTTTTCGGTAGTTCAAGAATTCCAAGATATCCTGCATGAAAATCTGCTTCGATATCTCTTTCGATGTCATGTTTCACTGTAGCGTTGAACTCATTCATGTCAACTCCTGGGAAGTAAACCCTGCCAAGAGCTTTGAAGTCTGCGTTTAAATCCCTTAAGAAATTGATTTTTTGGAATGCGGAACCCAATTTCATTGCGGCGGGTTTTAACCTTTGATATTCGGTTTCATCACCGGAAACGAAGACTTTAAGGCACATAAGTCCTACCACTTCAGCGGAACCAAGGATGTATTTCTTGTATTGCTCTTCATCGTAGGCTTGTTTGTTCAAGTCCATTTTCATGGATTCCAAAAAAGTTTCAATTAGGTCATGGGGAATTTTGTAGTAATTAACGGCCCATTGGAAGCTGTTCAGAATTGGGTTTAGCGAGATGCCTTGAGCAATGGCTGTGTAAGTTTGTGCTTTAAAGTCATCTAACAAGCTAGCTTTGTCGAAATCGTGAAACGTGTCAACAATTTCATCTGCAAAACGAACAAAACCGTATATGGCATAAATGGGCTTCTGAATTTCTTGGCTCAGCATGCGAATTCCCAGCGAAAAGGAAGTGCTGTAACGCTTGGTAGTCAGCGTACTCATTTCATGGCTTATTTCGTCAAATACGTGTTTCATAGGTCGTTGTTTTGTAGGATGTGCTTGGCGACTACCTCTCCGGAAATGATGGAAGGAGGAACCCCAGGACCGGGAACCGTAAGTTGACCGGTGTAGTAAAAGTTATCCAGGTTTTTGTTTTTAATGCGAGGTTTGAAAATGGCGGTTTGACGGAGCGTGTTAGCCAATCCATAGGCATTGCCTTTGAAAGCGTGGTAATCCTCTTTGAAGTTGGAAATGGAAAAACTGCGTTTGTATACAATATGGTCCTTAATGTCGTTTCCGGTTAGAACTTTCAACCGATGCAGCAAAAGGTGGAAATAGCGTTCACGCGTGGGTTCATCGTCGCTAAGGTCTGGAGCAATAGGAATGAGGAAAAACAAGTTTTCACAACCTTCAGGGGCCACACTAGGATCGGTTATTGACGGTGCACTTAGGTAGAATAAAGGGGCCGTTGGCCATTGAGGGTCTTTATAAATTTCTTTCCCGTGTTCTTCCAACGATTCGTCAAAGAACAGGTTATGATGCCGCAAGTTCTCAACGCGTTTGTTGATGCCTACATAGTACAAAAGGGCAGAGGGCGCCATAACTCGTTTATTCCAGTATTTTTCGGAATAATTAGCACTTCCATTGAGCAAGTGTTGCTCGGTATGTTGATAATCGGCCGAAGAAATGAATACATCTGCTTCAAACCGGTTGCCATGAATATCATGTGCGGCAATGACTTTGCCTCCCACCTTATCGAGGCGTGTAACTTCAGCGTTGGTGATTATTTTGACCCCTTGCTCACGAGCAATGCTTTCAAAGGCTTCAATAAATTTGTGCATTCCGCCCATAGGATACCAAGTCCCTAATTCCATGTCTGCGTAATTCATGAGCGAATAAAGCGCAGGTGTATCTTTGGGCATAGCTCCCAAGAAAAGCACAGGAAACTCCAATAAGGACCTTAGTTTTGGGTGTTTGAAATAACGGTTGATGTAATTGGAGAAAGAATTGGTTAAATCCATGGAAAACAAACCCTTTAAGAGCCTAAAATCTACGAATTCAGAGATTTTGAGCGACGGCTTGTAGACCAAATCTTGCATTCCAACCTCGTATTTGTATTTGGCGTCTTTTAAGAACGATTTGAGTTTGTCCCCGCTTCCGGGTTCAAGGCTTTCAAACATTGCCTCCAAGGCCCCCATCGTGGCGGGAATATCGGAATACGTTTGGTCGTTCCAATAGACTCGGTAAGAAGGGTCTAATCGTTTTAGGTCGTAAAAATCCGAAGTGGTATGGTTAAATTTTTGGTAAAATTGTTCGAAAACATCCGGCATCCAATACCAACTTGGCCCCATGTCGTATACAAATCCTTGGTGGGAAAACTGCCGTGCCCGTCCGCCAATGGTTGCGTTTTTCTCTAAAATAGTAACATCCCAACCTTCCTTCGCTAGAAAGCAAGCAGTTGAAAGTCCGGAAATTCCTGCGCCGAGTACGGTGGCTTTTTTCTTCATGGGATCTTAGTTGTCAAGGTGTTGGTAGTCTGGCAACTGATCCATAAGCCTTTTTCTTGCTATGAAGATACGGCTTTTTATCGTACCAATCGGTAAATCCATGGTGTCCGCAATTTCTTTGTACTTGAATCCCTCGAAATGCATTTTAAATGGAACCTTTAATTCATCGTTCAATCCTTCTATTTTCTCGTTGATTTCTTTTACAGCTAATCGCTCCGATGGAGAACCCAACAACGACCGCTGAGAGGTCATGAGGAAATCTTCGTCTCCTTGATCAAAAATCATTCTTGCTTTTGAATTTCTTCGGTATTGATTAATGAAGATGTTGCGCATGATCGTAAACACCCATGCCTTGAAATTCGTGTTCGGCGTGTAGTACGATCGATAGTTAATGGCTTTAAGCAGGGTTTCTTGCGTTAAATCTCGGGCGTCTTCACGGTTCTTTGTGAAGTTTTGAGCAAACGAAAACAGATTGCTCTGGATTCCGACTAGGGCCTCGTTGAATTCAATCGTTGACATGTTGTTTAATTTTATTTCACCAAAGTTAAACAAAAACT
>JBJOJZ010000027.1:0-40286 GCA_046046325.1 Bacteroidota bacterium
AGTTACAACGATTTCGCCATTCTTTACCGAACCAACAAACAGTCAAGGTCCTTTGAAGAGGCCCTTCGAAAACTGAATATTCCTTACAAAATTTACGGCGGGCTTTCTTTTTACCAACGCAAAGAAATTAAAGACGTTCTCGCCTATTTTCGATTAGCTGCAAATCCCCGTGATGAAGAAGCACTCAAGCGTGTCATCAATTACCCGAAAAGAGGCATTGGAAAAACAAGTGTAGAAAACCTCATCATTAGTGCTGGCAGAAACGGGGTTAGTATGTGGGAAGTACTTTGCGATTTTACTACCTACCCGGCAGATATCAGCTCAAGCACTCGTCAAAAAATGAACGAATTTACGGTCATGGTGCAAAGTTTTCAAGCGGAACTTAATAAGGTTGATGCATACACGCTAGCCGAACGCATCGTGAAATCAAGCGGCATTTTGGCCGAATTACATCAGGATAAAGATAAAGGTCCCGAAGAAATGGAACGCATCCAAAACGTGGAAGAACTCTTGGCCGGTTTACAAGAATTCACCAAAGGAGCCGAAGAGGAGGAAATTAAAACCCTGAGTGATTTCTTAATGGACGTTGCCTTATTAACGGATGCGGATCAAGAGAAAACCGAAGAAAAGAACCACGTTTCGTTGATGACTATTCACTCCAGCAAGGGCTTAGAGTTTCCCTATGTTTACATTGTTGGCATGGAGGAGAATCTTTTCCCTTCGCAACTATCAACAAGCTCAAGGTCAGAACTTGAAGAAGAACGACGTCTGTTTTATGTGGCGCTTACCCGTGCGATGCAGTCATGCACGCTATCCTATGCAGGAACGCGTTTTCTTTGGAATCAAAGCCTAAAAAGCGAACCCAGCAGGTTTTTGAATGAAATCGATTCCCAATACCTTCATTTGGAATCACCCGTCCGCAGCAATACGGGAAAATCATTAATGGGCGGTGGCATGGATCGCCCTTACACAGGAGGACTCAACACCAAAATGAATGCACCAATTCTGCCTAAATCCTTGAAATCGCTTCAAGACATCAGCGCTCAACCCACAGCAAATCCGCGAAATTTCGACCAAATTATCGTAGGAACTAACGTGGAACACAATCGTTTTGGCAAAGGAAGGGTCACAAAAATAGAAGGTTCAGGTGCCGATAAAAAAGCGGTGATTTTTTTTCCTCACCATGGGTCAAAAACGGTTCTTTTGCAATTTGCGAATCTTAAGGTGATCTAACCTTATGTTATTTTTCCTGAATTAGGGCGGTCCAAAGGGATGGTTTTCCCATATCCATACGAACCCAAACGGGCGCAACTTTGTTCTTATGAGCTGCAATGGCAATATAATCTCCGAAAAAAACTTTAACATTCGGCACAAAAGGTCGTTCAGAAATCCATTCCTGATCGAAGGAACTACCTCCGTCCTTTGAACGAACCCATACCACCTCTGTTTCATTCGGATTCTTAGATCTGGAGCGATCGTAAAACAACCAGTGTAAATAACCGTTGCTTTGATCCACCGTCATGGTCGCCATAAACTGATGCGTTTTGGTTGTGTCTTGATTTACTCGGATAGGATTTGACCAAGTGAATCCTTTATCCTTCGAAACAATGCACCAAACATCGGTATCGCTGGTACCATTTCGTTGATCGCTCCAAGTTAAATACAAGGTTCCATTATTTACGCCACCGCTTCGATCGATTTGCAGAACTGGAAGTCCATTGCAGCGCATGATACCAGGAATTCTATAATCCCAGCCCTCGGGATGCGGTGCAATGATTTGTTCAACAGGCAACCAAGTGTTTCCCAAATCTGAAGAACGTTGAACCACCACGCCTTTGGGACCAGTCCAAGTCACCACCAAAGATCCGTCGCTAGTGACCACTGGAACGGCTCCTTCAACGGTTTCATCTTTGTCCAAACAATCACCGTTGTAAAAGGAAATTATCTTGGGATTAGACCAAGTTGCTCCACGGTCGAGGGATTTACTGAACATAATACGGGAAGAATCCTCTTTGAGTTTTGAATCGTATTTATCGAATTGTGTCCAAGTCATGTAGATGGTCCCTGTATTCGGATCGATATCTACCCAATGCTTATCCTGCGCTTTGGTCCCGTTGGGCTTAGGAAAACTGCCTTTGGTAAAGTTCTTGGCCTCTGATATTTTGTCGCTGTATTGGCAAACGATGCGATCAATCCAGCTTCCTTTGTCATAATCGGATAAATGAAAGTAGTATAACCTTCCCTTCGCATCAAACTTCAATACGGGATCACCCCATACGCCATAAGGACTTTCCAATTTCGAATACTTCCATGAATTACCTCCGTCCTTGGAATAATAATAATCATCCAATACTGCTCCAACTGCAATTTCTCCCGGATTGAGCGGATTTATATCAACAGAGGGTTCAACAGGACGCGTTGTTGAAGGATTGATTTGAACATTTACATATTGTGCAAAAACTGCCGTGAGGCTAACGCAGCCAATAATTGTAAAGAGGAAGTGATGCATCGGTGGGTTTGTTATTAAAGATGTATGAAACCTTTTTTTGTCCGGCAATTTTTACCGTTACCTTTCGGATCAATTTATCGCGTGAAAGGGTAAGTTCAAATTCATCGTTGATTTCGGCGCTGTTCATGATACCATCCACCATCGACTTGTCCACGCGGTACTGCATGCATGCAATGATTTCATCGTTGACGCTGATTCCCGCCTCCTCGGCAGAGGAACCTGAACGAATGGTTTTCACGATGACTTTTCCTCCTTCTTCAGCTACTGTTGCACCAAAGACCGGTTTTATACTCCCAACCTCCGAAACTTCGATACCAAGCGGCTTCAAATAGTCATTGTAAGGAATCACTTCCGTGCCGTTAATGTACTTTTCAAAGAAATCCGTTAGATCTTTACCAGCAAATTTTTCCATGGTTTTTTTGAATTCATCGTCGGTGAAACCTCGGTTTTTGGCAACGTAGTAGGTATTGTATAAATCCTGCATAACGTGATCCAAGCCCATTTTACCGTTCGAGTTTGTAATGATCATGGCATCAAATACCGCTGCTAGCACCATTCCCCTCGAATAATAGGTCATGGTCGTATTGGAACTGTTTTCGTTGGGTCGGTAAGCTTTAATCCACGCATCAAAACTCGCATGGGCCACAGGTTGAATCCGAGATCCCACAGAACCTTCCACATAGTTAATAGCGCTTTGTACTTTGCGGAGCATCTCATCCTGGGAATAAAATCCGCACCTGCGCAGAATAATTTCATCGTAATAGGAAGTGAATCCTTCCATAACCCATAACAGGGTGGTATAAACTTCTTGGTCGTAATCAAAAGGCCCTAAAGCTATCGGGCGAATGCGCTTAACATTCCACAAATGAAAATACTCATGGGCTACAAGGTTCAAGAAATTGATGTAATTGGTGCCGTCATAGGTCCAACGATCCACGCTCAATACCGTGCTGTTGGCATGTTCCAAGCCGCCATCGCCTCCCACCACATTATGCACAATAAATACGTAATTTTTATTCGGATTTTCGCCAACAATTCTCGTTTCTTCCTCTACGATTTTCGCCATGTCTTTTTTCAATAATTCTTGATCATAGTTTGCCTCTCCGTACATCGCTACAGTATGCTTTACCCCTGCAGCGGTAAAATCGAATTCCACTTGATTTCCGATTTCCAACGGACAATCGATTAATTGATCGTAATTATCAAACGAATATACTTGCTGATTCGCTTGCTTACCGGTGGTGAGTTTGGGTGCTAAACCGGTAGATATCTTTTTAAACGAGGGATGCGGTTGAACTGCTAATACCCCGCCAAGATCCTTGTGTCCGTCCAAATACATGAACATGCTAGGCCCGCTCACAAAGCCATGGGTTTCGTCTAAAAAACTAGTCCGTACGCTCAATTCAAAGGCATAAACCTCATAATTGAGTACAAATCCTTTTTGACCATTTAATTCAATTTCCCATGCATTTTTGGTTTTTTTGGTCACTTTTAAAGGAGAACCCGTTAAGGAATACGCCTTAACTTGGTTGAGGTTTTTAGAAAACTCACGCACCAAATACGATCCGGGTGCCCAAACCGGCAATTTCACTAAAGCCGTTTTTTGTGAGAGTTGCTCTACCTTCATTTCTACCTGAAAATAATGGTTTTGTGGTTTAGCCATTTTCAAAGTGTAACGGATATCAATCGCCAACAATGGATGCGTACAAAGCAATATGAGGGAAGTACAGATTAATGAAAATAAACGGTTTGAATGGATCATACGATTAAGGTATTGTTATTAACGAAGCAACTTTTTTAGCATTTTCAATGTGGTATTCAACCGATTCCGGTCCTGAAGAAAGGGCTACGCCCATCCGTCGATAAGGCCGAGCAAAGGGCTTGCCAAAAATACGAAAATCCGTTCCCATTACCTTTGCCGCCTCTTCAAGTCCTTGAAACTTCGGTTTGTCCTCCTCTCGATCGGCTAGAATGACAGCGCTGGCACCGTTTTTTAAGGATCTAACGGAAGGTATTGGCCACCCTAAAATGGCTCTGGCGTGAAGCTCAAATTCATTGAAGGTTTGCGTATTTCCCAACGTAACCATGCCTGTATCGTGGGGTCGCGGTGATAATTCCGAAAAATAGGGACCGTCTTTCGTTATGAAGAATTCCACCCCCCACAAACCAGCACCTGTGAGCGCTTTCGTAACTTTATCGGCCATGCGACAGGCCTCCAACCAATGACTTTCGTGCATAGGGATAGGCTGCCAACTTTCTTGATAATCGCCGCGTTCTTGACGATGACCTATCGGAGGACAAAACAAGGTAGGACCGTTTTTTTGAGTGACGGTCAGAAGCGTGATTTCAAAGTCAAAATCAACGAACGCTTCAACAATAACTTCTTTTAAATCACCGCGTGAACCTTCCATTGCGTAGTTCCAAGCACGCTCAACCTCCTCCGCCCGTTTGATCACCGATTGTCCTTTACCGGAACTGGACATCAAGGGCTTAACAACGCATGGAATACCGCAAAAATCAACCGCCAATTTGAATTCCTCGAGGTTAGTAGCGTATCGATAATTGGCCGTTTTCAACCCCAATTCTTTGGAGGCCAAATCCCGAATGGCTTTTCGATTCATGGTGAAATTCGCCGCTTTTGCACTGGGAACAACCGTGATGCCTTGCTCCTCGTAGGCGTAAAATCGTTCCGTTCGTATGGCTTCAATTTCAGGAACAATATAATCGGGTGCATGCTTAGCAACCACAGAGTCCAAGGCTTTTGCATCCAACATGTCAATGACTTCCCAAGCGTGTGCCACCTGCATGGCTGGAGCGCCTTCATAATGGTCCACCGCAATCACTTTCTGCCCATAACGTTGACAAGCAATAACGAATTCCTTCCCCAATTCACCGGATCCCAAAAGTAAAATAGTAGCCATGGTACTTAAAATTAAATTAACTTATGCTTAATATAGTGATGCGGATTGGAACAAACATCAAAATTAAACGTAACTTTGATTTGATATGTTGGAATCTTCATTACACTCTCAACTAAGCCAGTTCCAGTGCATTACCTTGGAGGAAATGGACCGAGTAAAGTTGATGAACCGCATTGACACTAAATTTGCATTCGGCAAAAATACACTAAATCAAATTTTGACCTTGCTGACGGAAGATTATTTTGTGTTGGAAATTAATGGAAAGCGAGGCATGGAATACGAAAGCCTCTACTTCGACGATTCAGAATTTAGCCTGTTCAGCGACCACCATCGTGGAAAAAGCAATCGAGCCAAGGTTAGGATACGAAACTATGTCGATTCTAACTTGTTTTTTTTCGAAGTAAAGCACAAGGTTAAAGGTCGAACGGACAAGCACCGAATAAAAACACCGTCGTTTCATGCAGAAATAAACTGCAGTGAACAAGCGCTGCTACAAAGTGTTTTTCCCACCACCAAAGAACTTCAGGCTAATATAACCAATCGATTCACGCGTATCACCTTGGTAAATAAAACCGCTGCGGAACGTTTGACTTTAGATTTTGATCTAACTTTCACCTATCAGGACCAAGCACATGCCTTCAATTCATTGGTGATTGCTGAGCTCAAACAAGAACGCATTAACCGAAATTCTCCGTTTTACGAACTGATGAAATCACGCCATTTGAGGCCTTATCGGCTCAGCAAATATTGTCTTGGTATCATGGAACTAGTGGACCAACCCAAGGTAAAAGCTAACCGGTTCAAAAAACGACAATTATACCTTGAAAAAATAAATGCCTATGCTTAATATCATGACCCCTTTTCTAGCGAAAACAATCGATTACCCTACGTTTTCATGGGATTATAACGACTTGGACGGTCTAGGAATCCGTTTAGCGATCAACCTACTAGTTCTTTTCGTTATTGTTCGTCTTCTGTACTATCCTAAAACGCGAAGAAAAGATTATTTATTCACCTACTTTTTAATTGGAATCATAACCTTTTTCCTTTGCTTTGGCTTGAAAAAACTGGACATTGACACCGGAATGGGACTCGGACTTTTCGCGATTTTTGGGATTATTCGCTACCGAACAGATGCCATAGAGATTAAGGAAATGACCTACCTCTTCTTGGTGATCGGACTCAGTGTAGTAAATGCGATGTTGGCTACCGAGGTCGAAAAGGATATATATCAAATCAATTTATTAGAATTAGGCGTTATCAATTTATCTGTAATCGGTGTGTTGTACGTTTTGGAGTACTTATGGCTAATGAAGCATGAAACCCGCAAAATCATCAATTACGACCGAGTGGATCTTATAAAGACTGAAAACCACGAAGCACTTAAGCTAGACCTAGAAGCACGTACTGGACTGGTCATTAATCGTTTTGAAATTGGCAAAATCGACTTTCTAAACGATACGTGTTTGATTCGAGTGTATTATTTTGCCGAAGACCAAGATTTTTCCAATTACGGCGGATAAACGCATTATGAGATTGTTGCGCCTCATATCTGCTCCTATCGCAGTAATCTATTGGGCAATAACTTCGGTCAGAAACCTTTTTTTTAACCTTGGTGTTTTTAGAACCTACGACATCCCGGGAAAGTCCATATGCATCGGGAATCTAAACATTGGAGGCTCTGGGAAAAGCCCTTTAACACGTTACTTGATTACTTACCTTCAACCTGATTTTAAGGTACAGGTCTTGTCAAGAGGTTATGGCCGAAGGACTAAAGGACATATCGTCGTTCAATCGCAACATACTTCCGCAGTTGTTGGCGATGAAGCGCTGCAGTACTTTCTCGATAATGCAGATGAAGTGCATGTATGCGAACGAAGAAAGGATGCGATATTAACCATGAATCGTTCTAATCAACACGTTTTATTGCTAGATGACGCCCTACAACACCGACACGTACGCGCGGGATTAACGATCCTTGTAAGTGACTTCCATCAACCTTTTTTTAAGGATTACCTCATGCCAATGGGCGGTTTACGAGAAAGTCGATCAGGCGCTACAAGAGCCGACATTATCGTTTTTACCAAATGCCCGATGGACCTTAGTATTGAAACGAAACAATTTTACTTGAACGCGATTCTACCCTCGAAGGTCCCCGTATTTTTCTCGAGCGTTCACTACCTCCCCTTGAGGTTGGTCGGTTCAAAATCCATAGAAAACCCGGAGCATGCGCTCTTAGTTACCGGAATTGCCAACGCCACCCCCCTTGAAAAGCACTTATCGAACTACTACTCAGTAACCCACCTATCCTTTGGGGATCATTTTAACTATTCGTTGCGGGACCTGAAAGAAATTCATAGGAAATTTACTACTTTTGATATCGAGAAAACAATAATTATCACCACAGAAAAAGACTTCATGCGAATGAAAGAAACCTTCATGATGGTTGAAATGACCCATTACCCTTGGTATGTTCAACCCATTGGAATTTCCTTCGATCGCGAAGATGCATTTTTACAAACCATTCAAGATTATGTTAGAAAAGATTAAAGAAACAGCTGCTTATTTGCAATCAAAAACCTCCGTAAAACCAAGTGTTGGTATCATTTTAGGAACAGGCCTTGGTGGATTGGTCAAAGAAATTAAGGCCATCGATACCATTCCTTACGAAGAAATCCCCAACTTTCCCGTTTCTACCGTTGAAGGCCATTCAGGAAAATTGATCTTCGGTGAATTGGGGGGGAAACAAGTCGTTGCCATGCAAGGCCGTTTTCACTTTTACGAAGGTTACGACCTGCAGCAAGTGACTTTTCCTGTGCGCGTTATGAAATTCCTAGGAATTGAACGATTATTTGTAAGCAACGCCTCGGGAGGAGTGAACCCTAGTTTTGAAGTAGGTGAAATCATGATCATGAACGACCATATTAACTTGTTTCCGGGAAACCCGCTCATTGGAAAGAACCTCGACGAGTTAGGTCCGCGTTTTCCGGACATGAGCGTTCCTTACGATCCAACCATGATTGAACTTGCTTTAGATATTGCCAAGCAAGCGAACATAAAGGTTTCCGTAGGATGTTATGCCGGTTTGACAGGACCTACCCTCGAAACTCCCGCAGAATACGGATATGTGCGCGCAATAGGTGCTGATGCAGTGGGTATGTCAACTGTTCCGGAAGTCATTGTAGCTCGTCACATGTCGATTCCGTGTTTTGCCATTTCGATCATTACAGATTTGGGAGTGCCGGGGAAAATTCAGCAAGTTACTCATCAAGATGTCGTGGAAGTTGCTAGCAGACAGGAGCCAAAAATGACGCACATCATGAAAGAACTTATTTCCCGAGCGTAAAGCCATGGACGAAATAATACGTTCAAAATATAGAGCCGTCATTGGGCTTGAAGTTCATGCCCAAATGTTGACTGCCTCAAAAGCCTATTCTTCCGATAAAAACGCCTACGGTGAAGCCCCCAATTCATTGGTGAGTCCTGTCAGCCTTGGGCATCCGGGAACCCTTCCCGTAATGAATGAAAAAACCATTGATTACGCCATTCGTCTCGGTTTAGCATGCGGATGCACCATTCGAGAACATCAGTACTTTGCACGTAAAAATTATTTTTACCCTGATCTTCCCAAAGGATACCAAATTACCCAAGACAAAACCCCTATCTGCACTGGAGGATCCATCATCATTCGCGATGAATCCGGACAAGAAAAAGCCATTGGACTTACTCGGATTCATATGGAAGAAGATGCCGGAAAAAGTATCCACGATATCGACGTTTATGATACTCTTATTGACCTGAACCGTGCAGGAGTCCCACTCCTTGAAATTGTTACTGAGCCAGATTTAAGTTCTTCAACAGAAGCGTACAACTACCTGACGGAGGTCCGTAAATTGGTTCGCTATCTGGACATTTGCGACGGAAATATGGAGGAAGGCTCCTTGCGATGCGATGCGAATATTTCGGTCATGCTTTCAGATGCTAAGACTTTTGGAACAAAAGTTGAGGTTAAGAATATGAACTCGATACGCAACGTTCAACGAGCGATTGAATTCGAAATAAACCGTCAAATAGAATTATTGGAAGCGCAACAAACCATCGTTCAAGAAACCCGTGCTTTTGATGCGCTTAAAGGAATCACTGTTTCCTTAAGAGCTAAAGAGGCCGCGAACGATTACCGTTATTTTCCAGAACCCGATTTGCCACCTCTGCATATTACAGAAGACAAAATAGCAGTAATTGAACAATCTTTGCCTCCCCTTCCTAGGAAATTATTTCTCAAATATACCCGAGAATTGAACCTAAGCGAATACGACGCCTATCATTTGACCGACCAAAAATCCATTGCCTTATTCTACGAGGAGCTAATTAGTTTCACGAAGCACTACAAAATAGCAGCCAATTGGATCATGGGCGACGTAAAATCCTATTTGAATGAGCAAGGGGTGGAAATTGAACATTTCCCCATAACACCCCATCGATTGGCGGGACTCATTGAGTTAATCGCCGAAGGAAAAATATCCCACTCCATTGCTGCTCAAAAACTATTCCCCATTATGCTTTCCGATTCAAGGGATGCATTAGAATTGGCGATTGAACATGATTTACTGCAAACGAGTGATGACGACGCTGTGAAGCACTTTATTCAGGAAGTGCTCAGTGAGAACCCTAAAGAAGTAGATCGTTATCGAAGCGGGGAAAAACAACTCATTGGATTTTTTATGGGTCAATTCATGAAAGTCTCGGGAGGAAAAGTAGATCCAAAAACCGCGAACCAACTATTACGATCAGCCCTTGACGCATGAGAAAATTGGGATTCATATGGCTTCTATTTAGCATCATGATTGGATGTAAAGAAAATCCGAACACTGGGGGCAAGAAGGTTAATTTTTGGATCAAAGGAAAACTCAAAGGGTCGGCTGGATTAAACTTATACCTAGAAACGCCTAGTGAGAACGGAATGATTACCGTAATGTCCGGTACCGTAGATTCAGATGAGAACATCGATATGGAAGGTAACATCGCTGGACTTGGATTCTATCAGCTTCGATTGGGCGAAAATAAGCAAAATGCCATACCCGTTACGCCGTCACCCGGAGAGCATCTAGAATTGCAGACTAGCAGTACCGACTTCGTAGAACGTCCGCAATTAACGGGAACAAAATGGGGTTCGGTAATCGGCCAATACCTAACGTTACTTGCTCAATTTCGACGTCAACAAGAGGTATTGATAGGAAATCAGCAAATGTTGACTGAAGAAGAATTCAATGCTCAATTATTGGTCAATAAAAAACCGATAACGGATTTCGTAGTTCAGTACATTAACAAAGACCCGAGCAATCCCGCGAATTTGGTTTTGGCCATGGAACTTTTCCCTATGACCGGTTTCGAAGGATGGAATCCAGCGTTTTTAGAAGTTTTCAAGGAGGTGGTAACCGCTTACAAATCAACCCTTGGAGATGTTCCGGCAACGCAAGCGTTGAGTGCACAATACGATCAATTAGAATCAGGCTATAACCAATACGAACAAATTGAAAACGGGGAAATTACAGCCCCGAATTTCGCGTTAACCAATTCGGATGGAAAAGCAGTTCAGCTGAGCGATTTTAGGGGAAAATTAGTACTCATTGATTTTTGGGCATCCTGGTGCGGACCGTGCCGTCAAGAAAGTCCGAACATGGTGAGAATTTACAACAAATTCAAGAACCGTAATTTCACCATTCTATCCGTTTCATTGGACGAGGACCCTGTAAAATGGAAAGAAGCTATCGCAGCAGACGGTCTTATTTGGAAAAATCATGTGAGTGACTTACGAGGTTGGAAAAGCGGGATGCCCGCCCTCTACGGATTTGATGGAATTCCTTTTACCGTTCTAGTGAATCCAGAAGGCAAAATCATTGCTCGCGGATTGCGCAACAAGGCCCTTGAACAGAAAATTGACTCATATTACACAAAAACACCATGAGAATTATTGCCCTTACATGCTGTTTGATTTCAACAGGATGGATTTTTTCCCAATGCTTCGTTAGTGTTGAAGGAACTTTCACAAATGCCGGTGGAGACTCCATTTATATCGCCAAATTTGACGGAAAAAAATACACCAATTACCAAGGTGTTAAATCGGATAAAACCGGAAAATTTAGCATCAAAACCAACGTACCCGCTCCGGATTATTATGTAATCCGAGTTGGGGAAATGCATACCAACATCATCTTACGAGATAGTAGCAAAATAAAGGTATATGGCGATAAAAAGAAGTTGAAAGAAATCTGCAATTTTGTAGGTTCAGATGAATCTCAAGCCATGAATCAATTCGCCATTCGGATGGAGAAATGGAATGTCAAACGCGATTCTGCCTACAAAGCTATGAATACGATTCCAGCGGAAGACACTGCCCGACGACGAAAGATCAACGATTATATGACACGGGAATACCTCTCCTATTTGAACGACCGTCAACAATTCGTTAATGCAAATATGGGATCTGCCGCGTTGATTGTTGTTCTTGTATCGTTAAGCATCGATAATGAATATGATGCATGGACTGCTGTTTTGGCAGAATTGGTTAAAGCCTTCCCCAACAGTCCTACCATTAGGGAATATGTCAATTACGCTAACAACCTCGCGAAAGCTAAGGAAGAAGAAAAGCAACGAGCTGAATTAGCCGCTCAATTTGCCCCTGGTAAACCTGCACCAGACTTCACAGAATTAAGTACCGACAGAACTACTAAACGCTCCTTATCCGAGCTAAAAGGTTCATATGTGTTGATTGACTTTTGGGCATCTTGGTGCGGACCCTGCAGGAAGGAAAATCCAAATGTTGTCAAGACTTACAACAAGTATAAAGACGATGGTTTCACGGTACTCAGCGTGAGTTTAGACTCCGACCAAGCTAAGTGGTTATCCGCAATACAGGCCGATGGATTAATTTGGCCAAACCATGTCAGTGATCTCGGTGGCTGGAGCAGCAAAGTCCCTCGTTTGTACAATGTTTCGAGCATTCCATTTACTGTACTAGTCGATAAAGAAGGGAATATTGTTCAAACGAATTTGCGTGGAATTCAATTGGAAAATAAACTCGCTGAAATCTTCGGCCATTAACCATGATTGTTGCGTATTTCGCGTCTGACTTTCATCTAGGAGCCCCGAATAAAGCCGCATCTAAGGCACGGGAAAAGTCGATTGTAGCTTGGTTAGAATACGCCTCAAAAGATGCTACGGACATTTATTTGATCGGCGATGTATTTGACTTTTGGTTCGAATACCGACATGTTATTCCAAAAGGTTACGCTCGCTTATTTGGAACCATAGCTCGCTTGAGCGATCAAGGCATCCAATTTCATTTCTTTTATGGCAACCATGACATGTGGGTAAAGACTTATTTTCAAGAGGAGTTTAATATGCTCATTTACCCCGAACCCATTAGCCTCAACATCCATGGACAAAAAATACTATTAGGACATGGAGACGGACTAGGGCCTGGCGATCAAGGATATAAAATCATCAAAAGAATCCTGAGAAATCCTTTGTGCCAATGGGCATTTGCCCGACTTCACCCCAACTTCGGCATCGGACTAGCTTCTTTTTTTTCAGGTAAAAGCCGTGAAAGCCAAGGAAACGAACATGAATTTCGTGGCAAAGAAAAAGAATGGCTATACCTTTACTCCTTAGAACATCAAACCCATGACCCCCACGATTATTACGTGTTCGGGCACCGCCATTTACCCTTAAAGATGAACATCAACCGTGGAGTTTATTTCAACTTAGGGGAATGGATTAACTACCGTACTTTCTTAAAAATGGACTCTCCAACACCTACATTTCTCAGGTGGAATGGACAAGAAGCAGAACCCTACGAACCACAATACGATGCTGCAATTTAACCAGATTGAATTGGATAAAATGAACAGCGTGGTGGAAAAAATCGCTGATTTATTACCCAACTTTGCTTGCCTTGAGTTAACTGGCGAAATGGGATCTGGAAAAACAACCCTCATTATGTCGTTGTTGCAACTTCTCGGTGTCGACCAAACAGAAGGATCGCCAACTTTTAGCTTAATTCAACCCTACTTGCTCCCCAACAAAAAGATGATTTACCATATAGATGCTTTTCGATTAAACAGTGTTGAGGAAGCTTACCAATTGGGGTTTGATGAGTTATTTGAAGAAGAAGCTTTTTTCATCGTTGAATGGCCGGAAATAATTAGTAACTTGCTACCTGAACCACGAATTTCATTAACGATAGAAAATTCAACAGTTCACTACCGTAATTACACGCTTGAATATGGCCACTAATCCTGATTTACTTAAAAGCTTGCTGCATCAAGGAGCAATTCTTCCAAAGGAAGAAATGCTTGAAATTAAGCCCAAAAAAGGACAACTGTTTATTGGCATTCCGAAAGAGACCTCGTTTCAAGAACGTCGCGTTGCCCTAGTGCCCGAAGCTGTTTCACTGCTCGTAGCTAATGGCCACAGAGTTCGTGTTGAAACCGGTGCCGGGGAAGGGACCAATTTCACGGACAACGAATACAGTGAAGCTGGCGCTGAAATAGTATACGACCAGCAACACATCTATACCTGCGATATGATTTTTAAGGTGGCTCCTCCAACCGAGGCTGAGATCGGAATGATGCCGGGAAATCAAACGTTCATTTCGGCCCTTCAAATCGCAACCCAGCCTAAAGAGATATTGCAAAAACTCATGGCCAAAAAAACAACCTGCATTGCATGGGATTACATCCGGGATGAAGAGGGTGTTTTCTCCGTCGTTCGTACGATGGGGGAAATTGCCGGAAATACCTCAATTCTTGTGGCGGGAGAACTCTTATCGTGTTACTCGCAAGGCAAAGGCATGATGCTCGGAGGAGTAACGGGAGTTCAGCCAACGGAAGTCGTGATCATTGGGGCTGGGACGGTAGGTGAATTTGCCACACGCGCAGCGCTAGGACTTGGAGCTTCAGTAAAAGTATTTGATAATTCCGTTGCTCGTTTGAGAAGGCTTCAAAATGCCGTTGGAAACCGAGTTTATACGTCGGTTATTCAACCTAAAGTACTTGCCAAGGCCATACGTCGCGCAGATGTTGCCATTGGAGCATTGCGCTCCAGTGTTGGAAAAACTCCTTGTGTCGTTTCAGAAGACATGGTTCGACAAATGAAGGAAGGTTCCGTGATTGTCGATGTGAGCATTGACCAAGGAGGTTGTTTTGAAACTTCCAAAGTTACCAACCATCATCAACCCATTTTCATTGAACACGGAGTTGTACACTATTGTGTACCGAACATCGCATCACGTGTTTCACGAACCGCTTCATTCGCCCTCTCCAATATCTTCTCCCCACTGCTTTTGGACATTGGTGAACAGGGCTCGTTAGACGATGTTATACGCTACAAACCCGGGTTTAAAGACGGTGTTTATATCTACAAAGGAGTCTTAACAAACGAAATTTTGGGAAAAGTTTTTGACTTAAATTACCAGCCTCTGGACTTATTATTGCCTCGTTGATGTTCAGCAAATTGTCTTTCCCTCCAACGGAACTCAAATTGCAGAAAAAAGAAGCGAAGGTGCAAGTGTTTTGCCTCAATCGTAAGAAGTGGATAAACCTTACTCCAGAAGAATGGGTAAGACAGCATGTTATGGGTTATTTCATCCATTGCCTTCACATTCCCGCGAGTAGAATTGCTGTTGAAAAAAGCTTTCAATACCACGACCGCAAAAAACGTTGGGACATTGTGAGTTACGACGGTCAGGGTCAAGCGGAAATTCTGGTAGAATGCAAGGCTCCAGAGGTGCTTTTAACGGAAGAAACACTTCATCAAATAAGTACCTATCAACACGTGGTTAAAGCGCGCAAATTAATCCTTACCAATGGCGTTGACTGCCTGGTATTCGACGGGGCAAAATGGAACCGTGGAATCGAATCAATTTAAGTTAACACCCCAAATTCCAGACTTCATTTTTTTATATTCCCTTCCCAAATAGGCAAGTACAGCTCTCATAGGATCCATTGCTTTTTCCGTTTCATCCGTAAGGGGTTGCCTTCGCAATTTTAGTTGCAATTTCATGTACATGGCATGAAGGCAAATTTCTACAGGATGAGCGTTCATCATCATGGATTTTTGGGCATATTCTTGCATGCTTTTTTCGGCTTGTTCAACCAAATTCAAATATTTCTCATCCTTCATTATGTCCAACAAGGTCCTATGCAAAAGGGTCAATTCGGTGAAAACTTCCTCCAGATCGTACAGATGACCTTTCTGTTTTTTTCCAGTTCGAATCAGTTCTTCGCAAATTTGAGCGTACCAAGCCTCGTACGCTGCTTGATAGGAAGGGTTTGGAAGTACCGAGGGAAGAAGCTTTGCTGTTATAATCTCTATATCACAATTAAGGCTTCTTACAATATCCTCAATTTGATACATGTATAGCAAATACTCTATGATATTCTCCTTTTGCTTTTGTTGGGCGATAAGCATAGTTATTTTAAATCGTTCTCAATAGATGCCTGATTTTCATTCAAAAAGCGAATAAAATCAGCGGTTACATTCATTTTGGTATTGATGAAATTCAATTGACCTCCAACCCCGTGAATCAATAGAATATCAATGTTATTTTTTTCACAATACGCTTTGCCCAACACTTCAATTTTCTTGGTAATTGCCTCAATTTTTTTCATAGACTCCTGTTCCAATCGAGCACCTTCTGTTTGCTGGTATTGCACAAGTTGCTGTTCCATAGACTGCGCTTTTTGTTGAATTTGGAGAATCTCATTTTGAGATAACAAGCCATTCCTTGCTTTTTCATCGTTTCTTCGCACGTATTCCTCCAATTCCTTGGACCGTTTTTGAATTTCAGATTCAAAGATTCGCTGTTTTTTAGTTACCGCCTTGTCTTCTCGCTTGTAATACTTGAATCCTTCTTTTAAACTGTCTTGGTAGTAAAACGCAATCACCAAATTGTTGTCGTACCGCGTAATAACCGTAGGTTTAGAAGGCACTTTGTCGACGACTTTCTTATCGTTGGTACAAGCAAATGCTAGTAATGCTGTACAAAACCAAACTATTCGTTTCATGGAATCTGAGAATTAATTAATTGCACATAATCTTCGCGCATGGTTAAAAATCGTTTCAGGCAAGAAGACCAAAAATCAGGGGAAAGCTGTAAAGTAAATTGCTCCAAATCCGCAACCTCACTTACGGGTATTTTAAAAGTCTGCTCAAAATTATCTAATGTAATTTTAAGTAAATACTTACCGTTGTATTCATGAACCTGAATGAGGTAATGGGAATGAGGAATCTCCTTAACCAAACGCATGTTCAAAATTACGAATTATTCTAGGTTATCCCTAACCCGTACCCTATACCCTTTTTGCGGTATTTATTTAGAATCATTCTAAAATACCATTTTTTAGGTATTGAATACGGCCGAAACGCTCCGTTACTTTGCGTCAAAATTCATTGACCATGAAATACATTCTACTTTCTTCTTTGTTGCTATCACTTTTTTATGCAAGAGTGTTTGGACAAGACGGACAGCTTCAAACATCGGAAGTAGTTGTTAAAACCTATCAAAATTCGAAATGGATTCCTGATTCAATTTTCAACTTACGTATCGTGGCGGGCAAAAAGATAGAGGTTGTATCATTGAATACCAAGGATGCCGACTTATCTACCAACAATTACCGTCAAGCCTTTCGCAAGACGCCTGGGATTTTTGTTTCGGAACATGATGCTTCAGGTCTACAAACCAGTATTTCTACCCGAGGTCTTAGCGCGAATCGGTCGTGGGAATTTAACATGCGTCAAAACGGCTACGACATTTCTGCTGATCCATCCGGTTACGCAGAGGCATATTATTCTCCTACCCTCGATGCTGTAGCGAACATTCAAGTGTTTCGGGGTTCATCGGCCTTGCAATATGGATCTCAATTTGGTGGTATGATCAATTACCAACTTAAAGAAAACATCGGAGAACGTCCAATCGTTTATGAGGGTTCGCATACCGCTGGATCTTTTGGAATGTTTAACAGCTATAACGCAATCGGTGGTAAAAAAGGCGCTTGGTCCTACTATGGTTACATGCACCACCGACAGGCACAAGGATTCCGTACCAACAGCCGGTATTTCACCAACACCTATTTTGCAAAATTAGGTTACGAGTGGAAAGGCGGAAAAATCACAGGAGAATTCACGAACAGTTATTACGCAAGCCAACAAGCTGGGGGCCTTCATGACAGCATGGTTCCAAACCGTGCAGATTCCTCTTTGAGGTCCAGAAATTGGTTTGAATTGCCATGGAAAATGGCCTCCATTCAATGGACTCATCAAGTAAATAAAAACCTTTACCTTCAAGGCAATGTAAATTATTTGAACGGACAAAGGAACAGCGTAGGATTTCTTAAACCCATTAACATCGCTGATACCTTTAATGTAAATGTCAATGGTTTCAATCCCCGAGATGTGGATATCGATGTGTACAATACGCTTTCGAGCGAAATGAGGTTCAATAAGAGCTTTTCGATAGCTGGGAAAAAGCAAGTTTTAACAGGAGGTCTGAGGTATTGTTTGAGCGACATTCACCGCCTACAGAAAGGCATCGGATCCAAGGGTTCGGATTTGGATTTAACCGTAATACCCGACAATACTGGAAAATTATTTCAACGAGATTTGGATTTACAAACCGAAAACATTGCACTTTTCGCTGAACAACTTTTTGAAATTGGCCAACGATTCAGCCTTTCACCAGGATTTCGTGCTGAATCCATTCGCTCGTCTATTTCCGGACGAAGCAATCAAGTAGCAAGCGGCTACATTTCCGATTTATCGAAGAACCGTTACATTTTCTTGGGTGGAATATCTTCCAAATATTCCCTCCTTAAAAAGCAAAATACGAGCATTACCCTATATGCGAACGTCAATCAAAACTACCGTCCGGTAATGTACAGCGAGTTGCTTCCCTCAGCGACTTCGGAAATCGTTGATTCATCGCTTAGCGACATGACCGGTTTCAGCAGCGAAGGAGGAATTAAAGGATTTTTCCTGGTTCGAAAGGTATTGTTCAATTTCGATGTTAACGCATTTTACATTCGATACAACGACAAGGTAGGAACACTTAATGTAAATGGCGGTCCTTTCAAAACGAATATCGGTGACATGGAATCCAAAGGAATCGAATTTTACACAGAAGTTACTTTGATGAATCCCTTCTTCAAGAATTCCTCAAGGACAGAGCAATTAAACTTGTTCTTAAGTGGTACGGGAATGGATGCACGCTACAAACGATGGAATAACCCTGCGATTGCCAACAACGAACTTACCTCGATTATCGGAAAACAAAGTGAATATGCCCCGAACCTGATACTTAGAGCCGGTTTAGAATACAAATTCAAGGGATTCGCCTTCAATTACCAAGTAAATTACACTGGTTCATCATTCTCTGATGCTGCCAATACCGTGAGTCCAAATAGTACAGCAACGGTCGGAATGATTCCTTCATTAACCTTGCATGATGCAGGTGTTTCAATGACGTTATTCGATAACTATCAACTGAAGTTAGGCGTGAACAATTTATTGAATGAAATAAAAGTAGTTCGCCGAGTTGGGGGCTACCCAGGACCTGGTGCGCTAACCAACCAAGGAAGATCCATCTATGCGACGTTATCGATAAAAATCTAGAAGAAATTCCATGTTTTTATGTTCCAACTAATTTTTTTCATAAATTCGGGGTGTAAAATTGTTAACATTAACTCCGTGCCTAACCTCTTATGATTAGTATTTTCGTTGCCAAACTTGATTTTGGTGTCGACAACGTCCAATTGCGTTCCCTTTTCGAGACCTACGGAAAAGTAAATAAAGCAACCGTTGCCCTGGATAAAGAAACAGGAAAATCCCGTGGGTTTGCCTTTGTGGAAATGGATAATGACCAAGAAGGTCAAGCTGCCATCGACGGATTAGATGGCAGAGTTATCAATGGACGCAATATCGCAGTTAAAAAGGCCGAAGATCGAGGAGATCAAAGAAATCAACCCAAAAAATTTGAGGGTTCTCCAAGACCAAATGGTGGAATAAATCCAGACGGTAGTCGACCCAAAAGTGAATACGGGGTGAATGAACCTTTTGTACCACCTATTATTCCCATTGGTGATAATCGCAAAAAGGTTCTACCCAAAGACAAAGAGCGTAAACCGGATAATGAAATTGATCGCAGTAAGAAACCAAAAATGGATGCTTACAAGAAAAGGGGTAAGAAAGATAAATTCATTGACGATGATGACGACGACCTCGATTTGGAAGGGAGTTTGTTTTCTTTCAACGACGACGACGAATAACTAGAGCATCACCTCTGTATTTCTTTGTACTTTTGCGGATATGGCAGAGTCCTTCGAGCAATTTCTCAAGCATCCTATCTTTAAAGTCATTGCCGAAATTAGTCGAACTGAAGGCTTCGAGGTATATGTTATTGGCGGTTTCGTACGCGATTGCCTGTTAGATCGCCCATCGAAGGATATCGACATTGTTGTGGTAGGCAATGGCCCTGCTTTTGCGTCAAAAGTTGCCGAAAAATTGAGGGTAAAAAATCTGAACATTTTTACGCGCTATGGAACGGCACATTTTAAATACAAAGAAATTGATGTTGAATTCGTTGGAGCTAGAAAAGAATCCTACAGCGAAGATTCACGCAAACCATCAACGATTCCAGGAACGCTTCAAGACGACCAATTACGAAGAGATTTCACCATTAATGCTTTGGCTTTTTCACTCAATGCATACAATTTTGGTGCATTAATTGATCCATTTGAAGGACGAAAAGATCTACGCGATGGCGTATTAAGAACCCCCCTAGACCCTTCCATCACCTATTCCGATGATCCGCTTCGCATGATGCGTGCAATTCGTTTCGCATCTCAACTGAATTTTCAAATTTCTGCGGGATCGATATCCGCCATTTTTGAACAAAAAGAACGCGTGAGTATTGTATCAATGGAACGCATTTCTGTTGAGTTGAATAAAATAATGCTGAGTCCAAAACCCTCACGCGGCTTATTCCTCTTGAAACAAACGGGTTTATTGACCTATATATTTCCTGAACTTTTAGCCCTGTGTGGTACCGAAACCGTCAACGGGCACACCCACAAAGATAATTTTGAACATACCCTGGAGGTATTGGACAATTTGAGCGAAAAGAGCGACGATTTATGGTTACGATGGGCTGCTTTGTTGCACGATATTGCCAAACCCGCAACTAAACGCTATGAGCCTCATCATGGATGGACTTTTCATGGACATGAAGATTTAGGAGCGCGTATGGTTCCCAAAATATTCAAAAAACTCCGTTTACCCTTAGATCATAAGATGAAGTATGTTCAAAAACTGGTAAGGTTGCACTTAAGACCCATAGCATTGGTGAAAGGAAGCGTGAGCGATTCCGCCATCCGTCGTTTGCTCTCAGAAGCTGGAGACGACATTGACGACCTCATGATGTTATGCAATTCAGACATCACCTCGAAAAACGAGTTCAAGGTTAAACGATATCGAAAAAACTTTGAGCTGGTCACCGAAAAACTTCGAATGGTGGAGGAGAAAGACCGTATCAGGAACTTTCAACCACCTATCACCGGTGAGATGATCATGGAGGTTTTTGCCCTTGGACCTTGTGCTGAAATCGGCCTACTAAAAACAAAAATCAAAGATGCCATTCTTGAAGGAGAAATCAGCAACACCTTCGATGATGCGAAAATTGCCATGTACAAATACGCGGACGACCTAGGATTAAAAGCTGTAAAAAATATTTAACTACCTTTATTCAAAAAAACCATGCAAGGACTAAAGTTTAGAATTTTACTCGACTCCGAAGCCAAGGCGGAAGTTTTTAGAGACATAGTGATTTCAGATTCGAGTGACTTCGAAACGTTTTATCGAGCGATAATAAGCGCTTTTGAATTAAAAGGCGACCAAATGGCTAGTTTCTATGTTTCCAATGAAGCATGGGACAAAGGGCACGAAATCAATTTGATGGATATGTCGTACGACGACGATGCCCTGGATCAACCAGCAAACATTATGAGCAAAGCCATCATCAAAGACTTCATAGCATCGGTAAATCAAAAATTTATCCTAATTTACGATTTCCTTGCAATGCAGATATTCCTGATTGAATTAATCGAAACAGGCTTGCCTAATCCTTCCAATGCAGAACTTGTCCTTAGCGTTGGTGAAGCGGTAAAAAGCAGTTCAAACGATGAATCGAGGGAGGATATATTTTCAGCAGGTGGTGCCGCATTAGTGGACGAGGAGGACTTAGAAGAAGATGACTATGGGTACAATGATTACGACGATGACTACAGCAGCGAGGATTTTGATGGATTAAGTGAATCAGATTATTAAATAGTTCAAACCATCCGAGATGCATTTTTCCGATCCCATTGGTAAAGCCATACTTGATTTTAATACAACAAGAAAACCCAAAGACATTATCGTAAGCTCCGACTTAACCGATGACGATATCATTCCTGTAGAAGTTCTGTTTCGTTCCTATGATGAAATGCCTAAGCTTGAAAAGAAGGCGCTGTCCTTGGCGAAAGGAAAAACGCTGGAAATCGGAGCAGGGGCCGGTCCACATTCCCAATACCTTAAGTCGAAAGGATTTCACGTAAAAGCGATCGATAGCTCACCTGGAGCTATTGAGTACCTAAAAAATCAAGGCATTGAGGCCGAATGTAAGAACATACTTGACCTTAACAATGAAACCTTTGATACCCTGTTATTGCTTATGAATGGGATAGGAATTGCAGGAAAGAAAAGTAGCTTGATTCCCTTCTTAAAGCACCTAAAGACCCTGTTAAATCCTCAAGGACAAATCCTCTGTGATTCATCCGATGTTAAATTTCTTTACGAAGAAGAGGACGGTTCGTATTGGATGGACCTCAACAGTGAATATTATGGAAACTTCAATTTTCAAATGCATTACGGAAAAGAATCCAGCGAGGTATTCCCTTGGTTATATGTTGATTACGACACCTTGCATAGTGCAGCCGTTTCTTGTGGATTTCTTTGCCGAAGGTTAGAAGTAGAAGAAAATCACTATTTGGCACAGCTAGTTTTGCCTTAATTGAATTACAAATTGTAACTTTACCCAATAAAAAAATAAAACAATGGGCGTACTTGTCAGCAACACTTCTAAAATAATAGTACAAGGTTTTACAGGAACTGAAGGAACCTTCCACGCAAGTCAAATGATCGAATACGGTTCGAACGTAGTAGGCGGTGTAACACCGGGAAAAGGAGGTAGTTTACATTTGGAAAAACCTGTTTTCAATACCGTTAAAGATGCCGTTGAATCAACAGGCGCCGATGTTTCCATCATTTTTGTGCCACCAGCCTTTGCCGCTGACGCAATTATGGAAGCCGCAGAAGGTGGAATAAAAGTAATTGTTTGCATCACCGAAGGTATTCCTGTGAAGGACATGATTTACGCCAAGGAGTACATCAAAGGAAAGGATTGCCGTTTGATAGGACCTAATTGCCCGGGAGTAATTACTGCAGGACAAGCGAAAGTGGGTATTATGCCCGGATTTGTTTTCAAAACGGGTAAAATTGGAATCGTTTCGAAATCTGGAACCCTAACCTATGAGGCAGCAGACCAAGTCGCTAAAGCTGGTCTAGGAATTTCTACGGCCATTGGGATCGGTGGCGACCCAATCATTGGAACAACGACGAAAGAGGCAGTTGAATTATTGATGAACGACCCTGAAACCGAAGGCATTGTCATGATCGGTGAAATTGGTGGGAACCTTGAAGCCATTGCTGCGCGTTGGATTAAAGAAAATGGCACCAAACCCGTAGTTGGTTTTATCGCAGGCGAAACCGCGCCCAAAGGCAGAACCATGGGTCATGCTGGCGCTATCGTTGGAGGAGCTGATGATACCGCAGAAGCCAAAAAGCGCATCATGCGAGAGTGTGGAATACATGTAGTGGATTCTCCTGCTGGTATTGGCAAGAAAATGGCTGAAGTTATGGGTATTTTGGCTTAAATCCATAGGTTCGTTTTTCGTAATACCCTATTCGATTTTTGTATTAATACTATGTTGATTGAAATTTCAGAGAAGGACTTTGATCATCCAATGGATTGGGAAAGTGCTCAAAATGCCTGTATTAGTATGGGCAATGGGTGGCGTTTACCTACTCAAAAGGAGTTAGCCTACGTCTACCAAAATTATTACCAATTAGGAAAGGGGGATTTAAAAGCAGCAGATTATTGGAGTTGTATAGAATATGATTTAGAAGGTGCATGGTATTATTCCTTCATCGAAGGTTCTGTAATTCTTGGAACATCCACGGAGTCCAATGAAGGGTTCGATTTCAAATTTGAAGAAAAGTGGGTGCGAGCCGTTCGCGATATTCCCTCGAATTAAGAAAAATGGAATATTTCTAAACCAAAAAAAATTCAGAGTACTTACTGTCGTTTGGTAAATGGCCGAAATACAACAACGGGTTGTTTCTTTTTTAAAACCAAACGATTACAAATTCTGAGTCTCGCTTGGCAATGATTTAATTAGTTCCAAAATACCCAAGTTATCCCCAATTTTAGCTGCCACGTCGGAATCGGTATGCCCGTTAGTAAGGGCTGACGATTGGACATAAAGAACGAACCCAAGTTTTCTCCAGAAAGGTAAAATTGAAATGTTTTTACCTTGAAACCGATTAGGCAATTCAACATATGGTAGTGATAAAAACTAACTGCATTGCCGGAAAAATCAAGGACCGACAGTTGAGGAACCAGGGTCATCGGTCGATAATCCTTGAAGAATCTATAGCGCAACTTTCCAAAAAAGAAAAGACTTTTACTTTTCGTTATGTAACCTTGATATTCCAAACTTCCTCCAAGCCCTAAACTAGGCAGCACTTTTAATTTTTGCAATAAATAATTGACTTCTGGCCGTATGGTGAATCCCTTCGAGGATTTAGCAACCAAAACATTCAACTGAAGCAATTGCTGCTCGCTTGCCAAGGCTGAATTACTCCAAAAGTTGCCATCGTACTGATAAACTTTCGAGGTCATCATTCCATGCACGGAAAGATCAACATTAAAACCATAAAATCGAACGCTTGACATCAACCGAAACATACTTACACGCTGAAGGTTTATAGAGGATAAATGCTGCTGTAGGGTATTACCGAAATAAAACCGTTGCAACACATCTGGAGCTTGATGTCCCAAATAAACCGTGGCTCCAAGACTATTCCCATCTTTGAAGCGGTGATTTAAGGTCCCCCGAAATTCAGAGGCATTAAAAGCTCCAAGTAAATTGATTTTGTAGTTGATTGAAGCTGAGGTATTCAAAAAACGATAAAAAAGACTTGAATTCACCCCCAATTCAAGTGTATCGCGCTGGATTCCATTCATTCTATACCTCCAATAATCGGAATGAGTCAACACTTCTAATCGCCATTTATTGAAATTTGTACCGACTCCCATCGCATTCTTGATCGTTGTATGCTCTGTTCGATCCGCAGTTAATAAACTGTCAAAATACACCCAAGGGTAGAGTCCAAGCAAGGTATCTCTTTCAAGGTATTCACGGCTATAATTTTGTAAAACACTTCGGTGTAGAAGTCCAAAAAAACGGACAGAATCCCGTAAAAAATTAATATCATTGGTCCACGACAATTGATTAAAACCTACCGTAGAAACGCAACTATCTTTGCGTACGGCAACCAAATTCAATGCAACATAATCCAATAAACTATCGTTTAATATCCCTCCGGAAAACTGCCTATAATCCTGATGATGCTCGACTTGAACATGTGAACGCCATTGCAACCCTCGGTGCATCAAGTCAACGTTCACATTGCGATTTCTCCAAGCACTGTTTCTAACAAAACCCTGGGAGCGATGGGACAAGAATTGGGCGTTGACAAGCCAATGATGTTTAAACGATTGGGCATACAGTAAGGCAATGTGTTGACTACCTTGAGTTCCGAATGCATAATTAAATCCTAAAAACGGCAAAGCGGTAAAGTAGGGTCTCTGTGCACGACCTTGCGTGCGATGTATCATCGATCCAAGAGGAGCGTAAAGCCTTTCAGCCTCATAAAATATTCCATCTTTCAACCCAAAATTTGAAAATGTCGAACGGCTATTTTGCAACAAAGAATCAATGGAAGCAACCGAACCGTAGAAATCGAAGGCTGGCTTTAAGGTATCACAATCTACCCCCCACTGGGCTCGACTTGTAAAAGCTAGGGCAAATACTGCAACGAAAACTCCTAAAACCCTCATAACACGAACAAACATACAAAAAAAGGGGCCAAAGGCCCCCTTAAAATCTCTATATCGAAAACGTTTACGCTAAACCGTTAACGTGCACTTGTAACCCGGACTTCAAGTTAGACGCTTTATTTTTGTGAATAATGTTACGTTTTGCCAACTTATCCAACATTCCTGCAACAACCGGAAACAAGGCTGACGCCTCACTTTTGTTTTCCATTCCACGCAACTTACGAACCGCATTTCGAACCGTTTTGTGCTGGTATTTGTTTAACACTCGTTTTGCTTCGTTGCTGCGAATTCTTTTGATGGACGACTTATGATTTGCCATGTAATTAACTTAAAATTAGTTGCAGCCCATAGGAGAATCGAACTCCTGTTTCAAGGATGAAAACCTTGCGTCCTGACCACTAGACGAATGGGCCAATAAAACAATACCCCACAGTTTGGGAGTGCAAATATAGTACAATTTTCAATTCTCAAAAAATCTTTGCCACTTTTTTTAAGCGTTTTCAGGATCGTCAGATTTCATTTTGAATCCTAAGCGTTTGCCGGTTTGAAGTTTCAAGCTCTCTCCCATGTAATGCATTTGATTCACGGTAATTTCATCCTGAAGCTCAAAGGGAGGAATGTATAAATCAAAAGACAAGACATAGGCAAAACTCATTTGAACCACCAAACTGCAAATTTGAGCATTCCATTGATTGCGTTCTGTATCACGAAACAAAGAAGCTAGTTGCGAGCGACCTTCCACGAAAAAATGTCGGTCTTTGTTCAAAAAAATACGTGAAATTAGATACCCAGCGTCCGACAACCGATTTTGAATAAGAGATTCCGCAAGAAAATTATACACATAAATAACTCCAAAATACCCATGACGCTCATCATGCTGAAAATAACCAGTTCCCCACAAGGGATTGTTGTCTGGCAATCTAAAGACGTTTTGGTGTAAGGAAAACACCAATACATCGCTCCCTACATACACATGAATTTCGTATTCGCCTCGTTCTTTATAGAACAATCGAACCCTCTCGTCAGGAACTAAAGCCCGAAGTGCTTCGAGCTCTTGTTTTATGCACGATTTTAATTCTTTAAAAACCAACTCAGATTCCTGGGCAATGTCTTGCTTTAAGGCCGATTTATTGACTAGAAGCTGCGTAAGATGGCTCCTGTTTTGCGCTATTGGATCTTTCGGTTCTTGTTGTTCCATTCTCTAAGGATTTTCTCAAAACTAAGGAATCTTTTTATAATTTCACCCATCTTATGAAGATTGGACTTACGGTTCGTTTACTTAAATCCTACCTCCTATTGCTCCTTTGCATGTGCTTATTCCGTTGGCAATTTTGGGCCTTCAACCACGATTTAATCCCCTTTAATTGGGTGGATTTTGTAAAAGGACTGAGGTTCGATGTAAGTTTTTTAGGATATGCAGCGTTTTTTACACTTCCCTTGTACTATCTAATTGCTTGGATTCCTTCAGAGCGGATTCAAAAATGGGCATTTTTATGCCTGAGTTTCTTGTTGTTCATTCCCTGCCTCTTGTCTGAATGTTGGGATTTGGTTTATTTTCAATATACCATGAAGCGATGTTCCTTTGATCTCTATCTATTTTTCGGATCGGGTGAGGATCAAACCTTAATGCAACCCATGCTCATGCGTTTTTGGTATATTCCTGTGCTGTTGGTCGCTTGGTCCATTCTTTACCTTGGAGCTTTGCGCTTCCTCTTCCAGCAATCAGAAAAAAAAGTTACGGTTTTACGCGAAGCCATGGCTTTTTCGCTCATGTTAGTACTTTCCTTTTTGTTAGCACGCAACAGCTTTGGACCCAAACCGCTGGGTATTTTGGACGCAACTTCGTTCGACGAACCCGCTCGTTCTCAATTGGTCCTAAATTCTCCTTTCGTGCTCCTTAAAACCCTACACAACCAGCCCCTATCACACCATGAATATCTGAATCGTTCGACTGAAAGAAAGCTCTTTAACCCCACCCTTCGGTTCTATGGAAAACAAAAAATTGAGCGTCCAAACTTGGTTTTTATCGTCCTCGAGAGTTTTGGAAGTGCTCAATTAGGCGATACCCTCCAAGGCATGCCGCTTACCCCTTTTTTGGACTCGCTTTTCTTCAGGGACCCTTCCACCCTATTCAGCAATGGTCTTTCCAATGGAAAAACTTCCATTGAATGCCTTCCAGCTATTTTTGCCGGGATCCCCTCCCTGCTAGAAGTTCCTTATATTCTCAGCAATTACAGCAGCAACGAACTCTTCTCCTTTCCAAAAATCGCCCGGTCAAAAGGGTATTCCACCCTATTCTTTCACGGAGCTGGGGAGGGCTCTATGCGTTTTGGGGCCACTGCTATAAACCTAGGATTCGAAAAGCACTTTTTTAAAACCAACATCGAAGGAAAAACCTCTGAAATGGGTTCATGGGGATACCACGACGGGGCAGTATTTCGAACGATGCTAAAAGCTTTCAAAGAAATGAACGGTCCTTTTCTAGGAACCGTGTTCACCTTATCCTCCCATGAGCCATATGATCTCCCTACGTTTCACGTAGCTAAATACCGTAACCTACCAAAAGAAGCCTCATCATACAGGTACACGGACGATTGCCTCAAATCGTTCTTCAACGAGGCAAAAAAAGAACCGTGGTTTGATAATACCGTTTTTATCATAACCGGAGATCACACGCCGGTCCATTTAGATAATAGCTCATACTCGATAGACGACTATTACCGAGTGCCTATTGCCGTAGTAAATTCCCGCTTCCAAAAGCCCGGACCGAAAGAACATCTAAAGGTTGTACCGTGGTTGATTGAATCCCTCGGGTGGGAAACAAACTGGTACGGTTACGGAAATGATTTACACGGTGATTATGTTCGCTATCTAAACGGTGTTTATCATGTTTGGAATTCCTTTTACCACCTACAGTTCAATGAGCAGAAAGGATTATGGAAAGTCATCTCTCAGAAAGGGCGACCACAAGATATTGAAGCTAGTAAGCGGAGATTCCTAGCTTTAATCCAACGTTACCGAAGGGATTTACGCCTCAATAAATTGCACAACTAAACCGTCTTTCAATAAATTACTCGAAAAATAGCCCCATTTAAGGGCAATAATCATGTAACTTTATTCCATTTATCGCTGAAACTATGACATTCATTCCTTGGGATTTATCGTGCATCCTACAAAACCTAGAACTCCTGCAGCCGGAAAGCAGACCAATTTGGGGAAATTTCTCCGCACAACAAATGATTGAACACCTGTGCGGTGGCTTAAGAATGTCGATGGGGAAAGTTTCATTCCCCATGGAAGTCACTGAAGAAAAATCCCTTAGGATGAAGTCCTTTCTCTTCAATGACCAACCATTTGCACACAACATTCCTGTCGGTTTTGTGCAGCAAAATGAACCTTTAACGCATGCAGAATTGGACTTAGCCATCGACGAATTTATCCACGAATTTTTAGCTTTCGAAGAGTATTTCGAAATAAACCACAATGCGCAACATCCCCACCCTTATTTTGGTTTGCTGAACCATGAAGAGTGGATTTTATTGCACCGTAAGCACATTACCCACCATTTCGAGCAGTTTGGGTTATTATTAACGGAAAAAAGCAATAATTAACAAGCCCCTTTGGTGGCAATATCGTAACTTTATCCTTTCGTATTTTTAAATTAAACCATTATGAAACATTTAATCGCTTTTTTATGGATTGCAACATGCTCCATAACCCTCCAAGCACAATCTGTTGAGCAGATCATTGCTGACTATTATAATGCCATTGGCGGAGCAAATTGGGATAAAGTCAACAGCATCACTATGAAAGCGAATGTGGAGCAAGGTGGAATGAAAATCCCTGTAGAGGTAGTTCGAATGCGCGATGGACGCACTTACACTCAAATTACAGTTATGGGAAATACCATGACCATGCAAGCCTTTGACGGAACCACGAGTTGGACTACGAATTTCATGTCCATGGAGGCCGAGAAAAGTACTTCTGATGAAACCGAAAACGCAAAACGATCTGCAGGAGATTTTCCCGAAGCACTACTTCAATATAAAAAACTGGGATACACCCCAACGTTGATGGGAACCGAGACCGTGGATGGTACCCCATGCCACAAAATCAAATTGGATAAAAAAACTCAATTGGTGGAAGGTAAAGAGACCGCGAATATCGAATATTTGTTCATAGACCAAGAAAACAAAGTGCCTCTTATGATGGAAGCTGAAATCATGGAAGGAGAAATGAAGGGGAAAATCGGGCAAACAAAATTTTCTGATTACCAAGAGGTAGAAGGCGTTTACCTTCCGTTTTCGAATGTTTCCGGAATCAAAGGAGAAGGAACCCAAACCATTCAATTCGAGTCGATCGTCATCAACGCAAAAATCGACGAAACCAAGTTTAATTTCCCTAAAAAATAACCTATGAGATTCTTTTGGTTGTCTGCCCTCACCGCTATGTGGGCTCATTTTTCGTGGGCTCAAAATACATCCCTGAATGCGGGCGATTTCTTTGGAGACCTGAAAGCTAGGCACATTGGCCCAGCCTTAATGAGTGGTCGAATTGCGGACGTTGAATTGCATCCCAATAACTCCAACGTAGTGCTCATCGGTGCTGCTGGTGGAGGTGTTTGGAAATCACAAGACGGTGGCATTAGGTTTACCTCAATTTTTGACCAGTATTGCCAATCCATTGGCTGTGTAAGCATTGACCCAAACGATCCCGACAACACCTATTGGGTTGGAACCGGTGAAACTTGGACCAGGAACAGCGTTTCCGCAGGGGATGGAATTTACAAAACCACCGATGGAGGAAAAAACTGGGCCAATATGGGACTTCCGAAGTCCGACCGCATTGCTTCGATCCAAATCAATCCCAAAAATTCGAATGAAGTTTTCGTGGCCGTTTTAGGTGCCCTTTGGGGACCAAGTGACGAGCGCGGGGTATATAAAACATCGGACGGCGGAAAAACATGGACCAATGTGCTATCGGTCAACAATACTACAGGTTGCTCAGAATTAGTAATGGACCCCTCGCAACCCAATGTTCTTTATGCCGCCTTTTGGGAATTTCGCAGAAGCGCCTATTCGTTTAATTCCGGCGGTTTAAATTCAGCTTTGTACAAAAGCACCGACGGAGGGAATACTTGGAAAAAATTGGAGAACGGCTTACCCAAAGGTAAAAAGGGACGCATCGCCGTGGCCATTGCTCCCTCCAATGCTCAAATCTTGTACGCGGTAATAGAAGCGGAGAAAAAAGAAGAAAAAGGACTTTACCGCTCTGACGATGGAGGGAATTCTTGGACCTTTCTCAACGGAGATTTCGCGCTAACCGTTCGACCATTTTATTTCTCACGAATTACCGTGCACCCTTCCGACCCCAACATAATCGCGAAGGCAGGGTTATTCGGGTCCATTAGCCGCGACGGTGGAAAAACCTTTGAGAATCTAGGTTCTATGCATTCTGATATTCATGACATCGTGTTTGACAAAGCCCAACCGAACAAAATGTTGGTCGCTACAGACGGAGGCTTGTATTTATCCCTTAATGGAGGAAGCAGCCTAGAAATTGTGGAGAATTTACCCCTGTCTCAATTTTACCACGTGAGCATCGACAACCGTAATCCCTACTATGTTTTTGGTGGCTTGCAAGACAACAATTCCTGGTTTGGTCCTTCTTCCAGTCCTGGAGGAGTGGAAGCCCGCGATTGGGAATTGGTGGGACAAGGCGACGGATTCCGAGTTTACCCCCACCCCACTAACCCCAAGATTGTTTATTCTGAAATGCAAGGTGCTGAAGCAATTTGGCGTTTTGATGTGGAAAAACAGCAACTTAAAACGGTGAAGCCCTACGCATTGGAGGGAGAACCCAAACTGCGCTTTAATTGGAACGCATCCCTTACCACCAGCAAACATAAGCCCGATCGTTTGTACGTGGGAAGTCAATACGTGCATGTATCCGATGACCGAGGGGATACTTGGAGGAAAATCTCCCCTGATTTAACGACCAACGACGCAAACAAGCAGCAGCAAGAAGGTTCTGGAGGATTGTCTGCCGATAATTCAGGAGCGGAAAACCATTGCACCATCTTTTCCATCGCCGAATCTCCCCTCAGTGATCAAATTTTGTGGATAGGAACCGACGATGGAAACGTACAGCTGACAAAAGATGGCGGGAAAACATGGGAGAATTTGAGCCGCAACTTTCCTGGATTACCCGCAAATACCTGGTGCTATCACCTTGAAGCCAGCGTTCATGGAAAAGAAATCGCTTACGCGGTCTTCGATGGACATGCTAAAAATGACTATACTCCCTATGTTTATAAAACCACGGATTTTGGAAAAACCTGGAATTCCATTGTAACACCCGAGGTAACAACGTTTGTCCGAAATATCCAAGAGGACTTTGTGAACCCAGACCTCTTGTACCTTGGCGCTGAAAACGGACTCTACATAAGCTTGAACGGAGGAAAGAATTGGTCGGCTTTCACCAACAACTTCCCCAAAGTTGCGGTCCATTATTTGGAATTACACCCCACAAAGCACGCCTTGGTTGCCGCAACCCATGGTCGCGGAATCATCATTCTTGACGATGTACGTCCTTTGCGAGGGATTAAGGAAGACCGTTTAACCAAGAATTTGAGTTTTTTCGACACGGATGTTTTTACCCTGCCCGAAAAAAGTACTTTTGGCGGAACGGCCTCCGAGAATCAATTTGTAGGGGACAATCCCAGCAGCAACGCCAAAATCAGTTATTTCCTGCCCAAGCGTCATACCTTCGGTAAAATGACCGGCGAAATTACAGACCTCGAAGGGAAACTTGTTTCCAAAGTAGAGGTGGGTAAAAACAAAGGTATCAACACCGTTGAGTGGGGATTCAATGCCTTGGCTCCTAAGACCGCGAAAGGCAAAGGGTTTTCCATTGCCCCTGCACCCTACGTAAAGGCGGGGACGTATAAAGTTAAAATCACCAAGGGGAATGAAGTATTCGAAAAAATCATTGAAGTGCGCTATGATTCCACCTCCAGCTTTACCGCTACGGACAGGATCAAACAGCAGGAATGCACGAAAGAACTCTTTGGTATGGTGGAAGACCTGGCATATTTAGTATATCAAATCGATGAATGGGATGCCAAGGCCCAAGCATTCAAGGCTAAAAACGGAAAGCCTAACAAAACCGTGGACGCCTTAATCAAAGAACTAACGGCATTGAGAAATATCCTAGTTGTAACCACGGGTGACAATTACGTCGGGGCTGCGGAAGATCAATTGCGCGAAAAAATCAACGAGATTTACGGAACCATCGTTGGATATTTTGGAGCACCCTCAGAATCCGAATTGGCCAATGTGAAAGGACTTAAGAATCAATTAATCAGTGCACAGAAAACGTTCAATGTCCTAAAAGATGGGAAAATCAAGGAATTTTCCTCGATATTAACGAAAAGTACTTCCGTGGCTGTCCCGGAAATCCTTTCCAAAGAGGCCTTTCTTCAACAGTGATGCGGTTTCAAAATGCAATGCGCTTATCGTTATTGGCGTGGTGGCTTGTTGTCATGTCCTCGTGCCATGAGGCAAAATCGGAAAAGCCCAACTCACCTATCAAGGAAAAGCCTCCACGAGAAGTAAAAGAACCATTTCGTGAAGGAGATATTCTATTTCAAGTCTCGACCTCTGGGCAAGGGAAAGCCATTCAGTTAGCCACCAACTCACCTTACTCACATTGTGGAATTTTGTTCAGTGACAATAACGAATGGATGGTGTTTGAAGGCGTGCAACCCGTAAAAAAAACGCCTTTAACCGAATGGATTAAACGAGGTAAACATAACATAGTGGTAAGCAAACGGCTGAAAAATGCAGATCACCTCTTAACTCCTTCGGTTAAAAACCGAATGAAAATGGAAGCTAATAAATTCATGGGTAAAAACTATGACTTGACCTTTGAATGGGATGATGAGCGCATTTACTGTTCTGAATTGGTTTACAAGATATATAAACGTGGTGCTGGAATTGAAGTAGGGAAGCTTCAGAAATTAAGTGAATTTGATCTTTCAAATCCAATCGTTAAAGCCAAACTAGTGGAACGCTATGGAACGAAAATCCCGTTGGATGAGCCGGTGATCTCACCGGGAGCGATTTTTACCGACACCAATTTGATGGAAGTGACTATGTAACTCTTGTTACTTTTACTCTAAGATAAAATTCGTTCCTTTGGTTAAAATAACCTATGCAACGTTTAATTTTCCTCTATTTTGTAGTTCAATCATTTTGGTATGTTGCTCAAGAATCTCCGTTTCAACTCCTGTTGGTTCCTCAGGATTTCCCGGAATTAGGTGGCCTACAATCCTACGCGTACGGACAAGCTAATGGTAAAATCTTACTGATAGGTGGAAGACTCGATGGCCTTCATCGCCGTCAACCCTTTGCCTCTTTTGATGTAGCCGGAAATAACAATCAATTGATTGTATTCGACCCCGTGAGTCATCAAAAATGGAGTACCTCCTTATCTGTACTTTCACAAGAACTCCAAGAGCAATTAAGCAGTACCAACATGGAGTTCCATCAATCCGGAGACTATTTATACGTAGTTGGTGGCTATGGATATGATAACGCCAGTGCCGCACGCATGACCTTCCCATACTTAACCGCCATTCAAGTACCACAGCTGATAAACGCTATTTTGAATAATGAAATAATCACACCCTTTATTAGGCAAGTGACTGATCAGCAATTCGCAGTAACAGGTGGTCATTTAAAAAAAATCCATAATACATATTATTTAGTAGGCGGAAACAAATTCGATGGAAATTACAACCCCATGGGAAACCCAACCTACATTCAAGAATACACCAATGCCATTCGGAAATTCAACATTCTCGATGATGGGACCACACTTCAAATTGTTCATTTACCGAGTATCGTTGATGAAGCCAATCTTCACCGTAGGGATTACAATGTGGTTGCACAACGTTTTCCCAATGGTGTAACCGGGTTAACCGCATTTTCTGGCGTATTTCAACCTAATGTAGATTTACCTTTTTTAAATTGTGTTGATGTAGATAGTTCTGGCCACTATGTTAACAACAATTTCCAACAATATTATAACCATTACCATTGTGCTGTATTACCTATTTTTCAACAGACAAGCAATCAGATGCACACGGTTTTTTTCGGAGGAATTGCACAATATTATGATAATGGAGGTGTATTAGTTCAAGATAACAATGTGCCATTTGTACGAAGTATTGCTCGCGTAACGCGTGAACCAAATGGAACCATGGGTGAATATCTGTTACCAATACAAATGCCTGGATACATGGGAGCTGGTTCAGAATTCATCTTAAATCCAGCGGTACCACACGATGCCTATGAAATCATTGAATTGGATAATATAAGCACTGATACCACACTTGTAGGATACATTTACGGAGGAATTCACAGTTCTGCTTCGAACATTTTCTTTGTAAATACGGGTGCAGAAAGTATTGCAAGTAATCAATTAATTAATGTGTACTTAATTAAGAATCAAACGATGGGGGTGGACCAACTTAATGAACTAAGTAAAGGCAAGTTGCAATTACAGGTATATCCCAATCCCAATGAAGGGGAATTTACCATTCAATTTAATCTCACCAAAACAGAACCAATTCAAGTTCAAATTCATTCGTTAGACGGAAAGGAACTGTATACCAAAACTTATGACAACTTACCCCTAGGTTTAAATATTATAGAACTTAATCTGCGTAAAATCAAAAAATCCGCCGCGATTTATGTTCGAATTAATTCAAATCAAGGAAATGCACGTCAAAAAGTAATATTAAGCGAATAAAAAAATCCCTCCGAAGAGGGATTATCTTACCAGTTACAAATCGTTTGAAGGATCTAATACTCCATTACAATTCCGTGCTTCTCAATCAATTTACGGAGATTGATTAAAGCATAACGCATTCTTCCGAGTGCTGTGTTAATGCTAATTTCTTCTTCCTCGGCAATTTCTTTGAACGACATTTCCTGAAAAATACGCATGTATAAAATGGAACGTTGGGCCTCAGGAAGCAGGTTCATTAGCTCTACCATTTGACCTTCCAATTCACCTTTGCATTGCTGTTCTAATACGCTAAGGTCCATGGTAGAAAGTCGGTTAAATATCGAATACTCCTCCGTACCCGAACGGGTTTCGGAAAGTAATTTGACTTTTTTGTTTTTACGGTAGTTATCAATAATCAAGTTGTTAGCGATACGCATAACCCAAGGTAAAAATTTTCCCTCTTCGTTGTAACTCCCGGATTTCATGGTCGTAACCACCTTAATAAAGGTGTCCTGAAAATAATCCAAGGCAATATCTCGGTCGCGAATTTTGGAACAAATCAATCGGTAGATACGGTCTTTGTGGCGATTTACAAGAATTTCGAAAGCCTTTTCATTTCCTCGGATATACAACTTGACCAATTCTTGGTCTTCCAACGATGATAACAACATAATTTACTATTTATCCAAAATTTGGGGTTAAGTAAACGTGTTGTTTATAGGCGTTTGATTTGAAATGTTAAACGCAAAAATAAGCTTTTCTTGTATTGAGTGTACCTATTTTAACTTTTTCGTACTTTCATTGAATATTTAGAACCATATGTCGAATAAAGTTCTTTTGTTGGGCTTGTTGACCTTGATCGGCTTTCCTGTTTTGGGATATTTATGGCTCTACGGCTTACATTTTCAATATGTTAGTGAGTTTTTTCAATGGGACGAACGCTTCAACCCCATCGCTATTGGATTTGGGCTAATGTTCGGATTTGTTTACGCCTTTATTGCGCTGCTTTTCATGCAAGCCCCCGTTTTCGACGGACTCAACTCACGCATGGAGCATTTAATCGGGGAACTGAAGCTATCGCTTTTTGCAGGTATTTTTTTATCCATTTGCGCCGGACTCGGCGAAGAATTGTTGTTCCGGGCGGCGCTTCAACCTACCCTAGGTATATGGATGAGTTCCATTTTATTTGTGGCCATTCATGGATACCTTAACCCATGGAATTGGCGGTTTAGCCTCTACGGGTTAATTATATTGCCATTTGTTGTAATCCTTTCGTACGGTTTTGACCATTTTGGATTGTGGTTCGCTGTTATGGCTCATTTTGCTTATGATGTAGTGTTGTTTACCGCCATGGTCCGAGAAAATGAAGATACAGCACCAAGGGTATAACCCATCGTTTTTCATACCTTTGAACTGTGAAATTACTCAAGTCGCCTTTTATTATCGGGTATTTCCTCCTGCTCTCTTGGGGGATTTCGCTAGTGTTATATCACGATAAAATTACGCTTCAATTGCAAACCAACGCGTTGCACTTCGACGCAATGGATGCTACCATGCCTTACCTTACCTGGTTGGGCGACGGCCTTTTTGCGCTGGCTTTGGGCCTCGTGTTTTTACTGTTCGCGCACCGAAAATTGGGTTGGTGGCTGCTCATCGTTTACGGTGCGTCCGCCATTCTCGCTCAAGTCGCGAAACGTGCCTTATTCCCTGAAGCCATGCGCCCCTATTATTACCTGAAAACCCATCCCGATTTTTACGCCATTCCGGACTTTTTATACTATGAGTTTCATAGCTTTCCTTCCGGCCATACCACCACGGCTTTTGCTTTAGCAACGGTGCTTTCTTTGCATTATGCTGGCAAGTTGTGGGTTCAAATCCTATGCTTATTCCTTGCCTGTTTGGTGGGTTTTTCACGCACTTATCTTTCCCAACATTTTCTGATTGACGTCGTAGCTGGTTCCCTGCTCGGAACCCTTTGCGGAGTAGGACTTGTTGCCTTGTGGCCGAGCAAGTGGGCGATTGAAGATAAACCTTATTTAATAAAATGAGCTGGAGAATCTTAGGTCTGACTGGAGCGCTTTGCTTGCTACTTTTTGCCCCTTTCTTGGGGTATGTGCACCTTTTCGATTGGGACGAAATCAATTTTGCCGAATGCGCAAGAGAAATGGTCGAAAGCGGGAACTACACCACCGTTACCATCGACTATGAACCTTTTTGGGAAAAGCCGCCACTGTTCATTTGGATGCAAGCCCTGGCCATGAAAGCCTTTGGAGTCAATGAATTTGCCGCGCGTTTTCCCAACGTAATCGCGGCCTTTTTTACGATTCTTTCCCTAATCTATCATGGAACCCGACATCAAAACCGCACATTCGGTTTTTGGTGGGCGGCGTTTTATGTGGGCTCGTTTTTACCCAACCTGTACTTTCACTCTGGAATTATTGATCCTTGGTTTAACCTCTTCATTTTGAATTCCATCGCTTTTTATTACCTCGGTTTAACGAAAGAACGGATTCATGAATTCCTTTTGGCTGGGTTGTTTGCCGGACTGGCCGTAATGACCAAAGGACCCGTCGCTTTGATCCTCGTTGGAGGCTCGGTCTTCTTGTACCATGCCCTCACCCGATTCAAAGGATTTCCTTCGATCAAAAGCTTGTTGGCCGTACTTTTTACTACCCTAACTGTCAGCTTGCTCTGGTTTTTTCTGTTGTGGATTACTGGAAATCAAGCCATCATTACCCAATTCTTGGATTACCAAGTGCGCTTGTTTCAAACCCAAGATGCTGGGCATGGCGGTCCTATTTATTACCATTGGGTGGTGTTATTGTTGGGATGTTTTCCTGCGTCGTTCTTTGCCTTGAACGCCATCTTCAAAAAAAGCTCCTACGAAAACCGATTCAATACCCTCATGCTCATCGCTGGATTGCTCACCTTGGTGCTCTTTTCCGTGGTTCAAACCAAAATTATCCACTATTCCTCCTTTTGCTACTTCTTCTTAACCTATTTTGCCTCTTTATCCGTGGCGAAAACCCAAGACGCTCCCAAAAGGGCCGCTGTTGTGTCGTTGGGTTATTTAACCGTTTTGGCGCTTATATTAGGCGCTTTAGTGTACCTTCAAAGCTACGGCCCAGGTATAAGCAAGGTGGTTAACATCCAAGATCCATTTGCTAAAGCAAATCTAGAGGCCGATACCGTGTGGGGTTGGATGGACTTCATTCCTGTGGTGATTTGGTTAACGGGAATCTGCGTTGGGGCCCATTTCCTTCGAAAGAAACGGGTCGATTGGAGCCTTGCGGCCCTCCTATCAGCAATAGCTCTGGGAAATCTGAGTTTAAAACCTACGGTTTTGCTCCATGTGGAAGCCTACACGCAAGGAGCAGCGGTAGCATTCTATGAACAACATCAGGCCAATGACGTCTACCTCATCACCTTGGGCTATAAATCCTATGCGCATTTGTTTTACGGTAAAATCAAGCCGCATACCAATCCTTTTAGGTACAATGAAGGATGGGTGTGTTCGGATTCCACCGACTTGCCCGTGTACTTGGTTGCGCGCATTCCGATGCATGAAAACTATTTGAAAGCCTACCCGAACCTGAAGAAATTATCCATGAAAAACGGTTTTGTTTTTCTCACTCAAAAAAAGAACTTAAGTTTGAAACCTAAAGATAAATAACATTATGCCCCATATCTCCGAAAAAGCGCAAATCGTACCTGCCTCGCCCATTCGTAAGCTAGTTCCTTATGCAGAGGCCGCAAAAAAAGCAGGAAAAACCGTGTACCATTTAAACATTGGTCAACCGGATATTCAAACGCCAGAGGCTGCCCTGAAGGCCATTCATCATTTTGACGAAAAGGTCTTGGAATACAGCCATTCGGCAGGAATTGAAAGTTATCGTGTTAAACTTTCTGCATCCTATAAAGCACAGGGTATTCCCGTTGAAACGGAAGACATTCTCATTACCACTGGAGGCTCCGAAGCCTTAATTTTTGCCATGTTGTGCACCTGTAATCCAGGCGATGAAGTGATTATCCCCGAACCCTTTTATGCCAATTACAACAGCTTTGCGGTAACTGCAGGGGTAAAAGTTGTACCGGTAACCGCGAAAATCGAAGATGGGTTTGCCTTACCCGCGATGGAAGAAATTGAAGCTAAAATTACTCCGCGAACCAAAGGTATTGTTATCTGTAACCCCGGAAATCCGACTGGATATTTATACTCGAAAACTGAACTGGAGGCATTGGCCGAAATTGTAAAAAAACATGACCTGTTCCTCTATGCCGATGAAGTATACCGTGAATTCTGCTACGACGGAGCACAACCGCATTCGGTATTAAATTTACCTGGATTGGAAGCGCATGTATTGATGATCGATTCGGTTTCAAAACGTTACTCCATGTGCGGTGCACGCATTGGGGCGCTCATCAGCAAGAATAAAGAAGTGATGGCCGCAGCCCTTAAATTTGGTCAAGCACGGCTCTCCCCACCTACCATTGACCAAGTAGCTGCAGAGGCGGCTCTTTCTACGCCACAATCCTATTTTGATGAAGTGGTCAGTGAATACGTTGCGCGCAGAAACATCATGGTAGACGGCTTGAATTCCATTCCCGGCGTATTTTGTCCGAAACCCAAAGGAGCATTTTATTGCGTGGCGCGTTTCCCAGTGGATGATGCGGAAAAGTTCTGTCAATGGTTATTAGAATCTTTCTCATTTGAGGGGCAAACCGTAATGATGGCCCCAGCCAATGGGTTTTATTCTACCACGGGTGCCGGAAAAAATGAAGCGCGCAT
>JBJOJZ010000039.1:0-23590 GCA_046046325.1 Bacteroidota bacterium
ATGCGCGCGTCCTTTGCGGCATGCGAAGATATCTCTATTGACTTCGCAGTGATGGAACATGCATCCAATGTTTCTGTGGTCCTCTCCGATTTTGATTGGAGCGATTTGGGGACTTGGGGAAGCCTTACAGATCACCTGAACAAAGACGATCATGGTAATGCCGTCGTGGGAGAAAAGGTTCATATGTTCGAAGCTGAAAATTGTTTGGTCCACATGCCCAAGGGCAAAGTGGCTCTTTTGGACGGATTGAAGGATTATATTGTCGTTGATGCGGATGGAATGCTGTTAGTTCTTCGAAAAGACCATGAACAAGCTTTGAAACAATATTTAAAGGCATTAGAGGCTGTTAACCCCGCTCAGCATGCCCATGGTTAAAATCCGTTCCCTTGAATTGGGTGATTTTCCGTTGCTTTTAGCTCCGATGGAAGATGTTAGCGACCCACCATTTCGTGCCCTGTGTAAACAACACGGCGCTGATATGATGTATACGGAATTTATTTCTTCAGAAGGTTTGATCCGGGATGCCGTCAAAAGCGTTCAGAAAATGGATATTTTCGAATATGAACGGCCTATTGGGGTGCAGATTTTTGGTTCAGAAGCTGAAACTATGGTGCAGGCGGCGAAAATCATTGAGTCCGTTAAGCCGGACCTTATCGATATCAACTATGGATGCCCCGTGAAAAAAGTGGCTTGTAAAGGGGCAGGTGCTGCTTTGTTACAGGACATTCCTAAAATGGTACGTTTAACGAAGGCTGTGGTAGAGGCGGTGAAGGTTCCGGTAACCGTAAAAACTCGACTTGGATGGGATGATTCCACCAAAAACATCGTAGAAACAGCGGAAAGACTTCAAGATATAGGAATCGAGGCCTTAACCATTCACGGAAGGACACGGTCGCAAATGTACAAGGGACCTGCTGATTGGACCCTCATAGGTGCCGTCAAAAACAACCAGCGAATGCGCATTCCAATTTTTGGAAACGGGGACATTGACTCCCCAATGAAAGCGCTTGAATATAAAAACACCTACGGGGTTGATGGTTTAATGATTGGAAGAGCAGCCATTGGTTATCCATGGATATTCAATGAAATTAAAAGTTACTTAACTCAAAACGGTATGTTGCCCGCTCCTTCGATGGAAGACCGGATTGCAGCTGTTGAAGAGCATTTGGACTTTAGCATTCGTTGGAAAGGTGAAAAAGTGGGTATTGCCGAAATGAAACGACATTATTCAAATTACTTCAAAGGAATAGGTCATTTTAAAGAGTACAGAACCCGTTTAGTGACGGCCAACGAACTGAATGAAGTGGTAGAGATTATGATGGAACTCCGGAATAACTTTATCGAGGGATAATGCCCAGTTATTTCTTTTTTCGTTTCTTTTTCTGCCATTCTCTGACCAATATTTTGGAAGGCATATCAAGTGTTATGTTAAAATAATCCCTTCCATAATCTGAAAGTCGGAATAAGCAAGTTTCTTGATTCAAGGTCCAACGCACGAAATTCTCCTCACTTGGGATTAATTTTGGGAAGTACGAAGCCGACGAAAATCGATAGTGTTCTTTCTCGGTTTTCATCGTTAATAATGGAGCATATAAAAACCGCAGTTTTTGTTCTTCATTTCTCAGGATTCCTTTCGCGTAAAGCGACTGAATGAATTGTTTGATTCCTGGATTTATTCCCAATAAGATAGAATAACCGGGTACCATTATTTTTTGCAATCGTACCGTTTCGGTGGGGTTAAAATTCTCATCAAATTCGGTAACAATGATTTTTTCGGTCGAACTTACACTACCTCCTTCACGAAACGATAAGTTTCCGTCCCAGGCATTTAGAAATAGATTGGTAGGGAATCCGATTTTTTTCCCGAGTTTATGCAATTCAGCAATGAGTTTTAGGGTCAAATCTTGATTTTTGAACGTTGGATCCAAGTGCAGTTCAACCGCTTTAGTATCCGAATCATTTAACGGTAGACCTTTGGTGCCTGTACGAAATTTGATTCCATGAGGCCCCTTTGTTCTAAAGTGCCCGCTCAGTTGTATCTTGGTAGAATCATTTTTAGAAGTAACCATGGCATATTGAACTCCCCATGAATCTATTAAGGGACTTTCAGAATATGCAATAACAGGACCGGCTATTTTCTTGGATCGTTGTAAGAAATGATTCCAAGCATTTTCTTGTTGGCTTTTCGGAACACCGCGGATCGTTCTTAAACGCTCGGCGAGCTGATTTCCTGAGTAGATTAACGCGTAGTTCTTCTCATAGCACAAAGCGATTTCCTGTTCTGCAAAATGCAAAATACGAACATCGCTGGTGGATGAATCCAAAATTTGAGTGCTTTTTCGAAATCGATCAACGAAGTTAATGACCTTGGAGGAATCGTTTAAAGCAACCATTATTCCCCATTCGGTCATGTCCATTTTCGAAAACATATAGGCTTCATGTTGGATATTTACACCGTAAAGTTTTCCTTGACTCAAAAGGAAATCGGATGAAGCGAATTCTCGTATGGGAAGTTTGTACTTGTAAAGGATAGGACTGAGTTCTTTACTTAACTCCATTATTTTTATGCGAATCAATACATCAGAAACCGGTAATCGCTCTTGCAAACGGATGATTGTTTCGCTGCGAAGCAACTTACTTTTAAACAACAAAACCGCAGCGAGTACGGCTGCAATCATCAAAAACCAAAACCCTTGCCTAAGCCTTTTCACGGTTATTTCGTCAGTAAATACAAGGTGTTTAGCAAATCAAGAAAGTGCTTTCCGCTTTTTTCCGTATCGTTAAAGGAATAATTCAAGGTAACGGAGGTTGAATGCGATGTGGTTTCTCCGGATTTTAGTGTTACCAATCCCGTTTTATTGCGCAGAAACTCCATGAGTTGCTGTTGAGAAGGATCTAGGAAGTCGGAAGGAAATTTTTGAGCCACTTGCTGTAGGTTGGCAAATCCCGCCATAGTTCCTGATTTTTTCAAGGTCTTGACCATGCGCTTAGACAGGGCCTCTTTTCCATACCCGTCTCGGTGGTTTTCAGCTAAATCTTGGTCATTCGTAATGATGAACATACCCTTCGTATTAATTAAAAATACTGGTGCAGCATCGAAAATTGCCTTATTGTAAACCCAATAATCCCCTTTATTTTCAAATTTACTGGTCACCTGACTAAAATGTTCTAATACCATTTCGGGAAGGTCGTTTCTTTTGGTGGTAAACCCTAACGTAAATATGGGCATATCTTCTTCCGCTTCGGTTTCTTTTTCTCCATACTCGAACGTTTGTTCGTCATAGAAAAACGTAATTTTTCGAGTCTTGACCTTTTGAATCCCATTGAAAGTCATGAATAAACTTCCTTTGTAAGCATCAAATACTGCATCTTTATTCACCAAGGCATTGCCCAGTTTGAGGAGCAATAAATTAAACGAAATTTCAGGATCTTTTGCCTTTGAGAGTATCGGCACTAAAACGTCGTAGGCTTTTTCATAGGCAGATCGAAGGTTAATGTTGTACGAAAAATAAGCGGGTTGATTCGAACGAATGTAAGGAGCGATATTTGGATCAAATTTGGCTTGGTTCATCTCATTATAAATGGAACCCAAGGCCTCAGAGTATCGCGCATTTAAGATAAATTGAACAGCGGATTCTTGCAGTAGAAGATCCCCCGTAATGATGTTGCCGTCGTAAAGCTCTTGCACATCCAGGTATAACGTTGGAAGTACGGTCTTTAAGTACCAGAGATTTTTAGCGCGATCAATGTTGCGAGAGTTGTCCATGTAGAAAACTCCTGCAGAGCGATGGGTTAACAATTCGCGAAAAACGGAGTCGTTTGAATACAAGCTTTTTCGTTCCGTGAGTAGCCCATGCAGTACTTCATTGTAGTATTTTTTTTGAAATTCGAATTGAAGGCTATCCCGCAATTCATAATAGTTTTTTTCTAATAGGTTCTTTTGTGCATCCTCTAATACCAACTCCTCCTCGTCCATAAATTGATCTTCATCCATGGCATAAAACGGAGAAAGATTGCCCCTTGAATACCAAAGGGAATCGGTTTGTTGATTCAAAAATACTTCAACGGGTTCGACGCGGATCAGAAGGCCCTTATTCTTCTCAATAAGCAGGCTATTGAATAACGATTGATATAACTTAACCCCTTCGAAGCGTGAAGGCATGTTCTCGAAATCATCGAACACCTTAAACAACGCATTTTGGTCCTTGATTCCAAACGTAAAGCCAGTGACTTCGTAATATGGCGTTTTTCCATAAAAAAGGCTTAATCGTTGGTCAAAGTCTAATCCTGCGTCTTTTACCGTTTTATTTTCTGTGGATTTATCAAATAACTCTTGGTGAATTTCTTCCATGAAATCATAGGTAATCCATTCATCAATGCTGATTTTTTGGAGTAAATCGGTATTGTTGATGCTGAACACAGTAACCGCTTGTGAAGGGATTAATTGCTCCGCTCTTTGACTCCAGAGGTAAGACTGCCATCCAAGCAACCATAAAAAAACTAATTTCTTCATATCCATCAGGGAGAAAGGGTTAATGTGTGCTCAAGTAGCGAAGGGTTTAATTTCAAGTCCCAAGTATTAACCCGCAGCATTGCGGCAGTTTTTGTAGGGTTTAATTTACACGCCGAGTTGCTGGTATTTAGAATGGACTTTGGTAATCTTGAAATACAAGTATAACTGCCTGTGTTGAGCAACTCTTGGTCAGATTGTGTCTCATTTTTGATGCGTTCTTCGACGAGTTGTGGAATCATCCGTTTCAAGCTTTTGAAGTCCCATGTGATCCATGCCGTATAGTCTTCGCTGTATTTTATCGATGGGTCAAGTTGGGTTAAAACCGATTTAATGCCTGCTTGGAGATCCTCCAAACTTGAGAAATCTACCGTTATTTTTGCGATGAAGTCCACCTTATTAAACTCGGTTTGAACCGATTTAATGCCTTTTTCAAGGGTCAATAGTTCTCTAAATTGGTTGATTTTTGATTCGATTTCTTCAATTTTCGGAACTTTTTTACCGTTGAAACTATCCAACGCCAGAATCGAATTCACTTTGACTTTGCTCGAGCTTAGATTTACAGTGTATTTAAATGTGCCAGACCCATCCAAGTTGAGGCTTAGATCGTCGATAATTTCAATGCAAGAATTGAGCATCAATAAAGGAGCAATCAGGAGGAAAAGTATCTTTTTCATAGGAAATCCTTCACAAATATATTACCATTGCTAGAATAAGAGGCCTTGTGTGCCAATATTATCCTCCATGCGATGTTGAACACTGGGCACATTGTTCTCAACGCTTGTAAAAATACGCTTATTGATGGGATGACAATTCATGTGTGATTCGGGTAGCGGAATCAGGGATTGCATGGAAACTCTTCCGGTTAAATAGGCATCGAATTGGTCATCGGTTATCAATAGCGGCATGCGTTTTTGGGTGTTGTGAATTTCCGCCATCATGTTATTCGCTTCCGTGGTTATGATGGTAAAACTGTGTCGCGAAGTTCTATTTGATACATCAACCCAACAGTCATATAGACCAGCCATATGAAAAAATGTTCCTTGTTTTGGGTAGATAAAAAACGGTTTTTTCCTCGTTCCCAGGGATTGGTTTTCAAAAAATCCCGTAGAAGGAATAATACAGCGTTGCTGTTGAACTAAATGCTTGAAACTCGCTTTTTCATACAAGGTCTCAATGCGTGCATTCAAGGTTTTACTTGCAATTTGAAAAGGTTCTGTACCTCTAAACCAGGATGGAATTAGTCCCCATTGCATTGGAATAAAGTTCTTTTCTTGCGTAATAATTGGCCAAATAGGCAGAGAAAAACCGGATACAAGGTAAATCGAGGAAAAATCTTTAAGAAGCGAAGTACCTTTGCGGTACGTATTTTCCAACTGAACTAAACTCGCACTCAGCGAATTGCTGTAACACATGGAAAAATGAAATAACGTTGCTTCATAATGCCGTACAGCACTAGTTAATGGTTAATTTTTTTTCAAGATCTTCTAAATAAACCCGAAACTGCTTATCTGTTTCGGATAAATTAATAACTGTTCTGCAAGCATGCAATACCGTAGCGTGATCCTTACCTCCGCAATGCGCTCCGATATTTGCGAGCGAAGACTTCGTCATCTTTTTGGAAAAATACATGCTAATTTGCCTTGCTTGAACAACTTCGCGCTTGCGCGTTTTGGATTTAAGCAACTCTATGGGAAGATCGAAATAGTCGCACACAATTTTTTGGATGTACTCAATGGAAACTTCTCTTGCGGTATTCTTCACAAATTTATCCACCATCTGCTTCGCTAAATCCAAGGTGATGGCTTTACGATTCAAACTCGACTGCATGAGTAAGGTGTTCAAAGCACCTTCAATTTCTCGAACATTGGTGTTAATGGAATAAGCAAGATACTCAACCACTTCTTTCGGTAACTCAATGCCACTTGCATACATTTTCTTTTCCAAAATCGCAATGCGCGTTTCTAAATCTGGAATTGTTAAGTCAGCTGAAAGCCCCCACTTAAAACGGGATAATAAGCGCTGCTCCATGCCTTGCATTTCTACAGGAGCTTTGTCAGAGGTAAGTACAATTTGTTTACCGTTCTGATGCAAATGATTGAAGATGCTAAAGAATACATCTTGGGTTTTTTCTTTTCCAGCAAAAAACTGCACGTCATCAATGATTAGAACATCCACCATTTGGTAGAAATGAATAAAATCATTGGTGGTTTGGTTTTTTATGGCGTCTATGAATTGATGGGCAAACTTCTCAGACTGAACGTACAGTACGGTTTTATTCGGGTGTTGGTCTTTGATCGATAAACCAATGGCATGGGCCAAATGTGTTTTACCTAAACCCACTCCACCGTAAATGAGCAACGGATTAAAGGCAGTACCTCCTGGCTTGTTTGCAACGGCATAACCCGAAGCTCGAGCGAGACGATTGCATTCGCCTTCCACAAAATTCTCGAACGTGTGGCTTGGAATTAAGTTCGAAGCAATGGTAACCTTCTTTAGGCCAGGTATGATAAATGGATTTCGTATCTGGGGCTCAGCGGCCTGAATCGGAACCGACTGGGAAGGGTTCTGAAGGTTGGAGGTGTTTTGCGTAGGCAGCTTAACCGTGTAGGGAGTAGACTGATTCGAATTGTTTTCAATGACAATGCTGTATTCCAGCGTTGCGTCAGGACCAATCTCCTTTTTGATCACTTTTTTGAGTAAATGAATGTAGTGCTGCTCCAACCATTCATAGAAGAAATGCGAAGGCACTTGAATCGTAAGAACGTTGTTTTCAAGCTTCGTTGGAACGATGGGTTCAAACCATACTTTGAATGCTTGAGAAGAGATGTTGTCTCGAATAACAGTTAAACATGATTCCCAAACAGTAGTATGAAGTGTTGACATAGATAAAAACAAAAAAAAACAATTATCGAACAAGCTCATTATCAAATCCATAAATCATTAACGTGACGTTAAACGTATATTATGAACTTGAAGCAAAGTTGGTCAAAAAAAAGTGAAAAAAAAACTAAAATTACACTTGTTTTTCATCTTTTTTTTCTTAGACCACCCCCTGATTTTAAGCCTACCAAAGGTTCTCAAAAGAGGGAGGCAAATGTAAAATAAATTGCAGTAATTTGCCAAATATATTCAAGCAGAAATGAAATTTAATTTTTCCCATCAAATTCAATTGAGAATTCGCTACAGTGAAACCGATCAAATGGGGTTCTGTTATTACGGAAACTACCCTGTTTTTCTCGAATTAGGTAGGGTAGAGGCTCTTCGATCCTTGGGGATTTCTTACCGTGAGATGGAGGAGAATGGAATCCTTCTACCGGTAACTTCTTTGCAGATTGTTTACAAGAAACCGCTTCGATATGACGAGCAATTTAATCTAAAAACAAAACTCATTGCTGTAGGTTCGTGTTCTGTGACCTTTGAATATGAGTTTTTGAACTTGGATCAACAAATCACTACCACCGCATCAACGGAATTGGTATTTACGGATGCTTCGAAACTAAAGCCCGTTAGAATCCCCATCACTATTCTTAAAGCACTAAGTAACTATGAAATCCATCCATCATAATTTTGAATTTGTTCCGAAAAACGAAGTTCTTTCAACCACTGGTATAAAATCTAGGAATGGAGAACATAGAAACATTGATTTCTTGAAGCAAAATACGAGGGAATCACGATTTGTAATCCTCGGAATTAGCGAGTGGATTGGTCCCTTTGCGAATTATGGACGTCCCGGTGCAGACAAAGCTTTTGCTGCATTTTTATCGTTTTTTTTGCCTCTCCCAAATTCGAATCATTCCTTTGATCTTCTAGGTAACATTGTCTTCATTGGTGCTTTTCCTCAAGAGGAAGTGGAGGCGAGTAAGCTGGTGAAGGAACTGGACGCATTGGTTGAGGATGTTTTAAAGCATGCACTAAAACCCCACCAAACACCCATTGTCATCGGCGGTGGCCATAACAATGCCTTGCCTTTATTAAGATGGGCTAACGTTCATCGAAATGTCACGCACAATATCAACCTTGACGCTCATTTTGATTGCCGAAACCCGAGTCGGAGGCATTCGGGGAATGCTTTTTCCACAGCTATGTTGGAAGGTACTTTGAAGAGGTATAGCGTATTGGGTGTTGACTCGTACGCAGCCAACGAGTTCATAAGGAACTTTGTTGTTGAGCATCAAGTATCCTTTGTCCCGCTAACAGATTACCTTCAAGGGAAGTCGTTAAAAGAAGACTTTTTGAAGCTCGCCTCTTCGGAGTTTCCAGCAGGTCTTGATATCGATTTGGATTGCATTGAAAACATGCCGTCTTCTGCGCAAAGTCCCTCAGGTTTTACCTTAAATCAAGTACGTGAGGTACTATTGTCCCTGGAAAAGGGTTCCATTGCGTATGTGCATTTGTGCGAAGGTGCACCCACCAATGCCCAAGAAGAGCGAACGCTCGGAAAAGCCCTGTGTTTTTTAGTTATGGACTTTATAAGCGCTATGGAATAACTTGAATTTGTTCGATTTGAACCACCGCGTCCGTAGTGCATCCCTCGGGACTCATTGCCTTGGATAAGGTGTAGTTAAACGAAACTTTTAGCCCTTTTTTCTTCATGCTGTCCTTCAAATTAACTGGATATACCTTTCGAAAGTCAATGGCTTTACCAGGGTTTAAAGCTTCCGATATTTCAATGTAAAATGGACAGCCTTCTTCAGATACGTGGATTATGCCAATGAAAACATCACCGTTGAAGTCTGTTGGATTGTAAGGTTGCATTTTTTTTACCTTACAGCTAAAAAGAAATGCGCTAGAGAGCAATAGTAGAATAAATTTCATGTTTCAAAGGTATTAAAAAAAAGGGGGCATTGAGCCCCCAATCTCCATCAACCTGTAGCAAGATTTGTTTGGATTTGGCTAATTCAACGGAGTTTGTTTCTGAAGGTTACACGTGAATTAACATTTTCACTTTGATAAACATTTGTACGAGCCTCTTTTCTGACAACTTGCACTTATAAATTTGTTGAGTGCAGAATTCTTATAAAAAGCGAAAAGCCTTAGTCGCGCTCTTGGAAGATCCTGATGAGCGCATCTATTTAGTGGTTTCACAAGTGATACGATTAGAGGGAACAGGGATGCTTGAACTCCTCGACGAGGTGATTTACAACGTTGAATTGAACGATTTACAGCGATTTCGAGCCGCGGAAATTTCGGAAACCATTCGTTTAGAGGCCGTTCGAAATGAATTGAAGTTATGGAAGGATTCCCACGAAAAAGATTTGCTTCAAGCCATTATTTCGCTCTCGAAAATTCATAATCCGCATTTGAATGAAGCAAAGGTGCTTGAGCAAATGGAGCAGCTTAGAAGGGATGTTTGGTTGGAACTGAACGATTACCAGACCGCCTTTGAACAAGTAAAGGTGTTAAATCATGTTTTTTTTAAAGTGCACGGCTTTCATTGCTCAGAAGGCCTTGACCGTGACGTAAGTCGCTTGAATATTGCACAAGTACTTGAGGACAAGCAAGGAAACTCGTTAATTATCGGATTGATATATTCCATCATTGCAAATTGGCTTGATGTTCCGATCCATGGAATCGATCTACCTCAGATTTTTATTTTAGCTCGAATGGATGAAAACCATAGTTCGCTTTTCACCCAGCAAGAAAATTCATACGGGGTTCTTTTTTACATTAATCCAAGTGTTAAAGGATTGGTATTTGACGAGGAACAAATTCATCAGTTTTTAAAGCAGTTGGAAGTAGCACCAGATCGAAAATATTTTGAACCAGCCTCCAATACAGAGTTAATTCAGCGTTATTTATTGGCCTACGAGGAAAGTTGTAAATTCAGCGGAGACGTAGTGAAGCTGAAAACATATGAAGCCTTAAAACAATGGTTTTAGTTTAGCGGACCTTATTCGCCAATTGACCACATGCTGCATCGATATCTTTTCCCCGACTGCGTCGAACATTAACAATCAAGTTTCGTTCTTCTAAGAACGATTTGAATGCCTCAGTTTTTTGAACTTCTGCACGTTGAAACCGCCCATCACCGATAGGATTGTATTCGATTAAATTAATTTTACAAGGAACACACCTCGCAAAAGCGGCTAACTTAGCTGCATCCTCCAAGGAATCGTTAAAATCTTTGAATAAAATGTACTCAAAGGTCACACGCGTTTCGGTTTTCTCATGAAAATACACCAATGCCTCACTCAAGGTCTCAAGGTTGTTCGATTGATTAATTTCCATAACCTCACTGCGTTTTTCATCGTCGGCAGCATGCAGCGAAAGCGCTAAGTTAAATCGAACCTGATCATCTCCTAGTTTACGAATCATCTTGGATATACCAGCGGTTGATAGGGTAATTCTTTTGGGGCTAATTCCATAGCGTGCTGGATCGGTTAAAATGGCAATCGCGGTCAGTACGTTGTTGTAGTTGAGCAAAGGTTCACCCATTCCCATTAAGACGATATTACTTAATCCCTGCTGATAATGCTCCCGTGCTAATTGTTCCAGCATGACAACTTGATCTACGATTTCTCCTGGACTTAAGTTTTTTAAAAGTTTTAATTTTCCCGTAGCGCAAAATAAACACGAAAGACTGCAGCCAACCTGCGATGAAATGCACGCGGTCATACGAGTTGAGGTGGGGATCAAAACCCCTTCAATGACATGGCCCTCATTGGTTGAAAATCCGCATTTAATGGTTTTGTCTCGGCTAAGCTGCGTGTTATTTATTGCGAGTTTATCGAGGTAATAGTTTTCTTGTAAATGATGTATCAATGCATCACCTAAGTTGTGCATGGAAGGAAAATCGGGAGCATTGTTGTTCCAAAGCCAGTGAATGATTTGCTTCACTCGAAATGTAGGATATCCTGCTTCGCTCAAATGAGCGCTGATTTCGTCAGGGGAAAGGGAGCGAATATTCCGCTTTTGAAGCACCGTTAAGATTAACGTGTTAACATTACCGGCATCACCAACATTAAAATATGTTCGTGGCTGTTTTTGTTTTCAAAGGGTGTTATCAAACCCGCACGAGAAGGCTCACTCATGGACAATTGAATCGAATCGGTTTCTAGAATGGAAAGCATTTCAACCAGAGGCCTTGCATTAAAGGCGATTTCCATGTCCGAGCCGTGGTAGTTGCAGGTTAAGCGTTCGTTCGCTTCATTTGAAAAGTCCATATCCTCGGCGGAAAGTTGAAGTTCAGAGCCCGCCATTTTCAACAGTACTTGGTGCGTGGTTTTATTGGAGAAAATAGCAACACGACGCAAGGAATTGTGAAATTGACCACGTTCAACGGTCAAAACATTTGGATTTTCTTTGGGAATAACGGCCTCGTAATTGGGGTATTTACCATCAATTAGCCTACAAACCAAGGTGATATCATTGAACGTAAACGTAGCATTCGATTCATTGTATTCAATGCGTACTTGCTCTTCTCCACGAATATTTCCTTTCAACAAGTTAAGAGGTTTTTTCGGAAGAATGAATGAAGAACTTGATTCCGTTGAAATATCGGTACGACGGTATCTAACCAATTTGTGTGCGTCCGTAGCGACAAAAGTGATGTTTTCAGGTGAAAATTCACAAAGCACACCCGTCATTGTAGGGCGCATTTCATCCGTACCAACGGCAAAAAGTGTTTTAGCGATGGCACTGGACAACAATTCACCAGAAACCTCAATAGAACTGCTGTAATCCGCAGAAGGAAGTTTAGGAAATTCGTTACTGTTAAAGCCAACCATTTTGGATTTTCCGTTGTCATAACTGATTTCTACGGCAAAAGTGTCCATGCTGACGCGAAATGTACAAGGTTGATCAGGAAGGTTTTTTAAAACCTCAAGCAGCAATTTTGCTGGAATCGCAATTGCACCGTCGCCCTCAGATTGAACCTCAAGATGCGTAATCATGGTTGTTTCTAAGTCTGTGGCAATAACGGTTAACTTCTGCCCCTCGACTTTGAATAAAAAGTTGTCTAAAATAGGAAGCTTAGTATTGGTACTAAGGGCACCGGAAATGCTTTGCAAATGGTGAAGTAGCGTAGTACTAGAGGTAACGAAATTCATACTTTATTTATGTGTGCACAAAGATAACAATACTTTGATTAATATCTCGGCGTATTCTTTACTTTCTTTCCTTAGGATTTGGGTTTCGTTCAATGATGGATGGAAAATATACATGACCCATCAGTAAGGGGTTAAAAACGAAATACTGGCATTTGACCAAAGCCCCGTTTTCCATCTCAGCCCAGAGCATGTTCATGTCCCATGGAACCATTTCTCCCATCTCGTTGCGTTGCAAATCCGATGATTTAATGCGGTATAAATGCAAGGTTTGAAGAGCGCCACGCATTGTTTTTAAGCGAAGTGTTGCGTATTTAGGGCTCTTTTTGACCGAGTCGCATTGTTTTTTACTCAATTCTAAATTTGCCGAATTGAAATGGACGTTACGGAACTCTTGTAGATAACGATAAACATTGGAAGTATCCAACATCAACAATTGCCTTCCTTCCGATGTCACTTCAAAGCGTTTTCCTGTGTTACGTACCTTAAAACTCAAATCAGCATTTTCATAATTCTTAACCTCAACGCTACGGATTTGTTCCGGGGTGTATGCAAAAAGTGAAGTACACATCCATTTCTTTCGATCAGAAAAAAAGCGAGGACTGATGATTCCATTCAAACCTCTTATTCGCATCATTACTGGTTCTGAGCTAAGACCATCTTCCGCCGATTCTAATAACATAATTTGACCATAATGATCCTGAGCAGGAGGACCGATGTACCACGTTTTTTCCCATTCACCGTCCACATAAAATGTGACCTTGATGTGTTGCGTGGTCATTAATTCGACAAAGTGTTTTTTGGACTTTTCTGGAATGTAACCTTTGAATTCAATCAGTTTTGCTGCCTCTAAAATGAAGGAAACGTTGGGGGCCGAAACGCATTTACCTTGGTCATCTACCCAATTTTGTCCTTGTTTATTTAGTGTGATTTTCTTCCCAAAAACATCTTTGATTTCGATGGATGTGATTTTTGTGGTGTCCTCAATGGCAAAGTTAAACGAGCCAGCATCAGAAGCACCACGCTTTTTAAGAAGGATCGATGCGGTCCAAGCTAGTACCCCTATAATGACCACTAAGAGGGTTATTCCGATCCAAGGCTGGTATTTTCTCATAGCTATTGGTATTTCTTTTTGCGTAAGAAGAAAATGACTCCTCCTAACAATGCGATAAGCAAGAAAGGAACGAGAAGGTTGATGTAACGAATGAAATTACCCTCATCCATCATTTTACGCTGGTCCAATTGCCGAAGTTCAATTTGGCGGCTTCTAATATCCAAAACACTGTTGTCCCCCAGCATGTAATCCACCAAATTCTGAATGAATTCCTGATTCCCATAAATCAAGGGTCGGCCATTGATATCAGGAACTTTACTATACTTTAAGGCGTTAAAAGGAAAAGAAGGATAGGGACGGTACTGATAACTTCCCCCCTGAAATACAGAATCATATTCATTCGCCAAAAAAGTGCCATTCCCCACCACAAAAACCTTTGCGTCGTTCGAACTTTTGACCTTTTTGGTTCTGAATTTTTTAGGAACTTTCCGCATTTCAGCAACACTTTCGATAGATCGACTGTTTTCATCTGCCAATTCGCGGTTGGAAAAATACGAAGGAATTTCACCTTCCGCCATAGCCGCCAGCGTGATCTTATTAAGGGGGTCGTCCGGATTTTCGATGAACAAAGGATTCTCTCCAAACACTTGAAAATCCATCAAGCTGATTTGTGGTGCAATGCCTGAGCGGTTGGCATTGCTCGAGCTTGTAAGAATTTTACTCAATTTAACGCCAGGTCGTTCAATCAATTGAAGTTCGTTTGGATAAGGCAAGTAAACGGGGTCAATGTTTCGCGTTATGGGATGCAAAGACGGGGAACTTAACACGTAATAGGGCCAACTCAAACTGCTCGTATTCTTAAGTTGAACCTTACGGTAACCGCAGATTCGATCAAAAACGTAGTTTTCGTGCATGCGTATGCCGTAATCGAACATCATTTTATCTAGTTTGATATTCTTTCGAAGGGTATGGTCAAAATAGTTTTTACTCAACGAATCTTCTTGGTGGTGAAGGGTATTCATAAAAACCATTAAACGCCCTCCATTCATCACGAATTGATCAAGAAAATAAAGGTCAATGTCTGAAAATGGTTTCGTCGGGTTAGCAACAATGATTCCATCCAAATCGTTCAATTCTTGATAGGAGGCTTCGGATCCCAAGGTTAATGTTGTTAAGTAAAAATAAGGGCTGAGCACTGCGCGCGCATTAATGGTTTCTTGCTCTTTCAATTCTCCATGTCCTTGCAAAAAGGCGATGCGTTTTTTTTCTGATTGACTGATTTTGCGCATCGCTGAAAGTAAATTGTATTCCAAATTGTTCAGCGCATTCTCAATGATTGGATTTATACGGTTCAGTTCAATGGGGTCTCCGTTGGGTGTTCCGGGTAAAAATTGAAGGTAAGATTCTTTGATGACCCCGTTAGCGGAGCATGAAATTTCCGCTCCAGCCCAAAGAATTAACTGAGACTGAACACCGTTTTTCACATAAACTACCTTGGTTGGTAGGATCCCTTTATTGAAAAGACCTTTTAAGAAAAAATATTCTTCTTTTTTCGAAGCATGACCTTCGTTAGGATTAACGAATTCGTATTCAATTCGGTTTCCTGCCAAGGACTTAAAATCCTTTAACTTATCCTCGATGGCATTTCTAAATCCTTGGATTTCGGCCGGTAAATCCCCCTCTAAATAGATTTTTAAGCTAATCCTGCTTTCTTGATTTTTGGTGTTTTTGAGAAATTCTCGGGTCCCATCTGCTAATGAAAACCGTTGATCTGCCGTCAAATCAAGCTTGAAATGCAACAAGGAGAAAATGACGTTCAACAAAATCAAAACTGCAATAATTCCCGCCAAATAACCACCGTTGAATAATCCTTTCCACTTAAACATGGTTTATTTTTTTAAGGTTTTTAACGTGAACAAAGATGCGCTCAAGAAAAGCACAATGAACGAAAGGTTAAATACGATATCCGCGGCATCAACCACCCCTTTCTTAATAGAATCGTAATGGAAATTCAGGGAAAGATATTGCAAATAAATGTCCAAATTTCCGAATTGTGCATAGGTGCCAAGGAGGGATAATCCGTCATAAAAAAAATAACATAGCGCGATGGCAATGATGAAGGATACAATTTGACTCGAACTCATAGCCGAGGAAAAAATGCCGATAGCCACGAAGGCAGAACCCAACAATAGCAATCCCAGATACGAAGTAATGGTGGCTCCAACATCAATATTTCCTGTTGGCTTTCCTAAATAATATAGCGAAATAAAGTAAACAGCTGTTGGTAAAACGGATAACACCATTAATGTGATCCCTGCGAAATACTTTGCCAGCAAAATCCCTAAGTCGCTAATTGGACGGGTAAACAAAAGCTCAATGGTTCCTGTTCGTCGCTCCTCAGCAATCGAACGCATGGTAATGGCTGGAATCAAAATTAAGAATACGTAGGGCGCAGAGTTAAAAAATGGAGTTAAATCCGCTTGCCCACGATCCATAAGGTTCATGGCAGAATCTAGCATCCAATTAAACAACCAACACGACAGCAGGAAAATCACCAAAAATACGTATCCAACGATCGAATTTAAAAAACTACGTATTTCTTTTAAATATAGAGCAAACATGCGATTCTATTATTCGGTAAAATTAACGTATTTATTGGTTGAAAAAGAGTTCTCTGATTTCGCTTGTTACATTTTCTCCTTCGTAAATCGGGTTCATCGACCAAGCTTGTGCTTTCTCAGAAAACCACGGTTTAATTTGGTTCCAAAGCGATTGAAAAACTTCTGAGTTGCGATAAGCTTCAAGTGCATCCGTATTTTCCCAACAACTAAAGGTGTAAAAAACACCGGGATTCACCGTGTCTTGGAGTAATTTCAACGACTTACACCCTTGAAAACCTACTACACGCTCTCTGCGTTCTTCGAAGGTTGAAAGAAAAGGAGTACAGTACTCCAAATGAAACCGCAAGCGGACAATACGGTACATCATAGCAATGAACTTAAATTTTGTACAGATCCTCTCGGGAAAAATGTAACCCTAACCGCCTCACCTAATCGAACACCAAAGAGCTTATCGGCTCCTCCACTTCCCGCGTTTGCTCCTCGGTTGATCGCTATTTCAAGACGCTGCCCCTCATTGAAAATGGCTACACGATCGCCTAAAGGAACATCGTTGTAGGCTTTTGAAATAGTATCAATATCGTCAGTTCGTTTTTGATAACTAATAGTAAAGGGAACATCTAAACCAAAACGCTCAAAGTCAGATTTAAAAATGTTCGTGACAATGTTTCCAAAACCATCAATATGAATCACGTTTCCAATGATAACGTTGTGTTCAATTTGTGGAATAGGGGTAAATGCCCGTTTAAATTTGGTGACCGGTTCACAAAATTCGTTCAACGGCTTTTTCGCCACTAGGTGCTTGGCAAGACCGATAAAACAATTTTTCAACATGAAATTCCATTGCTCGGGATGCTGCTCAATGTTTTTGTAACGAAATAAGGTTTTTGGTACATCAGTTCCCAAAAATGCCCCAATAAATCCGTTGTCGGAACATATTATGTACTGACCTTGAAACTCCACGATACTTGGATAGATGAGGGAAGTATCGGGTTGACCTGGTTGTAATTTGTAGGGAAGATAGGGTTCGCAATCAACTCCTACCAAGTGGATGGTCCCTTGTGGGAAATGATGAAAACAACTTCTCAACTGAAAAGCCGCCTCGATGCTATCAAACGGTTTGATATGATGGCTTATATCAATGCAATGGGTATTTGGAAGCTCTTGAAGTAAATGCGCCTTAACACTCGCTACATAGTAATCTTTTAAACCAAGGTCTGAAGTAAGTGTAATGATTTGCATTATTTAAGAACGCAATGTTTGAGTTATTTTCTAATTTTACCAAAATTAAATTTTTTCCTTCAATTCGTCATTTTTAATTGCATTTAATTGGATTTAGGTACCCGGAATATCGAGCTTACAAGTGTCAATGCAGCTGCTTTTTTTGGGGTAAATAATCAAAACCTAAAACACATAAAATCTTTTTTTCCAAAACTTTCTATCACCGCACGTGGACATCGCGTCGTTGCAAAAGGAGAAGAAGAATTATTGGATTATTTTGAAGTTAAGTTGGCACTGATGGTTCGCCATTTTGAGAAGTTTAATCTATTGACGGAAAACAACATTGATAACCTCATGCTCAACGAGGGAGAGAAATTGCTCAACGACGACGACGGTTCTGAAACGCTTGTTCATGGGAACGGAGGGGTAAAAATAAAAGCGCGGACCGTCAATCAAAAAAAGATGGTTGAGGCCATACGCAAAAACGATATGGTGTTTTGTATTGGTCCAGCAGGTACGGGGAAGACCTACACTGCAGTTGCTTTGGCGGTCCAAGCATTGAAGAATAAAGAGGTTAAACGAATTGTACTAACCCGCCCTGCAGTTGAAGCAGGAGAGAATTTAGGCTTCCTACCCGGCGACCTCAAAGAAAAGCTGGATCCCTACTTAATGCCCTTGTACGATGCACTTCGCGACATGATACCACCTGAACGCTTGGCGGAAATGATCCAGTATGGTGTGATTGAGATTGCCCCATTGGCGTTCATGAGGGGACGTACCCTGGATAAAGCCTTTGTTATTTTGGACGAAGCCCAGAACACGACAATCATGCAAATGAAAATGTTTCTAACGAGAATGGGTATGACAGCTAAGTTCGTTATTACAGGAGATATGTCGCAAGTTGATTTACCCCGTAAGCAACGGTCCGGATTAACTTATGCTAGCCGAATCTTGAGGGACATTGAGGGTATCGGTATCGTGGAAATGGGGAACAGCGATATCATTCGTCATAAAATCATTGCAAAAATAATTTCCGCCTTTGAAAAGCAAGAGGAGTTAGATAAAAAATACAAAGAAGACCATGGAAATAAAGGAGTTTAAGTTCAAAGGTCAAACGGCATTCTATCGAGGTAAGGTTAGGGATGTTTACACCTTAGAAGACGGACGTTTGGTTATGGTCGCATCGGATAGGATCAGTGCTTTTGACCACATTTTACCACGAGCAATTCCCTACAAGGGGCAAGTGTTGAATCAAATTGCAGCGTATTTTCTCAGCCAAACTGCCGACATTGTGCCCAATTGGTTTTTGGCTTCTCCAGACCCCAATGTTACCGTTGGAATGGCTTGTGAACCCATTCGCATTGAAATGGTCATACGAGGATACCTTTCCGGGCATGCCGCAAGAACGTACCATTCCGGAGAACGAACCTTGTGCGGCGTAACGATGCCCGAAGGAATGAGGGAAAATGATCGCTTTGCTGAACCCATTATTACACCCGCAGTTAAAGCTGATGAAGGTCACGACGAGGACATTTCCCGTGATGATATTTTCAACAAGAACCTTGTCCCCGAAGAGATTTACTTGCAAATGGAGGACTACACCCGGAAATTGTTTCAACGAGGCACTGAAATGGCGGCGGCCCAAGGATTGATTCTGGTGGATACCAAATATGAATTTGGCTTGCTTGACGGCAAAGTCATACTTATGGATGAAATACATACCCCCGATTCTTCAAGGTATTTTTATTCCGATGGCTATGAAGCACGGCAAAGTAAAGGCGAGCCTCAGCAACAATTGTCCAAAGAATTTGTACGCCAATGGCTAATTGAACAAGGGTTTCAAGGTTTGGAGGGGCAAATAATGCCTATCATGGATGACGCCATGGTGAATCGCGTGTCTCAAAGGTACATTGGATTGTATGAACAACTTACGGGTCAAAAATTTCAAGCCGGGGAATACGACCAACTTCAGCAGCGAATTCAACGTGCAGTGGATCGTTTTTTACTTATTCCATAGTTCATAGATAGGCTCTCCCGTCATGCTGGCAGGTCGCTGCAAGTCCAGGTAATATACCAGACTTGCCGCAATGTCCGTAATGGCTATTGGTCGAAAAACCTTGCCTCGTTGTATACCAGCACCGTACCAAAGCAGTGGAACATGCGTATCGTAATTGTATGCTGTGCCATGCGTTGTTCCGCGATGGGCCTCATCGCTGTCTTCCGATCCGCTAATCAATCCCGGCTTGAGCATGAAGAGCACGTCGCCGCTCCGTTCCTTGGTGTATCCTCGGGCTAACATGTTCTCTAAGGGACCAAATGCACTTCCATCACGTAGTTGGTGGGCACTTACCGCAGTGCGTACCAACGGGTTTTTTCGCAACCACTCAACAGCGTCTTCTTGCAAGGTTTTTAAATCCAAGCCCAAGGCAGCAATCCTATCTCTATTTAAGTACAGATTTAAATTCTTGCATTTACTAACCAATGGTTCTCCATAGGTTGCTGTCCATTGCCGGTTTAAGGAGGTGACCAGGGAATCTACGTTCAAATAGCCTCCAGGCAACTTAGAATCTACCAATTGTTGTGGAACAGGAACCACTGCGTGATCTGCCGTTAAAAAAACAACATAGTTCTTTTTTCCTACTTGTTGGTCAAGGCATTGAAACAAACGCTCTAATTCCAAGTTCAAACGCAGGTACATGTCCTCAACTTCCAAAGAATATGGCCCAAATTCATGTCCTGCGATGTCCGTTGAAGAATAACTAATACACAGTAAATCGGTGGCATTTCTTTTCCCTAATTCCTCTGCTACAATTGCTTTTGTTGCCAAATCTGTAAGTTGAGTGTTGGCAAATGGCGTAACCACAAATTGAGCATAATTACCCCTGCCAATTTCTTCTTGGGTGTAGGGAAAAACAGGTGCTTTCTTGCCCGAAATGATTCGTTCATACGGAGAATCATCCAACGTTCTAGAATAGCGCTCTAAAGGCAGCAATAAGTTCCAATCCTTTAAATACTTATCCGCAGGATAGTTGGCATTAAAATCCGTTAACCATCCAGGAAGGCTTGCTTGATAATAATTGCTAGTTATAAAAGTTCCGGTTTGAAAATCAAACCAATACGAACCGTCAGAAAGATGCCCTCCCGGAAGAATCGCGCTTCGGTCTTTGATGGACAGCGAAATAACTTTGGCCTCGGGGTAGGTGAGTTTTAATTGGTCAGAGATCGTAGTGGTTTCCAAAAAATGAGGAGACGCTTGGCCAAATCTCGAAATAGACCCAATGGTTTTTACCGACGTATCCAATACGCAGTTTACCGATTTTTTTAAGGTGCGATCGTACCAATCGTTGGCCACTATACCGTGATTTGATGGAGTGGTTCCAGTGTAGATTGATGCGTGTCCTGGCCCTGTATAGGTCGGAACGTAATTATAAGTGGTGTTGCTGCAATTGAGGCCTTTTTGGAGAAACCTCTGAAAGCCCACATTTCCAAAATTGCTGTCGAAGCGTTCCAAGTAGTCATAGCACATTTGATCCACCACAATGCCTACAACGAGCTTTGGGTTTTGCGCATTTAAACTCAGGGAGATTAAACAACATAAAATCACACAACACCGCATTAGTTTTTTCCTTTTCCGGGTTTAACAGGAGCAGGGGTTACCGGTGCCGGAGCCGGGTTAGTGGGCTTGGGATTCACCGGCTTTGTTGTAACGGGTTTGACCGGTTGTTGCACGGGCTCCTCGTTCTTTGATGGCTTGAAATCCGGAGTATTAAAGATGGGTTTCGGTTGGGCTGGCTCTTTTTCAGGCGCGTTAGTCGCGGGTTTGTTTTCAATGGGAGAGGAAGTCGGCTTGGGTTGGGGGGTGACACCCGGATTTTTATTGGGGGCTACCGTGTTGGTGTTAATTAAGGGGTGTCTCATGCGATCCATGATCACACCTTCCGTAGCGAGAGGGGGATTGGGTATGGGGTTTGGGGTTAAATCCAAATAAAAAGAATCGAAGATACATCCGTTCATTTCAGCTTCCGATACACCTTGTTCACGGCAACGGTTTCTTGCCGCTTCTCGGTTGTTATTGGGGATGGCAGAAAAGGTTCGAATAACTCGGGGAAAAGTTCGGTCGGTATAAAAATCCGTGGTTAATCCTGGTCGGTAATCAAACAAACTGCTGTCGTTTTTTACCCGATGTAGCTCCGCGAAGTCTTTAATAAGTTGATTTTGATAACGCTGTTCAATATCCTCGGTAATCGACGCGAATTCCGGAGCGTTCATCCCAATGAATCCGGCCATCGCATTCGAACTGGTTTGACGATTCGTTTCGAATTCGTCGAACGATATTCCATTTCCGTTTCCTAGCAAACCGCTTAGTACCGAATTATGGCATCGTGGAATTTCAAGGGTTACGTTGATGAATCCCATGCGCCCTCCACGTACATCAAGGATAATGCGTTCTCCCATAGGACCTGCAATGATGTAATTCCTTCCAACAAGCCGAACCGTTCCACCGTGTGGCAGGTAATAAGTTCTACCCCGCAATTGCAATGGATTACCATTGAGCCATAATGGCTGGTTCGAACCGTCGGGCACATCTTCTGCATAATAACACAAACGATCTCCGTAAAGAAATACAGCAACAGCGGTATTTAATGAAAAGTCGTCGCGTTGAGGCTTTTGCCTTGTCTGAACCTCAAAACGTCCTGAAGATTTGGTTAATACAAACTCTCCTACGGTTTGAAATGAAAAAGAACTGCGATCAAAGGTTACCATGTGCGGATCTCCAAAACTCCTTCCTTGTAAAGAGGAACAGAGGGTGGCGTCTACTAAAGAAATTAAGGCATTACCTACGGGGTTGGATGTTGAGCTTTCGTGTGAAATTTCTTGAAGAGCATTGCGCGTTTCCATCGGAACCATCGACATCAGTTCATACGGAGTAAAATCCTCAGCAAAGGTTCTGTCGGGAAGAACTTTGTTTTGCGAAATCGCTCGAACAGATTCCATCAGCCAAGATCCCCGAATAGAGTCCCATTGAACTAAAGTTCTTTCCAAGTCCTCCAATTGCGCAAAGAAATGGTTGCCAAAGAAGAGGTAGATCAGCGCAAAAAATACCGATTTATTCATAATTATTGTAAGGTTAATTTGTAGCCAACACCTTTGATGGTATGTATCCATCCTTCACCGATTTTTTCACGGATTTTTCGAATGTGAACATCAATTGTCCGATCCCCTACCACAACATCAGTTCCCCAAACCGTAGATAATATTTGCTCTCGCTGAAATACCGTATTGGGTTTCGAAATTAAAAGCGCTAATAATTCAAATTCCTTTCGAGGCAACTGTAAAATGTTACCGTCAAGGATGACAATATGCTTTTCTTTATCAACGGTTAATCTCGCATCAATGCTGGCGCTTGGATCGTTAAAGTTTGGATTTTTCCTACGAAGTAAGGCTTGAATTCTTGAAAGTAACACAGCGGGTTTAATGGGCTTAGCAATGTAGTCATCACTCCCAGCTTGAAGCCCAGCGATTTGACTATAGTCTTCAGACCTGGCTGTTAAAAAAGCAATAAGAATATCGTTATAGTTCGTGTCTTCGCGAATCGCTTCACACGTTTGTATACCATCCATTCCTGGCATCATTACGTCCAATAAAACAAGGGAAGGCTTCTGTGCTTTGATTTTTTCAAGTGCCTGAATACCATTTTCGGCAAGATCGCACTCGAATCCCGCCTTCGTTAAGTTGTAATTTAACAACTCTCGAATGTCAGGTTCGTCATCAACGATTAAAATACGTTTCATACGCTTCGAAGTTAGTGAAATTCTAGTGCATTCTTGTACTTTCAGGGGGTAGAATCAATATTAACATTTTTTTAGGAAAAAAAGAAGAACAAATGTAACGTTGCTATGAATTTCACATTACCTTTGTAGCAGTAGTAGGTTAGGTTGATTAGTCAAGGGCTTTGGGAAACCAAAGCTCTTGGCTTTTCTTAAGGAGTTTCAATCAACATTTCAAATCTATGGAAATCTCTATTTTATTGGCCGAAGACGACATTAATCTAGGTTTCGTAATAGCAGATCAATTGCGCCTAGAGGGATTTCGCGTATCATTGGCCACGGATGGTTTAGATGCCTTAAAACGCTTCAGC
>JBJOJZ010000056.1:0-30470 GCA_046046325.1 Bacteroidota bacterium
GGTCTTGAAGTCGCGCTAGGGATGGAACGATGATGAACATACAAAATAGGTAAAAAACTATGAAGCCACCTACGTTGACACCTCCACGTAACCATGCGTTTTTGAACCGTTTTTTGAAGAATTTATACAACAACCACCAGAGTAAAAGGACGAGTCCTCCTATTTGTGAAAGGGCAGTTAAGAGGAAAAAAAGGACCAATAATAGAAGGTATTTTAATATTTTCATAGGATGTTGGAGGTTAAAACTGAGATTCTAAGATTCGTTACTTTCGAAATGAAATAAGCAATTTAAAGGTTCAATTTGAAATTATACTATTCAACATCGTGTAATACTCGCCCGAAAAGTATGGGTAATAAAAAAGCCCTGCTTCGCTTTTCAAGCTTCGCAGGGCTAACGTGGAGAAGATCGGGCTTGCCTCAACGCAGTTCGGCATAAACTTCTCGCCCGAAAAGTATGGGTAATAAAAAAGCCCTGCTTCGCTTTTCAAGCTTCGCAGGGCTAACGTGGAGAAGATCGGGCTCGAACCGACGACCTCTTGACTGCCAGTCAAGCGCTCTAGCCAACTGAGCTACATCCCCATAATACTATTCCAAGGAGCGCGAAGATACGTGCTTTCTTTTAATCTTGGAAATTTATTCTTTCGAATGCGCGTCAACTTTTATATCTTTGCTCTATCCCTTTTCAATGGGATATGCCATGAGCAAAAGCCTTCAAATCATCATTAATCCCTCCGAACTCGGTGCAGGTACGCGAGGAGCTTCGTTAGGTCCGTTGGCCATACAAGCAGCAGCACGTTCGCTTGAAAACCCTTTATTCAGTGAAGTTCCTTGGAAAGTTTTACCCGAATATAACCATTTTTTGGATCGACCGGTGATTTATCCTCTTGCGAAACGCATCGATGGCATGCAAAAGGTGTATCAAAGGGTGTCTGATGCTATTGTAGAGTGCGCAAAGCATCAAAATTTCCCTATAATAATTGCGGGAGATCACGCATCGGCAGGTGGAACCCTGTTAGGTATCAAAAATGCTTTTCCAAATCAGCGTATTGGGGTTGTTTGGATTGATGCTCACGCGGACTTGCATTCGCCTTACACTACGCCTTCCGGAAATTTACATGGCATGCCCTTGGCTTCGGCCCTAGGTGTGGATAATCTTTCGTGCCAGAAAAACCAGGTGGATATTGAAACCTCACTTCAGTGGACTCAGCTTAAAAGCCATTCTTTGAAATTCGAGGATTTAATTTTTGTCGGAGTTCGAAGTACCGAACCAGAAGAAGAGCATATTATTCAATCCGAGAATATTACCGTGTTTACGGTTCCTGAACTTCGGCGACATGGCGTCAAAGAAGTACTGGTTGCTATCTCCAATCAACTAAAAGATTGCGACTTGTTGTACGTTTCGTTCGATGTGGATTCCATGGATCCCGAAGAAACCAGTTTCGGTACAGGCACCCCTGTTCCCGGTGGAATTACCGTTCGTGAAGCCCGAGAACTTTTAACCGGTTTATGTGCCCATCCTAAATTGTGCGCACTGGAATTTGTTGAAGTCAATCCCGTACTCGACAATAAGAAAAACTATATGGCCGAGGTGGCGCTCGAGTTAATCACGCATTGTAAAAACACATTATTGGAGCATGGAGCATAGGTTGAGAGCAATCCTCTTAGAACGGGGTAGGGATTGGATAGGAATTGATATCAACAGCGATTGGATTCAGTTTCAACCTACACGCAAAGACGTGCGTGGTGATTTAACCCTCATGGTTTTCCCCTTTGCCAAAGCCCTGCAATGCCCGCCAGCCGTTGCAGCAACAAAATTGGGCGAACATCTTCAACGCGAGATCGATTCGATCGAGGATTTTGAGGTTGTCCAAGGGTTTTTGAATTTGGTTTTTTCGCCACAATATTGGTTAAGTGCCTTGGACGAGGTATGTTCTAATCCTCATTTTGGTTTCTCTAAGCCAAATTCTAAACCAAGGGTCATGGTTGAATACGCTTCGCCCAACACCAACAAGCCATTACACCTGGGGCATTTGCGCAATATTTTTCTCGGTTATTCGGTTGCTGAACTTAAGAAAGCCGACGGATATCAAGTGGTCAAAACGCAAGTTATTAACGATCGCGGGATTCACATTTGTAAAAGCATGTTGGCATGGCAGCGGTTTGCACCTCTTCAACCTAATGGAGAACGCGAAACGCCCTTGAATTCGGGCATTAAAGGCGATAAATTAGTAGGAAAGTATTACGTTGAATTTGAGAAACACCTACAACAAGAGCTGAAGGAGGTTATTTCTAGATGGAATAGCGGCGATTTTTCCAATACTTCTTCGGCTTCCGTGGCAAAATTTCAGGAATTAAGCGGCGCAAAGGAAGGGAAAGACGAAAAGGCTCAAGCAGCAATTGATGACAAAATCAAGGAGCTTGCGAAATCTGAAACGGAAATTCTTCGAGCTGCGCAAGATATGCTGGTTCGATGGGAGGGGAGAGACCCCGAAACCTATTTGCTGTGGTCCACCATGAATGGATGGGTTTACCAAGGGTTTGATGTCACCTATCAGCGGATGGGGGTGGATTTTGATAAACTTTATTACGAAAGCGATACCTTTCTTCTTGGCAAAGATCAAGTAATGGACGGCTTAGCGCGCGGTGTTTTTTTTCAAAAACCAGACGGCAGCGTTTGGATCGACTTGTCGGAGGATGGGTTGGACGAAAAACTCGTGCTTCGTGCCGATGGTACAGCGGTTTACATGACTCAAGATATTGGCACCGCAATCGAACGATTTAAAGACTATTCGGACCTTTCCAGCATTGTTTACACGGTTGGCAACGAGCAAGATTATCATTTTAAAGTCCTGTTCCTTATTTTGGAAAAACTCGGTTATGCTTGGGCAAAGAATTGCTACCATCTGTCTTATGGTATGGTCGATCTTCCTACCGGAAAGATGAAATCGAGGGAAGGAACCGTCGTAGATGCCGATGATTTAATGGAAGAAGTCGTAGTGGCTGCAACGGCCATGACGCAAGAACGAGGTCAAATTGCTGAGCTTTCGGAGGAAGAAAGAACACGCTTGTATGAGAATATTGGGATGGGCGGTTTAAAATACTATTTGCTGAAAGTAGATCCTAAAAAACGCATGATGTTTAATCCAGAAGAATCGATCGATTTGAACGGTAATACGGGACCTTTTATTCAATACACCCATGCTCGAATCAATTCCTTGTTGCGCAAAGCTGGGGATTTCGATTCGCATGTGCCTCTGATTATTGAAGAGGAGGAAACGAGGTTAATTAAAGTGCTTCATGTTTTTCCAAACGTTATTAGCGAGGCCTCTCAAACGTATTCCCCCGCAGTTCTTGCGAATTATTTATATGAACTCACCAAAGAGTACAATTCATTTTACCAGCAATGTCCGATATTGAACGAGTCCAATCAAGGGCTCAAGGCATCCAGGATTTTGATTTCCAGATCGGTTGCAAATGTTCTGCGACGTGGTTTATTAATTCTTGGTATTTCTGCGCCCGAACGCATGTGATTCGTTTTGAATTACCTACCTTTAATCGCGTAAATACTTGCCATGAAAAATCTACTACTCGCGACCTTTATTTTAGGGGCCCTAGGTGTTTGGTCACAGGCTAAATTTCAACCTTCGATCCTTGAAATTAGAAAAGAATCCAACGACGCTTTTCCCCGATTCATTCGCTTTGATGAAAGCGTAAACGTGGCTCCGGAAAACCATGCTGCTTGGTTAAAAGAAGTTTTTGAATTACCTGCAGAATTTACCCTTCAATTCAACCGTCGAATGACGGACCAGTTGGGATGGGATCATTACACGTACAACGTTTTATTCAAGAATATTGAAGTTCGACACAACGTGATTAACGTTCATATGAACGGTTCAAGGGTCATTTCTGTGAATGCGGAGCTGTACAAAGTACTCGGTTCGGTAACTCCTTCCATCGGTGAGGATCAAAGCGTAGAAGCAGCGTTGAATTTTGTGAATGCCGAAAGGTACAAATGGCAAATGCCGGAAGAGGAACGCTTGTTGAAATACGAAAACAACGACCCCAATGCCACCTATTATCCTCGGCCGGAACTCATGTGGTATCGTGTCAATGCCCAAGCTTCTGCCCAATTGGTTTATGGCATGGACATTTACGCGGACGCTCCATTATCCCGGTCTTTTGTATACGTGGATGCTCATACCAATTCCGTTGTAGCTTCTGAAAACAGAATTCATACCGCTGATAGTAATGGGGTAGCGGTTACTGCATATTCCGGAAATCGATCGATTGTAGCAGATTATTTTTCTTCTCAATTTCGTTTGAGGGAGACTGGGCGAGGGAACGGTATTCAAACCTTTGATTTGAACAATACATCAAACTACGGTGCTGCTGTTGATTTTATTGATGCCGATAATTATTGGAATAATACGGCGAACATGGACCACTACGCCGGTGATGCCCATTGGGGAGCGGAAATGACCTACGATTATTTCTGGCAAATCCATAACCGAAATAGCATCGACGGAAATGGCTTCACCTTGAAAAGCTACATGCACTACAACACAAACTATAATAACGCTTTTTGGGACGGTCAACGCATGACCTACGGAGACGGCAACGGAAGTACCTTTACTCCCTTGACCGCCATTGATATTACAGGGCATGAAATTGCCCATGGCTTAACCTCCAATACCTCTAACTTGGTATACGCCAACGAATCAGGGGCCTTAAATGAATCGTTTTCCGATATTTTCGGTGTTGCGGTAGAGTCTTTTGCGAACAACAATGCCTTGAACTGGATTATGGGAGAAGATGCCACCCCGAATGGTAATGGGATTCGAAACATGGCCAATCCCAATGCGTTTAATGACCCCGATACGTATTTAGGAACTCATTATTACACCGGCGCTCAAGACAACGGTGGGGTACACACCAACTCTGGGGTACAGAACTTTTGGTATTATTTGCTTACGGTAGGAGGTTCAGGAACCAACGACATCAATTCCGTGTACAACGTCACTGCTCAGGGATCCTTAAAGGCAGCGCGCATTGCGTTTAGAAATAACACCGTTTATCTTACCCCAAATTCAGATTATTCGGATGCGAGGTTTTATGCTATTCAGTCGGCCATTGATTTGTATGGGGCATGTTCGCCAGAGGTCATGAGCACCACCAACGCGTGGTATGCGGTTGGGGTAGGGCAGCCTTTTTCCTATTCGGTGACTTCACAATTCAGCACGGCTTTTCAAGACTATTGCCAAGCGCCGGCTTTGGTCAATTTTACCAACGAAAGTTTCAATGCAGGAACCTTTCAATGGAATTTCGGCGACGGGGGAACGTCCAATCAGTTAAATCCTTCGCACACTTATGCGAATCCAGGACTTTATACCGTTACACTCATTGCCAGCGGCGGTGCCTGTGGATCCGACACGGTAGTGTTGGTGGATTACATTAACGTAGACCCATCATTGCCTTGTGCTATAACGATGAATCCTGCTGGGTTGAATCAAACGCAGACTTCTTGCAGCGGCACCTTGTTTGATCCAGGAGGCATTGCTTCCAACTACCAGGACTTAGTTACCAGTGAAATCACAATCGCACCTGCTGGAGCGGCAACAGTAACCTTGAATTTTTCGTTGTTCGATTTGGAATTGAACTATGATTATCTCTACATCTACGATGGCCCTACCAATACCAGCCCTTTGATTGGTCAATACACTGGTAATACCTTGCCCAATGGAGGGACCATCCAGAGCACTTATGGGGCAATTACCTTGAAATTCTTTTCGGATACGTATGTAACCAATGCGGGTTTTGTGATGACATGGGCTTGTCAAATTCCCATCAATCCTCCAGTGGCCGATTTTCAGGCCAATGCTACCACAAGTTGTACGGGGGAAATTTTGTTTGAAGATCAAACAACGGGAGGACCGAATGCTTGGAATTGGAATTTTGGTGACGGGAGTACGTCAACGCTTCAACATCCAACGCATGTGTATCAGCAAGACGGCACCTACACCGTTACGTTGATTGCGTCAAATAATATAGGTTCTGACACTTTTGCCCTTCAAAATTATATTACCATTGATCGTCCTGAGGCTCCTGTTGCCAGTGGGATAATTTTGTGTTCTCCCGACAGCGTAACTGTTCAGGCTACGGCTAATGGAGAAATTCGCTATTTCGATGCGGCTATCGACGGTAATTTATTGGATACTGGGGCTTTTTATTCGATGTTTTTGGCGCAAACCGATACCTTATGGGTTGAAAATGTCGAGACAAATCCTGTTCTTTATGTCGGACCATTGAATAACAGTTTTGGAACGGGTGGGCAACACAATAACGCTGCAACACAGTATCAGATTTTTTCGGTTCAAGAACCGCTTACCATTGTTTCTGCCTGGGTAAATGCCGGCGCAGCAGGTGATCGAACGATAACTTTGTGGGACGAGAGCGGGAACCAATTGGATTCAAGGTTTCTCAATATTCCTTCCGGAGGGTCTAGAATATCCTTGAATTTTCATCTTGAACCAGGCGTCAATTACCGAATAGGCGGGTCGCAAATGAACCTATACCGCAACAATGCGGGTGCGTCCTATCCCTACCAAATCCCAGGATTAATTTCCATTACAGGCTCCAGTGCAGGAGCGGCATTCTATTATTATTTCTACGATTGGGAGGTGGTAAAGGACCCGTGCATCAGTCCGAGAACGCCGGTGTATTTGGTCATGGATGAAGTCACCGCAGCGGCTACCGCTTCAACGTTTGGTATGACTTTAACGATCAATACCAACCAGAGTACAAATGCAAATTCCTACAGTTGGGATTTTGGTGACAACAACACGGATACGCAAGCAACACCTCAACATACCTACACACAACCCGGTACGTACACGGTAACCTTGGTGGCTTCCAACGCGAACTGTTCGGATACTACTTACTTAGAAGCTTTGGTGGATAATGCCGGTTTAAGCGATGTCTCAGCCAATGGATGGGGGATTTATCCGAACCCGGCCACAGAAGCTTTAACCGTAAGATGTTTTGGAGAGGAACCTGAATATTACCGTGTTTTCGATGCCCAAGGACGGTTGGTGAAAGAAGGGGTAATGGGTGGAATGTTGACGTCAATTCGAGTTCAAAACCTGGAAAGAGGGGCGTACCAACTTCAACTTCAGTTTACTTCGGAAAGAACGTCTAGGAAGTCGTTCATTAAAATGGATTAATTTCCAAAGAGTACTTCGTCTGTGATTTCGCGGACCATTTTGAAAAGCTCTTGCTTGAATTCTTGGGGATTGTAATCACCGCGTTCCATTTTTCGCAGTTTATGCTCCCATTGTCCGGTGAGTTCGGGGCTTTTTAGTAAGTCGTTTTTAATGGTGTTGATGAGGTCCATACCGGTGGAAGTGGCCAACAAGTTTTTTTTCTTTTTTTCGATATACCCTCTTTTGAAGAGTGTTTCAATGATGGCGGATCGAGTAGAGGGTCTACCGATGCCGTTTTCTTTCATGGATTCGCGCATCTCTTCGTTCTCCACAAATTTCCCCGCGGTTTCCATGGCCCTCAATAAGGTAGCTTCAGTATACGGCTTTGGTGCTGTCGTTTTTCCTTGGTGCAGCATCGGTTCATGTTCTCCGCTTTCGCCTTCTGTAAAAATGGGCAATACTTTTTCTTCGGCTTCTTCTTTTTTCGCCGCCTTAGATTCCATGTCTTCGTACACCAACCTCCATCCTTTATCGAGAATTTGCTTTCCGGTAGCTTTAAAATTGAGCTGATCCACTTTTCCCATAACGGTAGTATTGGAAACTTTACATTCGGGATAAAAGGCTGCGATGAACCTGCGTGCGATTAAGTCGTAGATTTTTTGTTCGTCAGGAGAAATACCTGAAGGAAGAATTCCTGTAGGAATAATGGCATGGTGGTCTGTTACTTTGGTATTATCGAATATGCTTTTAGTTTTTGGAATAGGTTGCGATAAAACTTGGGCGGTAAAACGTTCGTAATCTTTTAAGCCACGGAGGGTGTTCGGAATTTTTGGGTGTAAATCCTCTGAAAGATAGGTGGTATCAACCCTTGGATAGGTGACCAGTTTTTTTTCGTATAAGCTTTGCACGTGTTTGAGGGTATCGTCCGCACTGAATCCGTAGCGTTTGTTACCGTCCACTTGCAGGGAAGTGAGGTCGTACAAGCGGGGGTTTCCTTCTTTCCCTTCTTTTTGTTCAAAGGAGGTTACTTCGAAGGGTTTGCCTTTCAAGTAATCCAGGCCTTTTTGAGCGCGTTCTTCACTTTTCAAGCGTTCGATTTGGCAAAGAAATTCGGTATTTCGGTAGACGGTTTTTAATTCCCAGTAGACTTCCGATTTAAACGCGTTGATTTCTTTTTGCCGTTGAACAATCATCGCCAAGGTGGGGGTTTGAACCCTCCCTACGGACAAGATCATTTTTGGGGCGGCAAATTTCTTCGTATAGAGCCTAGTCCCATTAATACCTAAAATCCAGTCGCCAATGGCCCTTGAATTTCCAGCTGCGAAAAGGTTGTCGAATTCTTTGGCATCTTTTAATTTGTTAAATCCTTCTTTTATCGCTTCATCGGTCAGGGAGGATATCCAAAGCCTTTTTACGGGTTTTTTACAACCGGCTTTTAACAACACCCATCGTTGAATTAGCTCTCCCTCTTGTCCTGCATCCCCGCAATTGATCACTTCTTCACAGATAGCCACCAGCTGCTTGATGACTTCAAACTGTTTTTTAACTCCGTCGTTGGAAATGATTTTTATGCCAAAGGACTCTGGAACAATGGGTAAGTCCTCTACGCGCCACTGTTTCCAAACGGGGTTATAGTCTTCCGGCTCCTTCAGGGTGCACAAATGACCAAAGGTCCAACTGACCCAATATCCGTTGCCTTCAAAGTATCCGTCTTTTTTTGCGCTAGCACCAAGCAATTTGGCTAAATCCCGAGCAACACTTGGTTTTTCTGCAATGCACAGTTTCATTCAGTACGTTTTCGGAAAGGTAGCAACTTTTAACGGGAAACGATGACTTTAATGGGTTGAACATTTCCCTTATCCGTAACCAGGTTCACCCAATATATCCCCTCAGAAAGCGAGGAAATGTCCAAGTTCTCATTTCCGGAAGTACTGGTTTGTGAAATGAGCAATTTTCCTTGGATATCGAGTACCTGAATTTTCGCGCGTGAGTTATTTTTCCAAAGAATAGTTAGGAAATTGCTGGCAGGATTTGGAGCAATAATCCATTCCGGACCCTCAAGATGCGTTAGTTCATTTAAGGTGAATTCATAAGGTTCTCCCATGGTTCCGCAACCGTCTTCGTTGGTAACATAAACGCTGTATGAACCATTTGCAGTGGGAACGTAGAATTGACCTGTTGCGCCTTGGATGGGGTTTCCATTCAAGTACCATTGGTAACTTGAAGCAGAGGAGCAGTATAGCGTATCCGTGCCCGTAAGGGATATTACCGGAGGATTTGGGTTTGACCCTAAGTTAACCGTTACTATATTGCTGGCGGCACTCGGACATGGTCCCGACGAATTCAAGACATAATAATTACCTGGGGTATACACCATGATCGTATCGGTGGTTTCTCCGTTAGGGCTCCATACATTCCCTCCCGAGGTGTTCGAATATAGTTGGATGACACCGTCTGCACAAATGATTAAAGGACCTTGTGGGTTTACTATAGGAGCTGGCGGTGAAGGGTTAACGGTAAGCGTAATTGGATTCGAGGTGGCTGTGCAGCCATTCGCATCGGTATAAGTCACCGTATAGGTACCAGAAGAGGTTGCATAAAAGTTTGAAGAAGTATTTCCTGTGGGCGTCCATGTGTTACCATTGGGGTAGGATGAACTTAACAGCACACTGTCGCCTGAGCAAAAAGTGCTTGGCCCGTTTGCGGTGATGGTCGGAACGGCTGGGGAGCCCGCAGAGTTGATGTAGTTAACCATTACAAGGGTGTCAAAGCTGTTACCGTTACCAACAATCAAGCTCACGTTATAACTTCCGGGCGTTGCATAGCAAATACCCGTAGGGTTTTGAAGGTTGGAAGTTGCTGGGATTGCGCCGGGGAAAGACCAGGACCATGAACTTGGAGAACCGCCGGATAGATCGCTAAAGTCTACGCAATTGTTATTGGGGCACAACTGATTCATGGTTGATTGGAAATTTGCGTTTAATGCGGGCAAACCGCAAATAATGGTGGTATTTCCTCCCGAGCTAAAACTTCCACCGGTTCCTGCAGTACCACCTGCTGTAGAACTGGTTCCACGGGTAGTATTCGTTGGGCCTGTTCCTCGGTCAGCACCTCCTGTTCTAAGCGTGCAACAAGTGCTGAGCGTAGAATCTAATTTTACCATATAAATTTCATCGGGATAGGTTCCTGCCACTTTTTCTTGCGCATAACCGGCAACTAAATAACCTCCGTCTGAGGTTTTAATCAGGCATTTCCCAAGATCGTTTTCTGCCGTACCAATAATCTTCGTGTCAAGTAAGGCGCCGGTACCCGACACCCGAACGAGATAATACTCCAAACCGACTTGTTGGGCAAGGTTAAAGTTATAATTGAAAGAGAACGTGTAGCCGCCAACGAGATAGTCGCCGTTGTTCATTTGAATCACCGATTCAGCATAATCGCTGCCATCTGTTGAGAAATTAGGAATTTGGGTTCCTCCGTAATATCGCGTCCAAGAGACTTGTCCAGCCCCATCCAATTTAACCAAGAGGTAGTGCCAATTATATCCGCCATTCACTTTCGGTTGTCCAGCCTCTCCGGCAATCATGTAACCGCCGTCCGCAGTTTGTATGATGGAACGCGCATAGTCAGGATATTTCGTAGCATTCGCATCTTGCACCAAGCGCGACCAAACCATGTTTCCGCTTGCGTCGAGTTTTACAATGTAAAAATCGTTGGAAGATGAATTCGCACTGCCTGTCCAAGTGTAGGCGGTACCGGCAATGGCAAATCCGCCGTCGTTGGTATTGGTAATGGAGTATGCAATATCGGCTTGCGATGCTGCCCCAACTTTTTTATCCCAAATTAGGTTTCCGTTCGCGTCTGTCCGTACAACATAGCAATCGTTTGGGGAGGAACCGAAAGAAGCGGTTTGACCTGCAATGCAAAATCCACTGTCGGGGGTCTGCACCAATTCCCAAGCTTGATCGGATCCCGAGCCACCGTACGTTTTTGTCCATTGAACCGTTCCCATTCCGTCCGTTTTGATTAAATAAAAATCGTCCGATCCGGCGCCAAAAGAAGAGGTTGTTCCTGCTATGGCATAGCCTCCATCGAAGGTTTTCACAATGGAACGTCCATAATCATTTCCTGAACCACCAACGGTTCGGGTCCAAATTACCGACCCAAGGGCCGATGTTTTCATCAGGTAAACATCAATGCCGCCGCTTCCGAAGCTCGCCGTTTGGCCAGCAATAACGTAGGAGCCGTCGTTGGCTTGGGTGACGGAATGGGCTTGGTCGTTCGAAGGACCTCCGCCAAAATAACACAGTTGTGATTGGCTGAGGGTGATAAAAGGCAGTGCAAATAACGCGATTACAATGTGAATGGGTTTCATAAAAGTTGGTTAGAGTTAATGCTAAATTAACATAATTACCTCAAAAATCGATGAAACCATAATTCAAGCAATCGACTTTTGCTCGGTGAAGGGATTATTTCTGGAATTCTTGAATTCCTTTCTCGAGCCAAACCTTGAAATCCTCTGCGTTTCCATGATGTTCATAGTCCGCAGAACCGTTGGCTAAGTCTTGGTCGCCTTTCCCAATCATTCGATAATACGGTTGGGTATTGCTTTTGTATCGCGTGGCCTGTAGGAAACTCCATTTATGTCCCACTTCGCGAATGGTCATGGATTTTCCTGGGGCGTATTCTTTGACTCCCTGTTCCTCTTTCGGGAGCTCTGTTTTCTCATCGACATATAAGGAGACAATGACCATTTTATCCCGAAGCAGTTCAATGATTCCAGGTTCGCCCCACACTTTTTCTTCCATTTTGCGGCAATTAACGCAAGCATGCCCTGTAAAATCAACAAAAAGAGGTTTGTTCATTCTTTCGGCATAGGCTTTAGCTTTGTCTAAATCATGAAATACTTGAAGGTTTTGTGGTCCTAAATGCATATCAGGATTGTCGGAATGGCTTTGGGTAGTTTGAGAACTACCTACTCCTTGAGGAGCTTCACTGTAAGCCAAGGGAGGAGGGAATCCGCTGATGAGTTTTAAGGGAGCGCCCCACAGCCCTGGAATCAAGTAAATGACAAACATCAATACCGTGGCTCCGAAAAGGGTTCTGCCTACAGACAGTTTTTCGATGGGGCTGTCATGCGGCATGCGGATGAATCCAAGAAGGTACAGTGCCAACACCAAGAAAATCCCAATCCAAATCGCAAGGAATACCTCCCTTTCTAAAAAATGTCCCTGCACCACGAGGTCAGCATTGGATAAGAATTTAAAGGCCAAAGCTAACTCTAAGAAACCGAGTACTACTTTAACCGTATTGAGCCATCCACCGGAACGTGGCAGTGAATTCATCCATCCAGGAAAAGCAGCGAACAGGGTAAATGGTAGGGCAAGAGCCAACGAAAAACCGAACATACCTATAAATGGTGCAATACCTCCAATCGTTGCGGATTCGACTAATAATGTACCCACAATCGGTCCCGTACAAGAAAAGGAGACTAAAGCCAAGGCTAGAGCCATGAAAAATATACCTACAAGTCCTCCTTTGTAGGAAGCATTGTTCGCTTTATTCAACCATGAATTGGGTAGGGTTATTTCGAAAGCACCTAGGAAGGAGATGGCAAAAACCACCAACAAAATAAAGAAAAGGAGGTTAAACCAAACGTTGGTGGATAGTTCATTTAATGCCGATGGTCCAAAAATGGCGGTAATAATGGTACCCAACAGTACATAAATCGCAATAATAGAAAGGCCGTAAAGCACCGCGTTTCGAATACCTGCCGCTTTCGATTGACTTTGCTTGGTGAAAAAAGAAACGGTCATTGGAATCATAGGAAAAACACAGGGAGTAAGCAGGGCTGCAAATCCGCTTAAAAATGACAAAATAAATATAACCCACAGGGACTTTCCTTTTTTTTCGGAATTTTCCTTTGTAGGTTTTTGATCTTCCAAGGTGGTAATATCGGTGGAGTCTGTAGATTCTTCTGTCGTGGTATTGCTCGTCGTTTGAGAAGTATCGGAGGCATTCGAACTGCTCGGAGTAAACGCTTTAACCGAGAGTTCAAAGGGATATTCATGGGGCAATAAGCATTTGCCTGCTTCGTCACATACTTGAAAGGAGAACGCCCCTTTTATTTTCAGGTCTTTATCCGAAGAAATCTTAAAACTCCTTTTCATCGTTAACTTTCCTTTGTGATGGCTTTGCATGTCACCAAGATCTTCATCGATAAACTGAATGGGCTTGGGTTCGGTTAATTTTCCGATGCTGATACCTTGGGTGGGATTAATTTTGAGATCCGTAGCTATAGCATAAGAGTCTTTGGGTAATTTATTTGAATTAATATGCCAGCCTGGAATGATATCGATGGAGGCAATTACCTCCCCTTCACCATCCTTTTGTTGAATTGAGAATTTCACTTTTACCACATCTTCGTGGTTGACCATTTGCGAAAAAGTACGTGTAAAAGAAAGAAAAAGAAGAGCGATAAAAGAAGCGTAAAATTTCATGGTTAATTATGGGTTAAAAGGTATTTTTAGTTCAACATCAATTGGAGGAAGGCACTGAGTATCATCGCAAATCATGTAATTAATGATTGCCTTAATCTCTTTGCATGTTTTGGGAAATTTGACTTTCTGAAAAATCGTTACTTCCTTTTCCCAAATGTACACGGTTCCTCCGAAATTCTCATCCATGTGAGCCTCGGGTTCGGGAGAAAAGAGGGCATTTCCTTGTTTTTTTATACCATTTTCTGCGATGAGCCGAATGCTCAATGCAATCGGGCCAAGACCAGCATCGGTTTTTGGAGAATAAATATGCCAAGTAGAATCAATCAAGCCACTTACAACTATTTGTTGAGAGGAAGGATCATACTTTCCATACCATTGCACATGGTTTTGATTCCATGCCACAATAAACACGCCCGAAAACAGCACGAACAAAATACTCCTCAAACCTTGACTCATCGGCCAAAACTAAAAAATTATTTCGACAATTCGAAGGATAGGAATCCGAATTCCTCCTTTCAATAGAATGTGTTGATCCAATGCTGCCCACACCGTGGTATGCACCATTTTTAATCCGTCGTCATCGCAAAATACGATTTGAACTTTCGTGCGATGATTATTCCCAAGGCTTGTGGCATAATCCAAGTGTTTTCTCAAATCACGTTCTTGCGGAATGAACGATTTCTTCTTGAAACCGCAAAAAGGAACGAATTCCTTTGGGATAGTCTGTAGGTCTAGAAACATAGGATAGGATTTAGGTCTATTAAAATAGAAATTATTTTTTCGAAATCCAAACTTTCAGGAAAAAATCGTTAATGACCTTACCAAGGCAAACGAGCGTCGGCTGATACCGTTTGATCAACAAAAACACCTTCGCAATACAAGAAATTCCCTGCGATGCCAATCATGGCCGCATTATCTGTGCAGTACTTGGGTGGGGTGAAATAGAATCGCAGGTCTGTTCTTTCGTTCGACCATATTTCGATTTTATCGCGTAGTCCTGAATTGACGGAAACTCCTCCGCTCAAAGCAATATCTCGGATTCCAGTTTGCGTTTGTGCTTTTTTCAATTTGTCCATTAGTATGTCCGTAATGCATTCTTGAATGGAAGCGCATAAATCGTTCAGGTTGTTCTGAATGAAAAACTCATCCGCCGCTTGGTGTTTTTTGAGCGCATACAATACCGAAGTTTTTAGTCCGCTGAAACTGAAATCCAATCCGTCAATTTTTGGTTTCGAAAAAGAAAAGGCCTTTGGGTTACCTAGAACCGAATGTCGATCAATGAATGGTCCTCCTGGATAAGTAAACCCGAGCATTTTAGCGGTCTTATCAAAAGCCTCTCCTGCCGCATCGTCGATGCTCTTACCAATAATCTCCATTCTGGTGGCGCTATGAACTACTACTATTTGCGTGTGGCCACCGCTGACCGTAAGGCATAAATAGGGAAATAGAGGAGCATTCATTCCTTCTTCTTCGATAAAATGGCTCAAAATATGTGCTTTCATGTGGTGCACGGCTATGAGCGGTTTTTGAAGCGCCAAGGCAAGTCCTTTGGCAAATGAGGTTCCAACGACCAATGACACTTGCAGTCCGGGGCCTTGAGTAAAAGCGATGGCATCCAAATTAAGCAAGTCTATATTCGCTTGCTTTACGGCCTCTTGAATAACCACTGTGATATTTTCCATGTGAGCTCTTCCCGCAAGTTCAGGTACTACACCCCCATGTTGAGCATGGATCAATTGAGCACTTGTAACACTCGAAAGGACTTTTCGTCCTAGCATTACGGCGGCGGCAGTGTCGTCGCAGGAGGATTCGATCCCAAGGATCAGTGGATTATTCAATGCAATGATTATCTTTGTTCAGCATGGCAAAAGTAGCGAATATTTTTCTCCGAGGATGTGGGATTTTTCTTGAAATTTTAGCCTTTGCACTGGTTCTTTTTGCTTTTTTAATTCGCAGCAGTAGTTTTCAAACCTATGTTGCACAGCGTGCCGCAATGCATTTTTCAAAGGAGTGGAAAACCCAAGTGCATATAAGAAAAGTGGACATTAACTTTTTTGAGAGGGTTTATTTGGAAGGTGTATCCTTGAATGATTTGCAACATCGCCCACTATTAAAGGTTGCTTCGCTCGAGGTTAGCGTACGAAACTTTGGGACGGAGCACCTCACCTTGGATGAGATCGTATTGTGCAACGGTAAGGTATGGGTTTGTGTTGAAAAACCCAATGGTTCCATGAACTTTGCCTTTATTTCGGATTACTTTTCATCGACCGACACGACCACCAGTTCAAGTCCTTTTTCAATACGACTAAACAAAATTACGTTCAAGAATACGGACTTTCGATTCGACGATTTCAGGATAGCCCAAAGCGATTATGGTTTTGACCCCAATCATATTGACATAAAAGGGTTGAATCTAGGAGTTTCTAAACTTGTTTCGAACGGTGCGAAATTAGGATTTCATCTTGACCATTTTCGCTTGAAAGATCGTTCGGGTTTGAACATTAAAACGTTTACAGCATCTTTTGCCATGGACTCCACTTTTTTAAAGTTGTCCAAGGTTCATCTGGTGATCAATCATTCGAACCTCATGGTTCATGAAATAGGATATTCCTTTAAGAACCTCGAGGACAAAAACGACTTTTTAAATAAGGCGAATATAACGTGTGTCATTGCACCTAGTCGTGTTGATTTGAAAGATGTTTCTCTATTGGTTCCTGCGCTGAGAGGTATGGATGAGATTCTTGAATTGTCGGCAACAGCTTACAACGTACCCAATCGACTTAAAATTCGAAATTTAAACCTGAAAATTGGAAAAAAAACACATATTAAAGCCCATCTTGAATTACCAGATTTCAACGATTGGACTTCGTACAGTATACGAGAACATTTGGTAGAAGCCAATATTAATATGGCTGAATTGAATGCTTTTAAGTTGCCGGGAGGACAAACATTGAACCTTGATGAAAAGGTGTTGTCTTTGGGTAATGTTGGAATAAAAAATTTAAACGTACAAGGGTTTGGAGGAAGTCTTTTTGTGGATCCTGTTAAAATAACCACGGAAATTGGTCGCTTGTCCCTCGATGCTCCGTTAAAATTATCCCCGCATCAGGAAGGATTTTCGCTTCAAAATTTGGATTTGAACCGGGATGTATTGCATGTGGATTCATTGAACCTTGCTGCAATAACTGGTATTTCAGAACTCGGGGTTTTAACGGGTAAACTCAGCTTAAATACCCTAAGTGCCTTAAATGACGGCATTCAGATACGTGGTGGAAAAGGGCAACTTAACTCGTTCCAGTTTAACGGATATTCCTACAAGAACATCGACCTAAAGCACCTGGAAATCATCCATCAAACGGCAGATGTTGCCTTGGAGATAAACGATCCTAATTTGGTGTTGTCGCTTATTGGTTTGGCAAAAATTGACGGCAAACCCGATGTTCGTGCACAATTGAATCTAGAAAAGGTGAGCCTGCTTCCCTTGGGGTTTACGGAAACTGCTTCGCAATTGGAAGGTGTTTTTGAGTTACATATGAGCGGTTCTTCCATGGAGGAATTTATTGGCGTGATGGGAGGTAGTGGATTAAAGTATACAGAGAATGGAAAAGAGATCATGGTACCTCAGTTAGGTATCGATCTGGAACATCAATCGAATTTAGATCGAGTAAAACTTCGAAGCACTTTGGCTGATTTAGACTTTGAGGGCAAAGTGGATGTATCAACCTTTGCTAATGACATCCTATATAGCTGTTCACGTCCATTGCCCTCTTGGTTTAAAGCAGAAAAACCCCTTCGGAATGACGTTAATAATCGAGTAGATGCAACACTTGTAATTCATGATGCGAATCAAATTACTGAGCTTTTTCAACCCAATCTCTCGGTGGCTAAAGGCACCAAAGTTGTTGTCAAATTTGACTCCGAAAAAGAAGAATTGGGTTTGAGTGTTGCCTCGAATCGCATTCAATACGACAGCATTGTTTTAAATCGAGTTCGCTTAACTCAAGGGGTTATCAATGATTCGGTCGTGGCGAAGCTCTCTGTAGCGGAATTGGCTCTATCGGATTCACTGACCCTGTTTGATGTAACCTTTTTTTCCAACGGTAGTCAAGGGGTCTTGCGTTCTAGTTTAGCTTGGGATGCTGGAAGATTAAACGAGTCTATGGTTAATTGGAAGACTTCCATACTTTCAAATAGCAATTATGATTTGCTGTTCGATGAATCTCGATTATCACTGAACGGTTACCGGTGGAACCTCACGAAAGGGAGTGATTTTCAAATAAACGGGTCCACTTACTGGGCGAATAATTTTACCTTAGTTAGCCAAAAAAACAATCAAGAAATTTCAATAAAAGGAAAATTATCCAATCGGAAAGACGATCGAATGAAGGTATACCTAACCAACGTAAGCCTCAGTGATCTTTCCGGAATGCTTGGATTAGGAATTGATATGTCTGGAAAACTTGGGGGTGAATTGGGGATAGCTGATCCGTTTAACGACATAACGCTCACTAGTAAGTTGACCCTGGATAATTTTCGTTTCAATAATCAAGAAATAGGTACGGTCAACGTGAGGGCAAATTATGATGACACACTGGCTGCTGTTATTATCAGAGGAGATTTACTTTTTCAAGGTAAAACTTCTTTGATATTTGATGGCTCGTACAAAGTAAAAGAGAAAGACAATAACTTAGCCTTAGCGGTCACCTTTGAGAATACAGATTTGAGTTTTGTAAATGGCTTCATGGATCCAAGCGTGGTGGCAAACGTTGCCGGAAAAATTAAGGGTTCCGTCGATGTCAATGGTTCGCTGGAAGAACCCATGTTAAAAGGTAGTTTGATGCTTGAAAACGCCGCCGCGGATTTTGCTTTACTGGGATGTAGATACACCATTAATGGGCGTGTTCAAGTAGATAAAGGGGGATTCTATGTAACTAAACTTCTTTCTATTAAAGATTCAGAAGGAAACAATGCATCCTTGGACATTGCTGTTTTTCATGATAATTTTAAACGATTTACTTACAATGCCGATATTGATTTTGAAAAAGGTTATTCGTCGGGCAAAAACACGCAAAAACTGGATAGATTTCTGGTACTAAATACCCAATACAATGAAGGTGATACGTATTATGGAAAGGCTTATGCACTTGGTTTTGCGCACATTGAAGGCGTGGAAAGTACGATGTCTGTGGACGTTGATTTAACCACTCGAAAAGGGAGCAAGGTAATTTTTCCAATGTACGGTAGCAGTGAATTGGAGGATGAGTCGATCATTCACTTTGTATCTAAAACGAAGGTTCCTTCGGCTGTTGCACAAAAATTGAATTATTCGGGTATCGATATTAAAATAGGATTTAACATTACTCCAGATGCTGATATTCGTTTGGTCTTCAATGAACAAACGCAAGATGAAATTCGGGCGAGAACCAACGGTAAGTTGAATTTATCCTTAGACGCATTTAACCAAATGAAACTCAACGGTGCCCTAGCAATACTCCCGGGAAGCATCTACAATTTTGCCATGGGGCCAGCGCGAAAACCGTTCGATATTTTGGAAGGAACTATTGTATGGAAAGGCGATGTAGAGCATGCAGATATGAATGTTCTAACTTCTTACACGGTTAAACATGCGAACATGCTCGAACTAATGCCAGGTCAGAACAATGAAGCTCTTTCACGACAGAATACGCAGTGTTTATTGAGACTCAACGGAGACCTTATGGCTCCAGCAATATCGTTTCAATTGGAAGCACCTCAGGCCCCAGAGGCGGGTAAAGCCTTGTTGAATAGAATTAATTCGGATATTGACGAATTAAATCGACAGTTTTTCTCTTTAATGCTCTTCAATAAATTTCAACCGCTCCAAGGAGGAGTTTCTGCGAATGAATCCGCGGCATTTGATCTGGTTGAAAGCCAAATTAATGCTGCGTTGTCGCAAATGTCAAAAAGCTACCAAGTAAAAATGGACATTGGTTCATCCAACATTTCTACTTCTGTTCAAAAAGCATTTTTAAACGACCGTTTAGTGGTTTCGGGTAGCTTTGGAGTTGACAATAGTGCATTAAATACGGCGAGTGGAGGCTTGGTGGGTGACGTTAGTATTGAATATTTGATTAACGAGCAAGGAACATTTAGGGTTAATGCCTTTAACCGTTCCAATGGTAATACAGTGAAGGAGAATGCTGGTCCTTTTACACAAGGTGCAGGATTTTCCTACCATGAAGATTTTAATTCGGGAAAAGACTTCATGCTAATGCAAACATTTCTCGATATCTTTCGGAAAAAAGAAAAACGCGTGGTTCAATTCAGCCGAAAAAAACAAAAAACCAAGGTGCCTAATTTAACGAACGAACCCATTGAAAAACAAGAACAGCATGAACATGAATAAAGTCCTTATCGCTAATCGTGGAGAAATAGCTCGCAGAGTATTAAGAACCTTAAAAAAAATGGAAATTCGAAGCGTGGCAGTTTACAGTGACGCTGATCGATTTGCCCCACACGTACTTGAAGCAGATGAAGCGGTATACCTCGGCGCAAGTCCATCCTCTGAATCGTACCTCCGTCAAGATGCCATTATTGAAGCGTGCTTGAAATTGGGCGTAGATGGCGTACACCCAGGTTATGGTTTTCTATCGGAAAATGCAGGCTTTGCGAGAAAACTCAAAGCCGCCGGTATTACATTAATCGGCCCGTCACCCGAGTCCATGGAAGTTATGGGCGACAAACTGAGTGCTAAACAAGCCGTTAAAGATTTTGGAGTTCCTTTAGTTCCTGGGGTTGATGAAGCAGTAGCCAACGTGGATCTAGGAAAGAAAATTGCCGCAGAAATAGGCTATCCAGTTCTCATTAAAGCGTCTGCTGGAGGAGGTGGTAAGGGAATGCGCTTGGTGGAACATGAAGAAGATTTTGAGGAGCAAATGCATACCGCCCAAAGCGAAGCCCGTTCTTCCTTTGGCGACGATGCCGTGTTCATTGAGAAATTTGTTACCAAACCACGGCATATCGAAATTCAGGTTTTTGCCGATAATTTTGGTAATGTCGTGTACTTGTTTGAACGCGAATGTTCCATTCAGCGAAGGCATCAGAAAGTTATTGAAGAAGCTCCTAGCATCGTAGTTAGTCCTGAACTTCGTAGGCGCATGGGGGAGGCCGCAGTCAATGTGTGCAAAGCTTGTAATTATACTGGAGCTGGAACGGTGGAATTCCTGTTAGATGCGGATTTGAATTTTTATTTCCTCGAAATGAATACTCGTTTGCAAGTGGAACACCCTGTAACCGAAGAAATCACCAAAACCGATCTTGTTGAGTGGCAGATCCGGGTGGCACGTGGCGAAAAATTGCCAAAAATGCAGGAGGAACTGGAAATCCATGGCCACGCCGTTGAAGTTCGAGTTTATGCCGAAGATACACTGAACGGTTTCATACCGGACATTGGCAAACTGAACCGTTATCGCATTCCAACTGGTCGTTCCGTTAGGGTGGATGATGCTTTCTTAGAGGGAATGGACATTCCCATTTACTATGACCCCATGATTGCGAAATTGGTGGTTTGGGGAAAAACCCGGGAGGACGCAATACGACGGTGCATTGAAGCCATTGATGATTATCAAATTTCTGGGGTGAAAACGACCCTGGATTTTGGGAAATACGTATTAAAACACGAAGCTTTTGTTTCTGGTAATTTTGACACCAATTTCGTGAAGCATTATTTCTCTAATCCCGAAGTTGTTAACAGTGCGATGGAGGAGGAGCACCGCGCTTTGACCTTTGGAATTGACCAAATATGGAAAGATATTAGGGCTTTCAAGGAAAGAGAATTTGCCTCACGGGAAAATTCCAGCAGTTGGAAAAATAAATTACAGTCCTGAGAAATTTCTCATGGATAAATCACTAATTTTACACCACAAAACGAGTATATGAATTTACACGAATACCAAGGAAAAAGCATATTAAAGAGTTACGGAGTAGCTATTCAAGAAGGAGTAGTAGTAGATAACGTAACAGAAGCGGTTGCAGCTGCTGAAGAACTTACCAAGCAAACCGGAACTGGTTGGTACGTCGTAAAAGCACAAATACACGCCGGAGGTCGAGGTAAAGGTACCGTTGAAGAAACAGGATCCCGTGGAGTGGTGCTCGCTAAAGGTATCGGAGAAATTGAAGAAAAAGTTAAAGGGATCCTTGGAGGTCATTTGGTGACGTTACAAACCAACGGAAAAGGAAAAAAAGTGAATAAAGTGCTTATTGCGCAAGACGTTTATTACCCAGGTGAATCCGAGACACAAGAGTTTTACATGTCGGTTTTATTGGACCGCGAAAAAGGTCGTAACGTAATCGTTTATTCAACCGAAGGTGGGATGGACATTGAGCACGTTGCGGAGCATACTCCCGAGAAAATTTTTAAAGAATTTATTGATCCACGTGTAGGTCTTCAAGGTTTTCAAGCGCGGAAAATTGCCTTTGGCCTAGGCTTAAGCGGAGAGGCGTTCAAGCAAATGACCAAGTTTGTTGCATCGTTGTACAAAGCTTATGAAGGAATAGATGCATCGATGTTTGAAATTAACCCTGTATTAAAAACATCTGACAACAAAATTATTGCAGTTGACGCAAAAGTTACTTTGGACGGTAACGGTTTGCTGCGCCATCCGGATTATGCCGCCATGCGCGATAAAACGGAAGAAGATCCAACGGAGGTTGAGGCCGATGAAGCAGGATTAAACTTTGTGAAATTGGACGGTAATGTGGGGTGTATGGTGAATGGAGCAGGGTTAGCGATGGCAACGATGGATATCATTAAATTGTCCGGGGGTAACCCAGCAAATTTCTTGGATGTAGGCGGGACTGCGAACGCCGAACGCGTTGAGAAAGCATTTCACATTATCTTGAAAGATCCTAACGTGAAAGCAATCCTTGTAAATATTTTTGGAGGAATTGTTCGTTGTGATCGTGTAGCGCAAGGGATTGTAGATGCCTACAAAAACATTGGTACAATACCCGTTCCTATCATTGTTCGTTTGCAAGGAACCAACGCCGAAGAAGCCAAAAAACTGATCGACGAGTCTGGCTTGAATGTGCATTCTGCGGTGTTGTTGCAAGAAGCTGCGGACAAAGTAAAAGAAGTCTTGGCGTAATTGTAATTTCCGGGATTCGCTGAACATGCTACCCAATATTTTTCATTCTCAAACCACAACTGAGTTTACTTGGCGTATCAACAGCCTGACGGGTAATGAAATACCCTTATGGGGTAAAATGAATGTGGGTCAAATGCTATCCCATTGCTGCGTGCCGTATCAACAAATTTTAGGAGAAAACGCGGATCGTCCTCCGTTCATCATGCGCGTTTTGATGCGTTGGTTTTTTCGTAAAAGCATGACGAACGCCAAACCTTATCAGAAAAATCTACCGACGGGCCCCACTTTTGTTCGAACAGGCTCTCATAATATAAACGAGGAGCGAATTCGATTGATCAGCTACATCGAAAGAGTAAGGCAATTAGGTCCTGAAAAATTGGCGGATATCCCATCCTTGAGTTTAGGAAAACTCTCATCGGAGGAGTGGTCGAACATGCTTTATAAGCATCTCGACCATCATTTAAGGCAATTTGGAGTGTAACAGGAGAATCAACCCATTTTTATGTAATATTCATAAAACAAATAAAGAAAGGCTACCATTTTATGCTTATCTTCGTCCTTGCATTCGAAGCATGAAAAAAAGCCTACTAAGCCTCTTATTTCTATTTTTCTTTATAGGTACTGCGTTTTCCCAAAGTGCTACGTTTTCCACGATTCCAGCAGCTGTGAACGGCAGCATCAATGTCTGCGCAGGTTCTACCATTTTATTTACTTCTACGGTTAACCCTGCAACCCTTGTTGCTCCAGCAGTTTATGCATGGGATTTTGGGAATGGGCAAACGGCTGCAATTCCTGGACCTGTAGGAATTACGTATGCTTCACCCGGCACCTATACGGTTACCTACAATATAACCCATGCCAACGGGGCTTTGACCCAAACAACGGTTACCGTGAATGTATCGGCAGCGCCAGCAATTCCACCAACGTTCACATCTACAATTGGCCCAAATTGTCAACAAACTTTTAGCGTTGGTGGAATACCTATGATTCAAACCACGGGAAATAATTGCAATTGTACACCATATAATGGTCCAATGATTAGCTTGAACAATGCAAATAGCCAACCTGCGGGGACTACGGCAACGATTCACTGGGGAGCTAACGGATTGGGGGGGGGCACAACGACATTTCCAATCGGACAAGCAAATACGCTGAATGCCCCTTTCATCAATTTTCCGGGGCAGCAGAATCCAGGTCCAACCACTCATTACAATACTCCGGGTTCGTACAATTTAATGTATTTGGTAAATTATCCCAACGGTTGCACCTATTCCACCTATGTGATTATGAGTTACGGTGCGGCGGCCATTTCCTTGGGAACCTTATCGGCACAGACGCAGTGTAATCCATTGATTTATAACTTAACTTTTGCGAATCAAACCCCGGGAAACACCTATGTCATCAATTGGGGGGATGGAACACCGAATACTTCGTTTACGTATCCAAATCTACCACTATTACCCAACGGTGTACCTCATCAGTATGCTCCAAGTTCTTGTGCTAATGGGGTTCCTCAGCCCTACACCATAACGATTACAGCTACTAATCCCTGTCAAGGAAGCACTACCACCAGCACCATTGGACCTTTTTTCGTAAACCAATTACCTACTGCGGCATTTACTAGTAATCCTGGTAATTCCATTTGCCAAAATCAATCTATTACCTTTACAAATACCTCCACAGGTGGGCTTTCCATTGCTAATGGAACTTGCAACACTCAATACAATTTTAATTGGTCTGTTGATTATTGGAACGGTTTGAGTGGTAATGGTTATCAAGTTACTTCAGGATCCATGGGCGATCCTTTCAATAGTCCTGTGGTTAATGGAAGCAATCAAATCACCGTTCAATTTACGCAACCGGGTACTTATGCTGTCTCCATCGATGCAACGAACAGTGCTTGTGGTAACGACAACGAAACACAAACCATTACGGTTAATCCCATTCCGATTGTTCCAAACCAAACGGCCACCATATGCAGTGGTCAGACTTTTGTTATTGTCCCGCAAAATAACCCCCCGAATACAATCGTGCCTCCCGGTACTACGTATTCTTGGGTGGCAACACCCACTGCAAATGTTTCCGGTGAAGTCAACGGCAGTAACGATACTATTTCGGGGACGCTGGTTAACTTGACCAATGTAAACCAGACTGTTACATATACTGTCACACCTTCAGTGAACGGATGTCAAGGAGCGCCTTTCACGGTAACGGTTACCGTTATTCCTGCGGTGGTGGTGCCGAATTTCGCTCAAACCATTTGCAACGGAGGAACGTTTACCGTGAATCCTATTAATGCCCCACCTACAACAATTATCCCTGCAGGGACGACCTTCGTGTGGACGGTGGTAGATAACCCGAACGTTACTGGGGAATCGAATGGTACGGGTTTGCCCTTGTCTCAAACCTTATCTACGAACGTTGCCACGCCTGCCCAAAGTGTTGTGTATACCGTTGTCGCAACCTCACAAGGAGGAGGTTGCCCGAATACCACCTTTACCGTCACGGTTAACCTTAATGTAGTAACTCCTCCTGCAATTTCCAACGACACCACCATTTGTTCGGGTGGAGATCCTGCCGCTTTTGTGAATACTACCCCTGCTACCGCATCAGGAGCACTTACCTATCAATGGCAATCAGCAACTGCTGCCATCGGACCATTTAACAATATTGCAGGTGCTACATCGGCTACCTACAATCCTCCTGCGGGTATCACGGTCACTACGTATTATCGCGTCGTTGTTACGAGTACCCTCAACGGAGTTTCATGTACTGCTACAAGCAATACTCGCATCGTTACGGTTAACAACGTTTCGGCTGGCGTAGTTGCAGCCTCTCAAACGATTTGCTCGGGAGGCAACCCCAATGCTTTTACGGTTACCACTGCTGCTACTGGATCGGGGACTTTAAGCTATCAATGGCAATCGGCTACGGCGGCAGGAGGACCATGGACGAATATACTTGGAGAAACCAACCCAACTTATGATCCTCCGGCAGGACAAACCGTTACGACGTATTTTCGATTGATGGTTACGAGTACCCTTAATGGAATACAATGTACCGCTACTTCTGCGGTCTTGACGGTCACTGTGAATAATGTTTCAGCAAGCGTTGTGGCGGGAAATCAAACCGTATGTTCCGGGGGTAATCCTGCTGCATTTACAGTAACTACCGCAGCAACAGGGACAGGAACCTTGAGTTATCAATGGCAATCGTCCACGTCAGCCCTCGGGCCATTCACCAACATCGGTGGCGCAACTTTGGCAACGTATGATCCTCCAGCTGGTATAACCACCACTACCTATTATCAAGTGCTTATTTCGAGTGTCCTGAACGGCGTAACATGTACTGCTACATCCAATGCATTAACCGTAAATGTCAATTCGGTAACAGCTCAAACCATTGCGGCGGGCCAGACCATTTGTTCGGGAGGCGATGCAGTTGCTTTTACCGTGACCAACGCTTCAACTGGAGCGGGAAATTTGAGTTATCAATGGCAATCGGCTTCCCTTGCGGCTGGACCTTTTACCAACATTGGTGGGGCCACATCGAGTACCTATGATCCTCCTGCAGGACAAGTCGCATCAACCTATTTCCAGGTGGTTACGAGCAGTGTTCTTAACGGAATTACCTGTACGTCCACTTCAAATGTTTTGGCTGTATTGGTCAACGCAGTTTCTGCTGGGACTCTTGGAATAAGTCAAACCGTATGTTCAGGGGGTAATCCGAATGCCTTTACAGCAACCACCGCACCAAGCGGTTCAGGCACTCTGACTTATCAGTGGCAGTCTTCAACCGTAGGACCAAATGCTGGATTTGCACCTATTCCGGGAGCAACGACCGTTAACTATGATCCACCTGCTGGAATTTCTACAACAACCTATTATCAACTCGTTGTGACAAGTACCTTAAATGGGGTACCATGTGCGGCCACTTCTGCTACTTTGAGTGTTACGGTTAACAGCCTTAGCGCTCCTGTAGTTGGGAGCAATGAAACCATTTGTTCTGGAGGAAATCCCGTGGCATTTACGAATCCAACGCCTGCGGTTGGTGCTGGTAATCTCACGTATCAGTGGCAATCTTCGACAACCAACATTGGTGCGGGTTATACGAACATTGGTGGAGCAACATCCGCCACCTATGATCCACCTGCTGGATTAGTCACAACGACCTATTATCAAGTAATTACCACCAGTACCCTCAACGGAGTTACTTGTACTGCGACGTCAAATCCCATTACGGTTTTTGTGAATTCAGTATCTGCGGGCGCTTTGGCACAATCTCAAACCATATGTTCTGGCGGTAATCCCGCAGCATTTACCGCTACCACCCCTCCTTCGGGCGCAGGCACTCTCAGCTATCAGTGGCAGTCGTCAACCACAGGACCTAATTCGGGATACGCGAATATTCCTGGTGAAACGAATGCAACCTACGATCCTCCGGCGGGACTTACAACCACTACGTATTATCAACTGGTGGTTACCAGTGTACTGAACGGCGTGACCTGCACTTCCACAAGCAACACGCTAACTGTAACTGTAAATTCACTCACACCAAGTGTAATTTCGAGCAATGAGACTATTTGTCCTGGTGGAAATCCAGTGGCTTTTACCAATTCAGTTGCTGCGAACGGAAACGGAACAGTTACTTATCAATGGCAATCTTCTACGACGGGCCCTGCGTCCGGTTTTAGTAATATAAATTCAGCTACTGGAAGTACTTACGATCCACCCGCAGGATTGAATGCAACCACCTACTATCAAGTGTTGATCACGAATACCCTAAACGGGTTGGCATGTCAAGCTACTTCGAATGTTCTAACGGTCACGGTAAACACGGTAACGGCGCAGGTGATTGCTGCAAATCAAACAATCTGTCCCAACGGTGACCCTGTCCCGTTTACGGTAACAACCGCGTCAACCTTTGGAGGAAATGCCTCTTATCAGTGGTATGTTTCAACGACTTCTCCTAACGCTGGTTTTTCCACCATTAACGGAGCTACATCCTCTACCTATGATGTACCACCGGGACTTGCCGTTACCAGTTATTATCAAGTTATTTCAACAAGTACCTTGAATGGCATTACCTGCTCAGCTACTTCGAACACGTTGACGGTGACAGTATCAGCAGCTCCAGTTGTTCAGAATGTTAGTCAGACCATTTGCAGCGGTAATGCCTTTACGGTAAGTCCAGCAAACGGAGGAGGTAATTCGATTCCTGCTGGTACAAGTTATACTTGGACGGTAAACAACAATCCCAATGTAACTGGACAGAGTGCCCAAAATGTAGGACAAAATGCCATTTCACAAACCCTAACGAACCTTGGGAATTTAGTTGAAACGGTTGTTTATTCGGTTACTCCTACAGCGGGAGTTTGTCAAGGCAATCCTTTCAATATTACCATTACCGTCAATCCAACCCCCGTTGTAACGCTCTCTGCGAATCAAACCATTTGCGGTGGTCAAACAACGGCTGTTTCGGCCTACACAAACTCGGTGGCGGGTGGGGGCTTTACGTATGCACTTCAAAATGCGGCATCTGTTCCAGCAACGGTTACGGGTTTTCCAACCAATGGAAACGGTCAGATTCCAGCAGCTACCATTTACAATGCGGGGGCGAATCCTTATACGTTAAACTATACCGTAACCCCAACGGCCAATAACTGCAGCGGAACAACAGCGACCTATTCCATAACCGTAAACCCATCCCCAGTAACGACTTTTGCCGTAGCGAACCAGTCCATTTGCAGTGGAACGAATTCGGTAGCAGTTACCTTGAATTCAACAACCCCTAACGTAACTTTTGCATGGCAGGCAACGGTTCCGGCTGGTGTTTCGAACGTAAATCCCGTAAGTGGGAGTGGAAACATTCCCGTGTATTCAAACCTTATCAACAGTACAAATACAGTTCAAACGGTTCAGTTTACAGCAACGGCCTCTACCGCAGGAACTGTCTGTGCCGGAACCCCTGCGACCTATTCCATTTCCATTATTCCTATTCCTGTTGCGAATCCCGTGAACAATGCAACGTATTGCAACAATGCTGCGATCCCAGCAACTCCTTTGAGCTCCAATGTTGCAAGTGCGACTTACGTTTGGGCTATGAATCCTGCCGTTGGTTTGGTACCATCGAACGGCTCAACGGCCACCATTCCTGGATTTAATGCTTCGATTAATGTCGCAAATCCAGTGGTTTCAACGGTTACAGTTACCCCGACGGTAACCAGTGGCGGAACAGCCTGTGCAGGTGCACCCATAACCTATACGGTTACGGTTAATCCCATACCGAGCGTTACCCCGATAGCGGCTCAAGTGATTTGTGCGGGCACCACGAGTAATGCCATTAGCATTTCGGGACCTGTCAACGGTGCAGTTTACGCGTGGACTAACAACAATACGAATACTGGTTTGGGCGCTTCGGGTACGGCCGTAATACCTGCAGTATTAGGAACCAATGCTACCAATTCACCGATTTCCAGTACGGTTACTATTACACCAACTTACACGAACAATGCATTAACTTGTACCGGTGCCAACAGCACGTATACTTTTACGGTTAACCCAATTCCAACAGTTAGTGCCTTGCCCAATCAACAGGTATGCTCAGGGAATACGGTAACCTTAAACTTTACTTCTCCCAACAACATTGCTGGTACCGTTTATAATTGGACCAATAACAACACCTCTATTGGTTTAGGGGCGAGTGGGGTAGGGAATATTACTTTTAGCTCTATCAATGCGACCAACGGACCCGTTACCGCAAATTTGGTGGTTACTCCTGCTTTCAGTAACGGAGGAGTGGCTTGTCCTGGCGTTCCTGATACGGTTCAAATTACCGTGTTGCCAACACCTGTAGCTAATGCATTAACTCCTCAAGTGCTTTGTGCAAACAATAGCAGCACGGCTGTTAATTTAACGGCAACTCCAGCAGGATCGGTATTTACATGGACAAATACGAATGCTTCTATCGGTTTAGCGGCTTCGGGCAATGGAAATATTCCTGTATTTACAGCGACCAATAATGGAACGGTGCCAATTTCCGGAACCATTGCTATCATTCCTTCGCTGACCACCAACGGACAAGCTTGTCCTGGGTCACCTGTCAGCACACAATTCACGGTGAATCCGAATCCCGTCATGAATGCACCTGCTTCTGGTAATTTTTGCCACGGCAGCAATGCTGCGTACAATTTTACGTCCAACATTGCCAACGGTGTTACTTATGCATGGACCAATACCAACACTACGATAGGACTAGGGGCATCTGGTTCAGGTAACCTCGGATTTGTAGCGCAAAATTTAACTTCCGCTCCTATTTCAGGAACTATCAGCGTCATTCCAACCTACACGGCCAACGGATTGGCTTGTCCAGGGTCGGCCCAAACTTTCACTATTCAAGTGATTCCAAATCCAACCGTGAATGCCCAAGCCAATGTCACCTTGTGTACTGGACAGCAGTCCACGGCAATTTCCTTTACAAGCCCTGTCGCGGGAACCACGTTTGCTTGGACAAATGCCAACACAAACATTGGTTTAGGGGCCAGCGGTTCCAATACCTTACCTGTTTTCACGGCAACGAATGCAAGCAATAGCGCACCGCTCACCTCTCAGGTGTCAGTTACTTCTTCCCTTACGGTAAACAATGTT
>JBJOJZ010000109.1:0-4658 GCA_046046325.1 Bacteroidota bacterium
CTGAATTTCCGTAACAACCTATTCATGTTGGTCAAAAATCAAGGCGGATTTTGGCCGGGAAGGCTTTTTGTACGCATGGTATGGGATGGCATCGCAGCTTGGCAATTTCTAGCGAAGGGACGAATTTCCCTTTTCTATCAAGTATTCAAAGCCCATATGGCACTATATTATGCCTTACCACGGTTACTGAAACAGCGGCGTAGTAGGGTTTCGTCGTCGATCCACGGCCGCCCCAACATCAACCTCATCGTTCAATTTTTTCTTCTGAAAAAGAAAACCTTTCAAGAACTGCCATGATGAACAAGTGTTTTACCCTTTTCCTTGCTTGCACCACGGCATCGTTCGTTGCACAAGTCACTCCATTGAAGGTCTCTACCGATAAAGCACGAAGTGTCTTATCCAACCTGCGAGAAGCACCTACTTCCATTGCCTCATGGGTCAATCCATTCATAGGAACTGGAGGACATGGTCACACCTTTCCAGGGGCAACGGTTCCCTTTGGTATGGTACAGCTCAGCCCCGACACCCGCATGGAAGGCTGGGACGGTTGCGGAGGATATCATTATAGCGACTCAGTAGTATACGGCTTTAGCCACACGCACTTAAGCGGCACAGGTGTCCCAGATTATGCCGACTTATTGATCACTCCCGTTTGCGGAAACCACCCAAAAATCCCAAGGTATAAAAACGCGCAAGGATACGGTTCTGCTTTTTCACATTCCGCGGAAAAGGCCGAACCCGGTTATTATTCCGTCCATCTTACAGAGGGCAATATTGACGTAGAGCTTACCTCTACACAGCGCTGCGGAATCCACAAATACACCTTCAACGGCGCGGGAAATCGCTACATTGTTTTGGACTTAGATTACCGTGACAAGGTAATCAACGCGGATTTTAGCCTTATTTCGCCGAATGAAATTCGAGGATTTCGCGAATCGGAAGGATGGGCGAAACACCAATACTTTTATTTTTCCTTGAAAACCTCGGTTCCCTATGAAAAAATGGAGAAGGTTACCGAGAACGGACAACATCGCCTGGTTTTAACCTTTCCAAAATCCACCAAGAATCTCGAGTTGTTCGTGGGTATTTCATCCGTAGATGAAGCGGGTGCGGCACGAAATCTTGAAGTGGAAACGGATGGATTGAACTTCCAAAGCATCCGACAAAATGCCCGGATGCAATGGGAAAACGAACTTGGGAAGGTGAAAATCGAAGGGGAAAACCCGCAACAAAAAGTCATTTTCTACACGGCATTATACCACAGCTTTTTAGCTCCAAACATCTTTTCAGACGTTGACGGACGTTACCGAGGTCGCGACCTTGCCGTGCATACCATCGACCAAGGAATGCCCCAATATACCGTCTTTTCGCTTTGGGATACCTACCGCGCCACCCATCCCCTGTTTTGCTTGATTGATCAAAAACGCACCCTGGCTTTCATCAACACGTTTTTGAGGCAATACGACCAAGGAGGGGACTTACCCGTATGGGAATTAGCTGGAAACGAAACAGAGTGCATGATCGGTTTCCACAGCGCTTCGGTCATTACCGATGCCTACGTCAAAGGTATCCGAGGGTTCGACGCAGGAAAGGCACTTCAGGCCATGGTGGCTACGTCCGAAATGAACGAGTACGGGAAAAAACCTTTCCTTGAACAAGGGATGATTTCCTCGGACCAAGCCTCGGAATCGGTTTCAAAAGCCTTGGAATACTCGTACGACCATTTTTGCGTGAGCGAATTTGCTCGGCAACTGCATCTGGAGGCCAATACCCGAAATACCTACCATGAAGTTGCAAAACGGCATCGGAACTATAGCTATTCGTTCATCAACCATTTCGACCCATCGAACAAGTACATGCGGGCCCGCAGAGGTGCGCAATGGCTCTCTCCATTCGATCCTACGGAAGTGAATTTCAATTTTACCGAAGCGAACAGCTGGCAATATTCGCTTTACGCCCCACAACATCCTGAGTTACTCACCAACCTCATAGGAGGAAAAAAAGCACTATCTACCTGGCTTGACAACATGTTTAATAGCAAACTCCCCATGTCAGGAAGGGACCAAGCCGATATCACAGGATTGATTGGACAGTATGCTCACGGAAATGAACCTTCGCACCATGTCGCTTATCTTTACAACTACTCCTCTACCCCTTGGAAAACGCAGAGGATGGTAGACTCTATCCAGCGTTCCATGTACCATAATGCTCCCGACGGATTGGCAGGGAACGAGGACTGCGGACAAATGAGTTCTTGGTACGTATTATCCGCCCTGGGATTTTACCCAATAGCACCGGGAACGCCATACTACGAAATCGGCCATCCCATTTTTTCGAAAGCCACGGTGAAACTTGAAAACGGTAAATCCCTCACCGTCGTAAAAACAGGTCAAGGAATCTATGTACATGAAGTAACATTTAACGGAAAAACCATCGAGCGAATTACGCATTCCGATCTCATGAGCGGCGGAACCCTAGCGTTTATTATGCGCGAAACCCCTGCAAAGGAAACCAGCGTACCCGAGATGTCGGATATTGCCTTGCCCAATGACTGGGTTCCTTTGCCATTTATTGCATCGTCCGAATCGATTTTTGAAGACTCGCTGCGCATCGAAATGGACGTTATCGACCTAGACAAAATGGAGTTAACCGTAGAATATGCTTTATCAGGCGAGGAAGACAAACCCCTTTGGAGGGCTTATTCATCACCGTTCTACCTCAAAGAATCGGCACAAATTATGATTCGCACGAGGCGCAGTGATGGGGGTATCCCACGCTATTCTGCAGCCATCAGTTCAAGCTTCATAAAAAAAGACAAGAATGTTAAACTTGAGCTCAGAAGCACTTATGCGCCCTCCTACGCAGCGGCAGGCCCCAACACCCTCATTGATAAGATTCGAGGAGGCAATGACTTTAGAACAGGCGATTGGCAAGGGTTCCAAGGAAAGGATGTTGAGGCGGTGATTAGCTTTAAACAGCCGGTATCCATTCAAAAAATGGGAGTTTCCTTTTTGCGAGACCTAAACTCATGGATTTTCGACCCTTCTGAAGTAATTATGGAGGTTTCGAGCAATGGAAAAGATTACAAAGAGGCAGTAAACCATCGTTTTGACGCAATGACTGCTGAAAAAGCAAGCGTCGAGGAAAAAAAATGCACGAGTTACGTGCAAGCAGCAAACCTTTCAGGGATTCGATTCGTCCGTGTAAGGGTTAAAAATTCCGGTCTTTGTCCGTCGTGGCATTTAGGTAATGGAAACCCCACTTGGTTGTTTTTAGATGAAATAATAATTGAATAATGCGTAAACTTACCCTACTCCTGTTTTTACTGCTTGGAACTGCGAAATTGCATGCGCAATTAGATACCTTGTTCTGGTTTGTAGCTCCCGAAGTAGCGCAAAGTCACGGCGATCGCCCCATTGTTTTTCGCTTTGCCAGTTTGGCTACTCCTGCCACGATTACAATATCTCAACCGGCAAATCCTGGATTTCCGGTCCAAACCATAAACCTTGGCCCCAACGCTGCCCAAACCCTGGATCTCACTCCGTGGATTGACATCATTGAAAATAAACCAGCAAATTCCGTGTTGAACTATGGCTTTAAAATCCATTCCACGGCCCCCATTATGGCCTACTATGAAGTGGTGACCTCGTGCAACTGCAATCCGGATATTTTTGCGTTGAAAGGTAAAAATGCTTTGGGAACCAGCTTTATCATTACCGCACAAACCTTTTTAAATAACGCGAGTTATGCCCGATCGGGTTTTGACATCGTGGCGACGCAAAACAACACGAGCATCACCATCATTCCGTCCAATGCGATAGTAGGTCATGCTGCAGGCGTTCCGTTTACCATTGTTTTGAATCAAGGAGAAACCTTCAGTGCAGAAGCTGCAGGAATTGCTGGGAATGTCCACCTTTCCGGTTCAACGGTTGTTGCAAATAAACCCATTGCTATAACGATTAAAGACGACTCCATGTCGGGTGCTCCATACGGCGGATGTGCCGACCTCATGGGGGATCAAACTATACCTGTTCCGGTGACAGGAAAAGAATACGTCACCTTGAAAGGATACCTTAACGGACCTGACAAGGTGTACGTTGTTGCAACGCAAAACAATACCCAAGTGACCATTGACGGAGTCAATGTTGGAACGCTTAACGCAACCAACCTGTACGTTCACACGCAATCCAATCCAACGGCCTACATCCAAGCCGATAAGCCTGTGTACGTATTGCATACAACAGGATTTGGATGCGAAGTGGGTGGTGCGGTTGTTCCTCCCATTGTGTGCACTGGATCGAATACCGTGGCCTTTGTGCGTTCTACCAACGAGTTTTTTGCCATGAACATCTTGGTGCCTGCTGGGGGAGAAAACTCCTTTTTGCTGAATGGGTCACCCGCTAATGTTGGCCCTGGAATTTTTCAGCCCGTACCGGGAACCAACAACAGTTGGATGTATGCGCAATTGGACGGAAGCGGATTCATCGGAGTGCAAGCGGCAAGCCGTTTGGAAAATCCAAATGCTAAGTTTCACTTGGGAGTGATCCATGGAGGAGCTAATTCCGGTTGTCGTTACGGTTATTTCTCGGATTTTGCCGCGTACAAATACGAAATTGATGCGGCGAATGATTTATTATGCAGCGGTGATACCTTGGTCT
>JBJOJZ010000139.1:0-9464 GCA_046046325.1 Bacteroidota bacterium
TTCGCTTTAAAAGAACCTTCCATTTGGGCTAAAAATAGGCGTTCATTAAAAGAGACATTGGTCTGTAAGATTGGACTTACCTGATCATTTAAAAGAAAATCATAGTTTTTTCCTCGTTGGAATTCATCCGGTAACGCTGCGAAAAGGTAGGAGAAATACTTGGATAGAAGAGGTAAGGATTTCAACGATGCCCCATCGCGGTACATCGCGATTTGTTGGCACATCTCATATAAGGCTGTTTTGTTGCATGCTTCGGTCAGAATCCCTTTGGACGAACGTCTCAGCGTTTCATTTCGAATAACTAAATAATTGGGTTCAATGATTAAAATTTTATCAATGGAATCATAATTGATTTGACCATCTTCTAATTTAATCAAGGGGCCATTATATTCAAAAGCTTTACCTATGTTGCGTTCGAGAATGGGGCTTTTGCGAACGGTATGAAATAAATACGCCTTTACCTCCGGGGTTAATTCCCGATCCGCCTGCCCTAATACCCAAGGAAGCCAAAAAACAGCTAGAAGTGTCCATACTATCCTTGGCACGAATGGAATCTTATTTAATAAAGGTTAATGCTTGTCCGTTGATTTTAACTACGTAAATTCCTTCGGAGAGATTGGTTACATCAATAGAGTTATCCAAAGACCCTTCCAGTACGATTTGCCCTAAGCCGTTTTGTATTTGGTATGCTTCACCGTAGTTTGCCCCTGTAATGAACAAAGCATGCTGAACAGGATTCGGGAACAATACCAAAGGGTTCGCTTGATTTTCTTCTAATCCAACGAAAGTAGTTGGCTGGTCTTTGCTTAATATCAAGGTGCTACTGTTGGCAAACAATGCAGAATTTACCGTAACCGTCATGGTGATAAAAACGGGCAAATTACCAACGGTAAAATCATAGTATTCGTAAACGTCCCGAATAAATGTCACAGCACTTCCAAAAACGGAGGCATTGGCAGAATCCTTCAGGTGAAATCGCACAACATTACTGTAGGTGTTGTTTCCAGGAAGTATTAATGTTCCCAATCCATCGACACTGGTCATCGATGTACCGGTTGCAGGAATCGTTCCCGTTGCCGTAGTGGTTACGTTTCCTGAAAAATTATCGCTGGTAGAATTTCCTAAGGCGAATGGATAATTCATGATTAATTGAGGGTTGGTACTCCAAGCGGCAGTAACTACACCGAGCGCAGGCTCATTGAATACAAATCCTTGAGAAGTACGATCATTAGCGGTGGACGAAAAGAAGGTAAGAAGCGTTCCTCCAATATCATAAACCTTACTTGCCCCAGGGTAGGATGCAACATTAGGATCCATGGTAGCATCGTTGATTTGAACATCTTTCGTGACGCCGAAGATTCCAGCAAGTTGGCTAAAATCCCAAGTTACATTATTCCCGATGGTTCCTGCTAAAATGTTCGCATTCGAATCACAAAGGTGTAAGGAAACTAAATTTCCAATCGACGCTTCATTACCTTGGTTAAAGGATTGGCTAAAGCCGGTAAAAGTCAACAGCGAAAAGAAAAAAGTAATGTTTTTCATAAGTTTAAGTTTATTTCAAAGTTAATGAAAAAAGGAGCACCTTCGTTATATCCCAAAAAGTTCTCGGTTTTTTAATATCCTTTTGTCGTTTGTAACGGTTTTTTTAAGGATTACCTTCGGATAAAAAGTACGTTGAACCATTGGTAGGGCAATTTCCAACATACCGTGGTTCCGCCGAACACATATCATTGGTTCTTCAGTATATTCTTGTTCGAAAAAAGCTTCGGCAAGTTCTTTCGTAAATAATTCGCCGTTTAATGTAAGAAGAACATCGTCTTCGCACAAACCACCTGTAATCCCAGGACTACCTTCCGCTAAAGAATAAACAGAAAATTCCTGGTTTCTTTGAATGATTCTGATGCCCGTTGCTCCGGTAAATCTCGAAACTGGAGGCTCTAAATGTATCTCCATTCCTAGATTTGCGAGCGCCTCAGTGAGTCCTGATTCATATCCGTTGGCCTTGTGAACAAATTGATTAAAAAATGGCTCGAAATCAAATGAACTAAGCTCAAAGAGGGATTGATTAAGATCTTGTTGCGTATAACCTTGAAGGTTCTTGCCGAATTTTTCATACAAATAGCACATAAAAGTTTCCAGCCGCACTTTGTTCTTGGTACTGTTCCTTAATTGAATATCGATCATAAAGGCAATCAACGCCCCCTCGTTGTAGATCGAAACTTTGCGCCCAGGTGTACCCATAACATAACCGTCAACCCAAGTGTCAATAGAGGAATCCGCTACAGAGCACGAAAATCGTCCCGGATTATCGATGTGAGTTTGGATTAAATCGCTTAAAATTTCAAGGTATTTTTCAGGTGTTATAATACCGCTTCTCAATAAATATAAATCGCCAAGATAGGTTGTTACCCCTTCGTATATATAACCTAAACGCGAATAATTTAAGTGCTGATATTGGTAAGGAAGGAGTTCTTTAGGCCGAAGGGTTTTGATGTTCCAAACATGGTATAATTCATGGGAGGCAACACTCAACAGGCGAAAGTAGAATTTCTCCGTAAATTCTTGATTCGGCCCGAGAACTATTACCGTACTGTTCAGGTGTTCCACTCCATGTAAAAAAGCATGGGGGGCACCTAAAAGCAAGAAATGAAATTCTTGCGCAGGGAATTCACCGAAATCATGAATTTGACCTTCTGTAAACGCCTTAAAATCCGATAGCAGTCTTTTTTCGGGCATCATGGGCATAGACCATAAATGGATGAAAAATCGGACACCCTTTACTTCGTATTCAAGGGTTTTGACCCCGTCAGCACACACGATGGGGTGGTCAAATAATTGGTCTAAGGATTCAAAAAACAACACATCGGAAGGATTCCCTGAGATTCCGTATTTCTTCCAAGGTGTTTCCAAAATTAGGGATGCGCCAAAATTATCAACATTTTCATTGTAAATCAATGAGTTAACTGGATTTATTAAAAGTAAATTATCGTCAAGGTAAGTGCTTCCCGCATTGAAATCCTTTCCCATGTACACATAAGTTACGGTGATGTAACGCGTCGCAGAGGTTTCTGCTTTCCAAGAGTTCTTAGCGGTTTTTTCTACGAATCTTCGTTGAGACTGGTCATCAAATACCTGTAAATGTGTAACGAGTCGAGTGAAATTTCCTTCTTCGTACCTTCCTGGTCGCCAAGCACTCATAAAGAGTTCGGTTTCGTTACTGTTGCACGGAAAAGTAGCTTCTATTTTTAACCTATTTCGGCTGCTTTGGTAAGGGGTAACTCGATAGTTTACCATCGTTACTGATAATACTCCATTTGTAATTGATTGATGCGTTCGTCCTTAATGTAGGCATCGTAGGGCATCATTTTATCGATGATTCCTTTTGGGGTAAGCTCAATTATTCGATTAGCCACGGTGTTTACTAAGGCCTGGTCATGGGAAGTGAAAAGCAAGGTTCCGCGGAAATCGATCATGGCGTTATTTAAAGCGGTTATTGACTCCAAGTCCAAGTGGTTGGTTGGTTCGTCCATCATAATGAAATTAGCTTTTGCTAACATCATTTTTGACAACATGCATCGCACTTTTTCACCACCGGACAAAACATTGGCTGTTTTCATGGCTTCTTCCCCGGTGAAAAGCATGCGTCCTAAAAACGTTCTTAAGTATACCTCCTCTCGTTCTTCTTCGTTTTGTGCGTATTGCCTCAACCAATCGATTAGCCCCACTTTATCGCTGAAAAAATGGTGGTTATCGTTGGGAAGGTAGGAGGTAGTGATGGTTGTGCCAAAAATAAATGAACCGGAATCCGGTTGAGTTTGTTGGTTCAATACTTCAAAAAACTGGGTTAGTGCCAAGGAATTTCGTGATACCAAGGCAATTTTATCGCCTTTGTTTACGGTTAAAGTTACCCCTTGAAAGAGCACCTTACCCTCATGTTTTTTGGAAAGGTTATCTATGCTCAATAATTGATTTCCAGCATCTCGGTCCTGATGAAAAGTTATACCAGGGTACCGTCTCGAAGAGGGTTTAATCTCTTCAAGATCCAAGTTGTCCAACATTTTCCTGCGGCTTGTAGCCTGTTTAGATTTTGCCGCATTCGCAGAGAATCGAGCAATGAACTCCATTAGTTCTTTTTTCTTTTCTTCCGCCTTTTTGTTTTTATCGGCACGTTGTTTTAACGCAAGCTGTGAACTTTCGTACCAGAACGAATAATTCCCTGTAAACAGGTTGATTTTACTAAAGTCAATATCGCAAATATGGGTACAAACGGTATCTAGAAAGTGACGGTCATGGGACACCACGATAACCGTATTTCTGAAATCCATGATAAAATCTTCGAGCCACGAAATGGTTTTTAAGTCCAAGTCGTTCGTAGGTTCGTCAAGAATTAACACATCAGGGTTTCCGAAAAGTGCTTGAGCGAGCAAAATACGAACTTTTAATTCATTGGAAATTTCGCTCATGACAACATCGTGCTTGGATTCTTCAATTCCAAGGTTACTCAAGAGCGTAGCGGCATCCGTTTCAGCGTTCCAGCCTTCAAGGTCTGCAAATTCAGCTTCAAGTTCTGCCGTGCGCATTCCGTCGGCCTCGGAAAAATCTTCTTTTGCATACAAAGCATCTTTTTCCTGCATGATTTCATACAAGCGTTTGTGCCCCATTATAACGGTTTGCAGTACCGGAAATGCATCAAATTCAAAGTGATTTTGACGTAAAAACGCAATCCTTTTTCCCGGTTCGAGCTCTATACGCCCTGTCGTAGGATCTTGTTCTCCGATGAGGATTTTTAAAAACGTCGATTTACCAGCACCGTTAGCGCCGATGACCCCATAGCAGTTGCCTTGAACAAATTTAACATTTACCTCGTCGAAAAGGACACGTTTACCGAATTGTAAAGAGAGATTTTGAACCGAAAGCATGTGTATTTTTTCCGCAAAGATACGGACTTAATCCTACCTTTTCATTTTGTGCAGGTATAAACAAAGGCTGGTGGGAAGTTCAAAGGGGTAAATGCTAATTTAAGGTTTCCAAATTGGCGATGAATTTTCTTCCGTGACTGCAAGGAATATTGGAATTGAATGTAATGGCCTCCATCATTCAACGCGTCTTTTGAGGCCCGGAGTATACTTTCAGCGAGTTGCGGTGTGAAAATGGCTAAAGGAAGCGAAGAAAGCACGCAGTCCACCTTTTCAAGGTTAAGTTTTTTCAGTATTTCAGGTAAATCTGTGGCAGAACCATGAACGATAATGGCTCGAGGATCTTTTATTTTATTTAATAACTCGACGTAAAATACTTCGTTTAGTTCAATCAGGATTAATGAGGCATCTGACTTCATTCTTTCCAATAAAAATGGGGTAAAGGCCCCTGTGCCAGGTCCTAATTCGACCAAGACCTTGACCTGTTCAAAAGGAATGTGTTGGATCATTTTTTTTGCCAGAAACCGCGAGCTAGGAGCCAATGAACCCACTTTGTTGCCGCGCGTAAAGAACTGTGAAATAAATTTAGACTTGGCCAAGCGTTATTGATTTAAAATGAACTGATTTCCCCGAATAATTCCAACCGCTCTTCCCGTAAGTTGGTCATTGACAAATGGTGAGAGGTATTTGGGAAGGGATTCTGTTGGAGTCTTTTCTTCCGTTAAATACAGGGTCAAGTCTGCCGCAACATCAATATCAATGGGTCTCATTGGTATTTGAAAAGTCGCACGATTTCTTACCGACAACCATTCAACCACTTGATCGCTGGATAACCCTGAGTACTTTTTTAAGGCAGCGAAAGCCGTCTGAAGCTGTAGGCATCCAAAATCTGCCTCGTCAAACGGAACCCTTTTTGAGTCAAGGATCACCGCTTGATGATCGCTAACAATTGCGTCGATAACTCCGTTTTTAAGAGCATTTACCAAAGCCGAACGGTCTTCTTCCGTGCGCAGTACAGGCATAACTTTAAAGCAAGTATCAAAATCCAAGGTGCTTTCTTCGTTAAAGCATAGATTCATTAGATGTACATCGCAACTGAGCTCAAGCCCTTCTTTTTTGGCAGTTTCGATAATTGGTAGACTCTCACGTGAGGATATTCCTGAAATATGCACCGGTGAACCCGTGTATCTTGCCATTTCAACCACCTTCATCACTTGAATTTTTTCATCGAATGCGGGGTGACCTGGTAATCCTGTTAGGGTAGAGGATACTCCTTCATTCACTTGGAATGCCCCGTTGAAATCCTTTGATAGCGATGAAAAAATAATCCGAGCATTGAGGTCGTGGGTATACAATAAGGCTTTTACCGACAATGCAGTACTTAAAGGCAAGTTATCGGAAAACCAGCGGGTTCCAGCTTCATGCATGTCCGCCATTTCGGACAACGATTCTCCTTTTCTACTTTTGCTTATCGATCCTAATGGGTGCAATTGCACGGCATGATGTTGCGATTTACTCAACTTGTAATCAATTGTGCTTCGAGTTTCCGTAGTCGGTTGGTCGGTAGGGAGCACTCCAACATGGGTAAAACCTCCCAATGCAGCATGGTCTAATCCGGTTAAGATACCACCGCCTTCGTCGCTACCAGGGTCGTTAAATCCGCTTTTAAAATCCACCCAACCTTGAGAAATATGAAGCTGAGGTATAGACACTACCGTGGCATCCGCCACATCAATGGATGTAGCAATGGTCTTGATTACCCCGTTTTCGATTAATAGGTCTTTACTGGTATTGTTATGAGGTGATTTTACATCGGTTATCCGAACCGCTTTTAGCAATATTTTCATGGATTCATAAATTTTATCACGGCCATTTCCGCAAGTGCAAAAACAATGGCAAAAACAACCAATATCTCCCAAAAAGAGGAGGGTTTATCCATGGGGATATTAAAGGAACTTGCCCCTTGCTCAATTTTGTCAAAAGATGTGTTTTTAAGCCCTTTTTCAGCAAACGTTGCTTGCATTTCTGCTTTGTCCATGTAGGTTAATAAGGACTCATCTCGATGGAGGTTGATTCCAATCTGAGCGGAGGGTTTTGTACCTTCCAAAACGTATAATCCTTCGCTCATTCGTTCGAGCAATTCAGGAGAATTTAACTGAAGGTAAAGGAGGTTGCCCGCTTGAAGTTGCCTTGGAATAAAAACTTCCTTACCCTTAACCATTTTAACAGGTTCGTCTGTATTTCCTGAATGTTCTATTGCAAGTTTTGAGCTTTGTCCAAGCATGTTGTACATGGGTAAAGATCGAATGCTCAATTCTGCCGCCCGTAACAACATGGAAGGATAAAGAGCGTGTCGAGAAATTCCACCGTTCTTTTCATCGGGACTGGCTGTAAGTAGAAAAACGTTTCCGTTGGTTCTTTGATGCAGCAGTAAAGGAAGTTGATTTCGAAGTTGAATTAAGGTTTCAGCATTTGATTGCTGCGAATTCCTTTGAGCATATACCGATTTTGCCAAGGGTAAGTTGAGATCCTTCTTCTCTTTTTCAAACATTCCTCTAAAAAACATGCTGCGATAGGAAATCGTTGCCACTTGATTTCCTTCGTTGGAGGTTCCCTTGAAAGATCCAAGTCCAAGCACTTTCAGTAAGGCATTGTATTCAGCCATGTTAATGTTCGACGCCGGTATGATAAAGGTGCTTCCCCCATTTGCAACGAAGTTTTTGATCATGGCATTGGTTCCACTTGGAATGCTGTTTAAACCATTTAAAACGAGAAGATCTATGCCGTTTAAATCTCGGGCGCTAAAACTTGTTTCATTTTTTGAGTTAACCGTATAAAAAGGCTCGGTCATAAAAACTTTATCAGCATTATTACCCGCTTCTTCACCATTAATAATCATCACTTTCGATGATTTAGCAGCATGATGGGTAAAGAAGAAATCATCGTCCCAAGTAACCGTGGGATCTGTTAGGCTGAGTTTTCCTTCAAGATATCCTTCAGAAACCGGGGTAAGATTAAAGTATGATACCGTTGATTCAAAAGGTTTTAACGATACATTGGTCATCCTTTTCTTTCCATCGAATTGTAAGGTTACACTCAGATTTTCAACAGGAAAGTTGCTGCAATTTTTAACCCGAAAAAACAGTTGAATGGGGTTGCCTGGTTTGTGAACAGGTGCTTCAGTCCAAACAGAATCGATGGTTCTGTTTTCCAATTTTTGGGGAACCGTTTGAAGGGCGTAAGTTATTATTTCGAACGGCATTTTATGTGCTTCGTACCCTTCAAGGTTGGAGGATTTTCGTTGAAAATCAGAGAGTATGATCCGTTGAGCTGAGCCGATTTTACCTATTTCTCGATGGTATCGTTTCAGGTATTCATCTTGAAAACTAAATACTGCTGCTAAGTTTCTCGGCATTCGGTTTAAGGGGAGTTCATCGATGTATCGAATAGCGGTTGATTGTGTATGAATTTTACGTTCAATGCCTGAAAGGGCATTCGAACAAAGCATATACCGCGATTTGGAATTGCCTTCAAGCACAATGCGCTTCGCTACTTCTTTGCTTTCAGAAAGTAAAATTCCTTCAACACCTTTCGCACTCATTGAATAAGAGTTATCCAAGTAAATCATGGTAATTGAAATTCCATCTTTTACTTGATTGTTGCTGTTCCAATGAGGTTGAGCGAAAGCAAAAATCAAGGACGATAGTAAAAGCATTCGGCACGCGAGGATTAACCATCGCTTTAAATTTTTGACCGATTTTTTTTCTTGTTCTTGTTGTTTTAAATATTTCAGCGAAGGAAAATAAAGCCGTTTGTGCCTTCTAAAATAGAAGAGATGGATAAGAACAGGAATAACGAGTAAGCTTAAAAACCAAAGGTATCCTGGATGTACAAACGACATGTTTCAAAGGTAGTAAATATCCTCAAATGTTGAGATTATAAAAAAAGCCCCGAAACGGGGCTTGGAATTATTTTAGGGCTTCCCAACGGGTTTTAAGCTCTTTTTTCTTTTCTTCATTATCGAGCATGGAGTAAGTTTTCCATCCAATTTCTAAGGCTGTTTTATCCTCAGGAAATTTTTCTAAGTAGGGCAGAAGGTGAATCAATACTCGTTCCATGATTTCTTTTGCCTCTTTTTCCATTGCAGGTATTTTGGGGTCATTGAACTTTAAGTCGCTTGCTGCATTGCGAATATCAAAAGACCAATTGAACAAAAAGGAACTGTATTGATAAACAGCATCTGGATATAATGGGTTAATTTTTATTGCACGTTGAAAGGCTTGTTCTGCACGTTCTTTTTGCTTTAGCTCCAATAAAGAACTTCCAAGGATTACATAAAGTTGAACGTTTGTAGAATCTAAATTGGTCGCTTCATTCAGGTATTTTTCCGTAGCTGCGATATCATTCTTTTGAAGGTTAAGATTGATCAATGAAATAAGTACGTCGAGGTCTTTTGGAAATTCCTGAATGACCATTCTCCCTAATTTATCAGCCTCTTCATAGTTTTTGGTATCCAGCAAGGTATCAACAGCCCTGGCAAAGGACAAC
>JBJOJZ010000079.1:0-82031 GCA_046046325.1 Bacteroidota bacterium
AAGACCGGGTTCCCCTGCCAATGTCTAAATCAGGCGCATTGGTTCCTGTTACGTATTGGACAGCCATTTTTGGAAGGAATTACATCAAATCAGAAGGAAGGGCAAAGTTAGAAACCATTGCAGAAGCTTTCGTAAAAAAACATCCAGACCTCAAAGTAAAATACATGGATTGCAATTATCCGTTTAGTGTAAATATACCTGGCAAAAAAAATACCTGGATATTAGAGGGTCTTTTACCCCACATTACGCACGACGGAACCAAAGCTGATATAGCTTTGATCTACAACGATGCAAATGGTAAGCCAATGAATGAGACCCCAACATTTTTTGGATACGGAAGCTCTGTCGACCCAAACCCAGATGAAACCTGCACACCCTGTAATTGTGATTCGAAAAATTGGCAGTACTCCTTCATGTACCGAAATATACCTAGAACTGATTACCCACTAAATGATGAATTATCAACCGAATTAATAAAAATATTCGACCGAAATCTGCACGACAAAATATTCTTAGAAAAACATTTACAACAACGGTTTAATTTACACGGAAACTACGCTCAAGCAGGTTGCCATAGCGTCCGCCATGACGACCACTTTCACGTTACCTTATACCCATAAACGATGTATAATTTAACCAAATCAAGACCTTAAAAACCCTTATCTTTCTTCTTGGATGGGTCTTTATTTACCCTGCTCTTCCCTATTGCAACCTGATATCCACAGGTAAAAATAGCGTTAGCGCCAAAAGAGGGTCCAAATTCAAAAAAATCAGCATTATAAAAAGGCGACACCTCAGCAGAGAAGTTAAGTTGACCATTTCGAAATCTAAAATGGATTTGTCCGAAAACAAAATTGGGAAACACACGTATCCCCAAACTACCGCCAAAAACTTTTCCAGTTGCTCCAACACCTAACTTTGCCGTTACAATGGAGGGTAAAGACAGTCCTGCTTGGTATTCAAAAAAATATTTTTCTTTGAAAAAACGTTGTTGTCCGATGAGACACGATAATCCTGGAAAAACACCGCTCCAGTTATCGTTTAGAATCGCTAAGCCACCATTACACTCAAGGTAGGTACGCGGAATATCGTGTTGAGTGTATCCTTTGATACCGTGACCCACAAAAAATACTACACACAACAGTTTAAAAATTACATTTTTCATGATACGAATGTTGATTTTTTTTTGAAATTACCAAAAATGTATTCCGTAAGTTCACGCTATTGTGTTGCGTAAATCGCAAAAAAAAATGGCGCTCAACAGAAATTGTAGTCTAATCAAATATCCTTTTTGAAAGAACATAATCTGCATCAACTAATCTATTTAATCGAATAGCTTCAATTAACCATTCCTAAGAAAAAGAGGGTTGGCATCATACATCTCAAAAAACTTCTAACGAAAGCAAATCTAGCTGGATCAATTCGTTTATTACCTTTGTCAAATGAAGTTAACCCTATTGTTTTTAGTATTTTGGTTGGCATTAGCCACAAATGCCCAAAAAAACCAAGAACCCTTTTCCGGAGAATTGCTTTTTTCAGCAGTTCGCGTTATCCCCCAAGATTCCGTCAGAGAAAGCGTTCTGATTTATGCCAAGGACAGCCTCGTAAAAGTTATTACCTTTTCCACCCAAATGGGTAAACAGGAATTAATTAAACACCTAGGTGTTGAGCGCTCCTACTTGCTCTTGGAAACCTCGAAAGGTAAATTTGCTGTCAAGACAGATTTCAGTAAGTTTCAAGACACCACCCTCCAATATACCTTCAAAAAAAAGAGGGGATCAAAAAAAATATGCGGTATAAAAGCAAAAAAATTGTTGGTCACCTTCAAAGACATCGACAAAACGTTTGAATTTTATTACTTCAAAAAAGTTGCGGCAAAATACGGAAGTGCCTTTACTTCTTTTCCCGGACTTGTCGTAGAATATTATCTACCCACTTCTCAAGGCGTTTACCATTATACGTTAAGTGAATTTACACCCAAGGATACCCCATTGACCTTGTTCATGGTACCGGATGGCTTCAAACGGGTCACTTTGGATGAATTCATGGAAGATATGACCCGTCCCTAAGGTTATTCAACACCCCTTTGTGTAAAGAAAACACATGATCCAACAAAAGCCTCGTAACACTTTGTGTACTTTCGTATTTTAACGAATACATGCGCGATAACGAATTCACCCCTTTTGAAGCCGACGAACCCGAATACGTTAGCAGCGGTCCATCGCGAAAAAAGGAGCGTGAAGCCAGCCCGAAAGAAAAGCAAAAAGAAAAGCCCGCTAAGCCCAAAAAAGAGTCCTCGGATAAGGAAAATTCTACGATTGCCTTTTTTAAATCGCGGCGCTTTGTGGTTTCCGTCGGTTTATTCATTTGCCTATTCTCCGTTTTTGTGCTTTTTGCCTGTCTTTCCTATTTCTTAACATGGAAAGCAGACCAAGATTCAGTGACAGGATATTCATTTTTTGAATACTTCTTCTCTAACTCAATAACCGCTCCCGACAATTGGCTCGGTAAATTTGGCGCATGGTTCAGCCACCAACTCATTTACAACACCTTCGGCATACCTTCCATTGGCCTGTGCTTGATCGGTTTTATTGCAGGGTTTAAATGGATCAGTAAATGGGAATTACTTCCCTTCGGGAAAACCACGTTAATTACCCTATCTTTCATGCTATGGGGTTCCATTTTTCTCGGTTTTTTTAATCCTTACGTCAATTTTGCCGGTGGAAATTTTGGATTTTTTATCAACGAATGGCTTTGCTTAACGATTGGCTCCGTACCCACGGTGCTTTTCGACCTCATTCTGCTTATCGCCATTACCACGCTATTATTTAATCCCGATTATTCGTCCTTATGGGCCAAAATCAAACCTAAAAACCTTAAAGGCCACTATTTTGACCTCGAGGAAGAGGATGAGGATGAGGATGTTGTAAATCCCTACCAATCGATGGCGGTGGTCAATTCCATCAAAGAAAATGAATTAAGGGAGGAACAAATTTCCGAGCCAGTAGAATTTGACAACAGCCTGCAAGACGATTTTGAAGAATTAGAAAACCCTATAACGATTATTTCTGAACCGGAATTTGAAATTGAAGAAATCGAAGAGGTCATCCCAGCAGAATCAACCGCCAAGGAAGAAGAAGAACTTCCATATGACCCAACGGATTCTATGGGCCTATACGACCCGACGAAAGATTTAGAATCCTACCAATTACCACCGATTGAATTGCTCAAAGAATACGGAGGAAGTGGAGGGGCTTCGGTGACCAAGGAGGAGCTCGAAAGCAATAAAGACCGCATCGTGGAAACGCTTTCCCATTACAAAATCGATATTGCCAAGATCAAAGCTACTGTGGGCCCCACGGTTACACTTTACGAAATTATTCCTGCTCCAGGGGTTCGTATTGCGAAAATTAAAAACCTCGAAGACGACATCGCGTTGAGCTTATCCGCCCTAGGCATTCGAATCATTGCCCCTATTCCAGGGAAAGGAACCATCGGTATTGAAGTTCCCAACTCAAAACCGGAAATGGTCAGCATGCGATCGCTTATCGCTTCCGAGAAATTTCAAAACTTCGATGGTGAATTGCCCATCGTCATGGGAAAAACCATCACCAACGAAACCTATACCTTCGACCTAACCAAAATGCCACACCTTCTCGTTGCAGGTGCCACCGGTCAAGGTAAATCCGTAGGCTTGAACGCCATTCTTGTTTCTTTGCTTTATCGAAAACATCCTGCCCAAGTTAAATTTGTATTGGTTGACCCCAAAAAAGTTGAACTTACCCTTTACAACAAAATTGAACGCCACTTTCTGGCAAAACTTCCAAACGAAGAAGAGGCAATTATCGTTGATACATCGAAGGTAGTGAACACCTTGAATTCCTTGTGTATTGAAATGGACGACCGCTACGAACTCTTGAAAAATGCTGGGGTCAGAACTATCAAAGAATACAATGCTAAGTTTATCAACCGAAGGTTAAATCCTGAAAAAGGACATCGCTACCTACCATACATCATTGTGTTAATCGATGAGTTTGCCGACTTGATTATGACCGCTGGAAAAGAAGTAGAACACCCCATTGCACGGATAGCACAACTTGCTCGAGCCATTGGTATTCACCTCATTGTTGCAACACAACGACCATCCGTGAATGTTATTACGGGAATGATTAAGGCGAATTTCCCAGCGCGTATTGCCTTCCGGGTACTTTCAAAAATCGACTCAAGAACCATCTTGGACAGTTCAGGAGCCGATCAATTGATAGGTAGAGGTGACATGTTGATTTCTACAGGTTCTGATATGATTCGACTTCAATGCGGATTCGTTGACACCCCAGAAGTCGAAGAAATCTGCGAATTCGTGGGCAACCAACGTGCCTATCCGAGTGCGTTTCTCCTGCCTGAATACGTACCTGAAGGAGGCGAAAGCGGAGGAGATTTTGAAATGGACGAAATTGACCCCATGTTTGTGGATTCAGCGCGAATTGTTGTGACCAACCAACAAGGTTCAGCTTCTTTGTTGCAGCGTAAACTTAAACTTGGCTATAACAGAGCAGGAAGAATTGTTGACCAACTCGAAGCAATGGGAATTATCGGTTCCTTTCAAGGTAGTAAAGCGCGTGAAGTACTTTTTTCGGATTTGGAGTCTTTGGACGAATTTCTTAGAACCAAAGGATTGCTTTAAATTTAAGGCTTCAATGCTTAATTTTAACGCACTCTTACTTCGATGAAATCCTTTTTATTTGTAGCCTTATTGTCCATAAGCGGTGGTGTTTTTGCCCAACTCATCCCTATTCCTTCTCCCTTAAATACCTACTATCACTCGGGCAATGATTTCTCGAGGCATCATGAAGTTGTCCGTTTTTTCGAAACACTTCAAGGCTTGTATCCAAAGCAAGTTAGGCTTCAAACCTACGGTTACACCAACGAAGGACGACCGCTGATGCTGGTATTTTTGGCTTCAGAAAAAAACCTCAACCACCTGGAAAACCTACGGACCCAGCACGTCGCAGGCGATAAATCCGAACAAACTTCAATAGTTTGGTTAAGTTACAATGTTCACGGCAACGAAAGTTGCGGTACCGAAGCCGCCATGGAAACCGCCTACCGCCTTGTTACCACGGAGTCTAAACTATTGGAAAAATCGCTAGTTATCATGGATCCTTGCCTCAATCCCGATGGCCGTGACCGATATGTAAATTACTTCAAGCAATACCACAATAAAAGCGGTCAGTTGAATGCGCAAAGTGCAGAACACGATGAAATTTGGCCAGGAGGACGTCCTAATCATTACTTATTCGATTTGAATCGAGACTGGGCATGGTTAACACAAATAGAGTCACAACAGCGTCTTAAGGTCTATAATCAATGGCTACCCCATGTGCACGTGGACTTTCACGAACAAGGCATGAACGAACCCTACTACTTTCCTCCCGCTGCAGAACCCTATCATGAAGTAATTACCGAATGGCAACGAACCTTTCAAACCCACATAGGAAGGCGCCATGCAAAGTATTTCGATAAAAATGGATGGCTATATTTTTCCAAAGAGGTATTTGATCTTCTTTACCCATCTTACGGCGACACCTATCCCACATTTAATGGGGCAATAGGCATGACGTATGAACAAGGCGGGTCCGGAAGAGCAGGACTTGGAGTAATCACAGGAATTGGCGATACCCTCACCCTAAAGGAACGTATTGAACATCATATTATTGCCGGTATTTCAACGGTTGAAACCGCTAACGACTACCATCAAAAACTCATTGATGAATTTCAAAAATACTATGCTCCGTCAAAAGAGAGCAAAGGTCAATCCTATGTATTAGACGGCAGTTCGCCCAACTTAACATCCTTACTTGATTTATTGGATCAACACAAAATAGACTATAGTATTGCTGGTGAAAATGAATCAATCGATGTAAAAGGATTCGATTATTTCATGAATTCTGAGAATATGCGAAAAATCAGAATAAATGACGTCGTCATCCATACCAATCAAGCGAAAGGAAATCTCGTGAATGTACTATTCGAACAAAAAACGAAATTAAGCGATTCCCTAACCTATGACATAACCGCTTGGTCCCTTCCATACGCCTATGGAATTCCATGCATCAAGAGTCAAAAGTTAGTGGCTCTTTCGGGGCAAAGTAAACGAACTCAAGCATCGATGTCTCCTCAAAACACAGACCCCTATGCATTCGCTATTCCATGGAACAACCTCAATAGCGTAAAAATACTAAATGCATTATTGGACAGCGGAATTCGTATCTCTGTAACCGAAAAAGACATCATCATTGATGAAGGAGTTTTCCAACGGGGCACCCTATTTGCACTTAAGGCTGATAACAATGGCAAATCCTTGGCGAAAATCGTTCCGGGCGTCTTAAATAAATTCAATTCCAAGGGTTCGGCGATCTTTTCGGGCTGGGCCAATGAAGGGGTCGATTTAGGTTCTTCTAGCATTAAGAGTATCCAAAAACCGAAAATTGGCATATTATTCACGAATGAAAGCAGTTCCCTGTCCGTGGGTGAGATTTGGCACTTCTTGGACGATCAATTAGGTATTGAACATCAATTACTCCGTGACGGTGAGACCAATGCTTTTGCCTTGAGTCAGTTAGATGTATTGTTCGTTCCAGAAGGATACCGAAGCGAACAGAACGAAAATATTAAACAATGGATCAGCCAAGGAGGAACCTGCATTGTCATGGGATCCGGGGCAGCCAATTTCATGGAGGCAGATTTCGGGATGAAGGTTACCGAAGAAACACCGCCTATTTTTTCGAGGGATTTGGGCAATTATGGAAACATGGAACGATCCAGCATCAGCGAATCCATCATTGGAGCAATTTACCGATGCGAGATGGATACCACACATCCGCTTTCTTTTGGCTATCAAGCACCCTATTTCACCTTAAGGCTTGCGGCTGATATTTACCCATTCCAAGGGGAAATCGTTCAAAAAATTCAAGACAAAAATGCATGGATCGCAGGTTTTGCAGGTTACAAGGTAAAGTACCTGCAGCAAGGAGCGGTAACGGTAGGAACCTACACCATTGGATCAGGAAAAATCGTTTATTTTTTCGACAACCCACTTTTCAGAGGGTTTTGGAACAACGGCAAATTACAAGTGGCCAATGCCATATATTTTATGCGATAAGGCATACCGATGAATACCGCATTATTTGACTATCTTTGTGGCTATTAAAAATATTCGATGAAGCTTTTTTATATCGTTTTATTGTTGGCCTTTGTTGTCACCGCATGTGGTAACAAGGAAGCAAAATATACCGTCAATTTCACCAACGAAAAAGACAAATTATCCTATGTTTTAGGTGCAATGAACGCCAAAACCATTTCTGACTCGAAAACGGAGTCTTTTGAGAAATTGGACAAAGAACAAATCATTAAAGGTTTCAATGCTAACTTAGCCGGAACCCCCGCCCAAGAGTGTTTAAGTACTTTGCAACGACTTTTTGGTCCCACATACCAAGACTTTAACCCAAGCTATTTGAAAGAAGGATCCATGTGCATGGGTAAATTGACAGGATACGCGTTCTTTTACGACATTCGAAAACTGGGTGCCTTGGACAGGGTAAACTTAAACATGGTGAAAAAAGGATTCGCGGATGGATTGTACAAAAGAGATACCGCTGTTCTCAAATTGAACTCAATGCGTTTTATCATGTCTGAATTTATCACTGGTTTAAATGTTGAGAACGGAAATAAAATGTTAGCCAAAGCTAAATCAATCCCAGGAGTTGAAATATTTGAAAATGGAATAGTCATGGAAACCGTTCAAGCCGGAAAGGGCCCCAATCCAGGCCCCACGGATGATGTAAAAGTGCACTACATTCTTACTTCTTCGTTGGGTGACACTATACAAAGTTCCTACCAGGGTGATGGCAAAGGGAACATTGAACCAGTACCATTGGCGCTAAACGGTGGAGTAATTCCTGGTTGGTCCTTTGCAATACCCAAAATGAAGGTAGGTGGTAAATACCGAATTTTTATTCCTTGGAATTTAGCCTATGGGGAACAACAAGGAAAAGAATCCTTGTGTTTCATGGTAGAACTGTTGGAGCGTGGTGCTGAAGGGAGCTTTACAAAATCATTAAAAACCAACCCATAAATGCGTTCTTATTTTTTACTAATCTGTTGTCTTGCTTGGTTGATATCATGTAATGAAAAAATCGACCTCATTGGTGATTATAAAGAAACGGCCGTTGTTTATGGGCTTTTAGATCAGAGCGATAGCCTGCATTACATCAAAATAACTCGAGCATTTATCGGTCCAGGAAATGCTGTGAACATTGCGAAAATTGCTGACTCAAGTTATTTTCAAAACGTTGATGCTCGAATCAAGGAATTCGTGGGGGGTGACTTGAAACGAACATGGATTCTCAAGGATACAATCGTTTCCAATAAAAACAGTAATGGGGCATTTTACTCTCCCGACCAAAAAGTGTATTATTTTAAAACACTGACAACCGGTAACAACGGAGCCCAACAAGGCCCACCACTTGCATTGGGTTCTTCTTTAAACGTTAATGCCACCTACAAATTAGAAATAAATATCGATAATGGGAAATTTATGGTAGAAGGAACAACCAACCTGGTGAATGGATTATCCTCACCTTCCAATACTCAAAATTTCACCTTCAAATTCGCAGGAAATCCTGGCGAATACCTTAGCGGGGGCGTTGCTGCCGTTAACACCTTTGGAAATGCTTTTGTCGTAAACACCCAACTAAATGTTTTGTACAACGAATATATTGGAGTAAACGCTACTCGTAACTCTTACACATGGAACCTAGGGGAACGATCCATCCTGCCCGGAGAATCGACAACTTTTACAGCGAATGGTAAGACGTTTTACGAAAACATGAAAAACGATGTCACGAACGACCCACTAATTGACCGTCGTACGCTGGAAGGTATCGAATTTGTTATTACGGGTGGGCATGAAGAGCTATACAATTACATGGTGGTCAATGCACCAAGTTCGTCATTATCGCAAAGTAAACCAACTTACACCAATCTTACGGTGAGCAACGGCAAACGCGTAGTGGGAATTTTCTCCTCTCGTCAAACCTTAAAATTTTACCGTCCTTTCTTCACCAATGCAGCTCAAGCCTTTGTAAGAGCCATAGATAAAAAATCCACGAAAGAATTGTGTCAAGGTCCAATTACAGGTCTCTTATACTTTTGCTCTAACCACCCTGGTGACAACGTGGTGAATCAAGAGGAGCCCTATGCTTGTCAGTAAATATTACGATGGATGAACGAACAACCTGGTTTGTTGATTTAATATTACCGGTTCCAATTAGGAATCTTTTTACGTATAGAGTTCCGTTTGAATTAAATGACGCAATTTGCATTGGGCAACGCGTAATTGTCCCTTTCGGGGGAAAAAAACGAATAACCGGAGTAATTGCAAACCTTCACAATACAGCGCCGTCCAATTATACCGCGAAATACGTTGATTATCTATTGGATGAACAACCGATTATTTCAGTGCAACAAATCCACTTTTGGCAATGGATTTCTGAATATTACTTAGCCCCTATTGGAGATGTAATGGCGGCGGCCCTCCCAGCAAACTTTAAACTTGCCAGTGAAACCGTCGTACTAATACACCCCGACTACGACGGTAATTTGAGCCAACTTACCCCCAAGGAAGAACTGATATTAAACGCACTTGCGGAACGCGAGAAAATAGAACTAAACGAATTAGCCGAAATCACCGAAACCAATGCCATTGCACTCTTGGTGAAAAAAATGATCGATAAAGGACTGGTCATAACTCAAGAAGAAATTAATCAACGGTATACCCCAAAAACCAAGACTTTCTTTCGAATAAATCCCGACCTCAGTGGAGAGTCAATTGCTAAAATCCTGGACGAGATGGCCTCCAACAATCGATTAAAAGGGTCATTGGATGCATTGCTTAGAATTCTTCAATGCTCAAAAGAATCGACCATTTCTGGTGGCTATGTAGCTAAAAAAAAGCTGTTGGAAAACAACATTTCAACAGCTGTGCTGAAAACCTTAGAGAAAAAAGGCATCATTCTTCAAGAAAAACTTCAAATCGACCGGTTTGGTCTAGAGGGGAATGCGCTCGCTCCTTTTCCTCAATTAACCGAAGCACAACATAACGCTTTACTTTCGATAGAAAAAAGCTGGGAAACGAAGAACATTACCCTATTGCATGGAATTACAGGTTCGGGAAAAACGGAAATCTACATGCACTTGATTCAGTCTTTCTTAGATTTAGGAAAGCAAGTACTGTTCTTAATTCCCGAAATAGCCTTAACTACCCAGCTTATTTCACGTTTGCAAAAGTACTTTGGAGAATTGGTCGGTGTGTATCATTCAAAATTCAATCAAAACGAGCGTGTCGAAATTTGGCAACAGGTACAAGCCAATCTTTCGGATAAATTTAGAGTGATTGTAGGGGCTAGATCTTCTATTTTTTTGCCCTTCAAAAACCTAGGCTTAGTTATTGTAGATGAAGAACACGAAGCAACCTATAAGCAAAACGATCCCTCTCCACGCTACCATGGACGAGATGCTGCTATATACTTGGCTAGATCCTTCGGTGCTAAAGTAATATTAGGATCCGCAACACCTTCGTTGGAAAGTTACCAAAATGCGAAAGATGACAAATACGGATTGGTTCACTTGCAAGAAAGATTCCTCGGCATGAAACTGCCTTCGTTTTTAATGGCAAATCTTCGCAAAGAAAAAGAAGCAAAAACGATGGTTTCCCATTTTAGTTCGACATTGCTCGAGGAAATCACGACTACGTTAGCGAAAAAAGAACAAGTCATCTTATTTCAAAATAGACGAGGTTATACCCCTTATTGGACCTGCGAGGTATGCAGTTGGATTCCAAAATGCCATCAATGCGACGTTTCACTTACTTACCATTTAGGTGTAAATATGTTAAAATGCCATTATTGTGGATTTTCATCGGCACCCATGGGGAGTTGCGGTGCCTGTGGCAGTAATAAAATCAAAATGCAAGGATTTGGCACAGAAAAAATCGAAGACGAATTGCAACCCTTGTTTCCAGTGGCGCACATCGAACGAATGGATTTTGATACTACAAGGTCAAAAAGTAAATATGCTGAAATCCTTCAATCCTTTGAAGACCGCAAAATTGATATTTTAATTGGAACTCAAATGCTCGCCAAAGGTTTGGATTTCGACCATGTAGGACTTGTAGGTATTTTGGATGCCGAACAGCTGTTAAACGCTCCAAATTTTATGGCCTATGAACGAGGGTTCCAATTGATGACCCAAGTTTCAGGACGGGCGGGCCGAAAACATAATCAAGGAAAAGTGGTTATACAAACGCGAAATCCGGACCATTGGATACTGCAGCTTGTAGTTGAAAATGCAACGATTTCATTCATCGAACAAGAGCTCATGGAACGTTTGAATTACCAGTATCCCCCTTTCTATAAGTTGATCAATATCAACCTAAAACACGAGCAGGAACCGTTATTAGTTCGTGCTGCGAGTGATTTATCCAACGCTTTGAAAAAAACACTCCATGAACGGGTTATTGGACCAGAATTCCCTCTGATAAAACGACTTCAAGGAAAATTCCAGCAAGAAATTAAAGTCAAGTATGAAAAAACGTTGTCCGATAAAAAAATAAAGGAGCACCTAATGGAACTCCTTCATCAATTTTATGAAAATACGCGTTATAAAAAAATCAAAATTAGCATAGACGTTGATCCATATTAACCAAGATAACTTTTCAATGCTTTATTCTTCGAAGTATGCTTTAATCGGCGAATTGCCTTTTCTTTGATCTGCCGAACTCGTTCACGGGTTAAGTCAAATTTATCCCCGATTTCCTCTAAAGACATAGCAGGCTTACCATCCAATCCATAGAACATACAGATGACTTCGCTTTCTCTAGGAGTAAGTGTTAATAATGAATGTTTTATGTCCGTTCGAAGCGATTCCATCGTTAGGTTTGTTTCCGGTGTTAGCATCCCTTCGCCGCTCATGACATCGTACATGTTCGAAGACGATTCATCACCTTCAACCAGAGGTGCATCCATGGAAACGTGACGTCCGTTTTGAGCTAAAGATTGCTTAACTTCGTCCATACTGCAGTTTAAGAATTCTGCTAATTCCTCTGCCGATGGTGGACGTTCGAATTTCTGTTCTAATTCAGAAAATGCGCGGTTGATTTTATTGATATTACCAATTTTATTCAAGGGCAACCGCACGATTCTTGCTTGTTCTGCCAAGGCCTGTAAAATGGATTGGCGAATCCACCAAACAGCATAGGATATGAACTTAAAGCCTCGGGTTTCATCAAATCGTTCAGCAGCTTTAATCAACCCCAAATTTCCTTCGTTGATGAGGTCAGGAAGTGCTAGGCCTTGATTTTGGTATTGTTTCGAAACGGAAACGACAAAACGTAAATTTGCCTTGGTTAATCGTTCCAATGCGGCCCGATCACCTTCCCTGATTTTTCTCGCGAGTTCTACCTCTTCATCTGCGGTAATTAACTCCACTCTACCAATTTCTTGTAGGTACTTATCTAAGGATGCTGTCTCCCGATTTGTCACCTGCTTTGCAATTTTCAGCTGCCTCATAGTTTAATTTTAGTGAATTGTGTCCACCCTTAACGCACAAACATCAAAAAGGTTAGCCTTTATTGGGTAAAAAATTGAAAAAAATGAAAAAAGCACCTATTTATGGTACCCCAAACTGTGCCTTACCCTCGATAAAACTCCCTCCGCGACGTCTTTTGCTCTAGAGGCACCAAACAATAAAATTTGTTCTACTTCTGCCGTGTTGGTCATGTAATAACTGTAAGCGGCTCGTTCCTTTTGGAATTTGAATAAAATTAACTCAAATAAAGCCTGTTTAGCATGTCCGTAACCGTAACCTCCAGAAAGATAATTTTGTCGCATTTCCAAGACTTCTTTGGGCTCGGCAAGAAGCGAAAACAATTTAAAAATATTACACGTATCTGGATTTTTGGGGTCTTCAAGTGGTGTGCTATCGGAAGCAATCGCCATTATACGTTTCCGTAATGCCTTCTCCTCTTCAAAAATATCAATGGTATTATTACGCGACTTGCTCATTTTATGACCATCAGTACCGGGAATAAGCATAACTGTTTCGTCAATTTTCTCCTCGGGTAAAACAAATACCTCTCCCATTTTCGCATTAAATCTTGAGGCTACATCCCGTGTAAACTCGAGGTGTTGGAGCTGATCTTTCCCAACAGGAACACACGTTGCATCGTACAACAAAATATCCGCTGCCATAAGCATTGGATAAGTAAAAAGACCGCCATTAACATCCTCTAAACGATCCGCCTTATCTTTAAAACTATGGGCTAAGGTCAACCGTTGAAACGGAAAAAAAGACAAAAGGTACCACATAAGTTCACCTACTTGTGGAACATCACTCTGACGATAAAAGACTGATTTTTCAGGGTCAAGGCCAAAGGCGAGCCAAGTAGCCGCGGTAGAATACGTATTATTTCGCAGTAATTCGGCATCCTTGATTTGGGTTAAGGCATGCAAATCCGCAATAAAATAAAAGGAATCGTTCGATGGTACTTTAGACAGTTCAATCGCCGGGATAATAGCACCTAAAATGTTTCCCAAATGAGGTGTTCCTGTGCTTTGAATGCCGGTTAATATTCGTGGCATAATATAAGGTTGGACAAAAATAACAATCTTCGCACAACGAAGCCCCGGGAATTGCTTAAATTTGAGAATGCGTTATTTCTTGGGCTCACTGTCGTTATTATGGAAAGTCTATATTGCCATTGTCTTCTTCTTTTGGGCGATCGTGCTTTTTCCATTATTCATTACCATCGTTTCGTTCAAGAAATCCAAAAAACATGCCTTCAAAATTTTCATTTTTTGGAGTTATGCCTTCCGCATTTGTTGTTTATACCCCGTGCGCAAAATCGTGCACGCACCGTTGCCTAAAGGACCCTATATTATTGTTGCAAACCATACATCTTATCTGGACATTTTCTTCATGTATTCTATTTTACCAAAATATCCGTTCATGTTCATGGGTAAAAGTGAAATTTTGAGCTATCCGATCGTAAGCACCTATTTTAAAAATATGAACGTACCCGTTGACCGATCCAATAAATCAAGATCAACTCGTGCCTTCATGGGCGCTTTAAAAGCCTACCGAGATGGTTATGCTTTGGCCATTTTCCCTGAAGCGACTTTTCCAACGGAGAATCTTCCTCAAATGTTGCCATTCAAAGCCGGAGCATTTAAATTAGCGAAACAACTCGAAGCCCCTATTCTTCCCTTAACCTTTACCAATAATTACCTATTGTTTTCAGAACCCACCATTTGGCTAGGGCCTGCACGCCCTGGATTAGCCGTTGTGCATATTCATCCCGTGATTTCTGCCGAAGAAGTTAACGCTTTAACGGAAGACGAACTCCTTGAAAAGTGCTATGCTACCATCGCAAGCGCCTTAGAATAAGTAATGGCTAAGTTGACAAAACTTTTGTACTTTTGAACCATGATTATTGACGACCAGCTCATCGACCACTTAAGCCACTTGTCCCGGTTAAAATTTGAAGGTGTGGAGCGTGAAAATCTTAAAAAAGATTTGGGTAAAATTGTAGAATTCATGGATCAATTGAATGCAGTTAATACCGACGATGTTGAACCATTAATTTTCATGAGCGAGGAAATCAATTTCCTAAGAAAGGATGAAGCTCTCACGGAAATCAGCAAAGAAGAGGCTTTAAAAAACGCCCCAAAAAAGGATAGCGACTATTTTCGCGTACGAAAAGTGAAAGGAAAGCACAACGCCTAAATCAACATAGATAACTTGATTTTTCCACTAAAATACAGCGGTTATTTTCTTGTTTCAAATAACCGAGGTCATAGCAAAAAACGTAAATATCGCCTTTTTTTGTTTCATAAATTCCGGTGTGGTAATTGACATTAAAACCGTTTTCAATTAAGGTATTCAAAGGCTGAGACCTTTGATTCTTTTCCATCAAATCGGAAAGAATTCTACGATTTTTTCGTAAAATTCTATTTATTTTTCGTACAACTGCATTACAGTCTTCGTTCAAACGGTTATTGTAAGCATTCCGGCAATAATCTGAGCAAAATTTTTGATCTTTTCTTCCGCGCAGCGTCTCTGAACACTCTAAGCACTTTCGATGGGTCATGGTAGGTAGGTTAGTAAAATAGCGTGAAACAGATAAGGTTAATTCTCATCGGTGTACAATACGTCTCAACCTGGATAAAATTGCCCAGAAGTTAAAAACGATGGATTCTTTTGAAGTTTATGAAATAGAAAAACAATCACCATCCTTCACCGCAGTGGTATTCGAAAACACACCTTTTGCCTCCTCTTCAAGCTCCAATATATTGGAGTATCTCGAAGAATAATGTCCAATAAGTAAGTGGTTTACACCTACGTTCAATGCCTGTAAACCTGCGTCTTCCGCCGTGGAATGAAACGTTTCATTGGCCCTTTTTTTACGATCCTTAAGAAACGTAGCTTCATGGTATAAGGTCGTGGTCCCCTCCAAATAGTTGGTCAACGCCTTAAAAGGCATAGTATCGGAACAATAGGCATAGGCACGTGCTTTGGGTTTGGGTAAAGCAAAATCTTCAAACCTCATCCAGGTTCCATCCATCCGCTGAAAGTCGCATCCTTCTGCCAATAATTTTCGGTGCTCATTCGATACCGCATGAAGCTCTAATTTACGTTTATCTAAAGGAAAACGTTGGTGCTTTTCTTCAATTTGAAAACCAAATGTTTTGATCCTGTGACGCAATGGAAAAGCAAAAATGCTCAAACCTGCATCTTCAAAAATAAGGTGTTTTTCTTCCTTTTCAATCGCGTGAAAGGTAAATGGAAAATCCAATCGAGTTTGGCTAGCATTGAAGATAACTTGAAGAATATTATGTAATTCGGGCGGGCCAAAAATTTCAATTCCTGATGTCCTTCCAAGCAAACTCATGGTTCCGAGAAGCCCTGGAAGACCGTAGAAATGATCTCCATGCAAATGAGAAATTAAAATCGTGTTGATGCGCTGTATCGACAAGTTAAATTTTCGAAGTTGCAATTGAGTGCCTTCACCGCAATCGATCAGGATACTTCGATTATTACAAGTAACAAGCTGCCCCGAACATGAACGCTCCAAACTTGGAACGGCGGCAGAACTCCCTAAGATGTGAACGGAAAAATTATTCAAAATCCTTTAACGCCTCGTCCATGGTTGAATATATATTCAATACGGATGATAATTGCGCAATCTCAATCATTTTTAGCACCATAGGTTGTATGTTACTGATTGCAAAAGTACCATTGGTGTCCTTACACAAACGATTACCCACTAAAATTGCACTTAACCCAGAAGAATCACAAAACTTTGTTTTTTCGAGATTTAATAGCATTTTATTTAGCCCTTTCTTTTGTTCGAATGTGAATATCCCTTTCAATTCTGGAGCCGACTGAGTATCCAATCGTTCCGCAAGTACATGGACAAATAATACATCGTTTCGGACTTCAATCTTGAAACTCATGGCAGGAATTTTACCAAATATACCAAATTTAGCGTTCAATACTCGAGGCAAGTAAATAAATTACCGCCATGCGAACGGCAACACCGTTTTCTACTTGATTCAAAATTATACTATTAGGACTATCGGCAACTTCGGATGTAATTTCAACTCCGCGGTTTATAGGTCCTGGATGCAATAGCACTATTTCTTTTCCCAATGAATCTAATATCGACTGACTTAATCCAAAATTCAAGGTATAGTCCCTTAAACTTGGGAAATACTCGGTTTCTTGACGCTCCAACTGAATGCGTAACATGTTGGCAACGTCACACCAAAGCAAAGCCTCCCTAAGGTTATTTGAAACATGAACTTGCAAATGTTGAATATGTTTTGGCATTAAAGTGGAAGGACCACAAACCATTACCTCAGCACCTAATTTTTGCAAACAGTAAATATTGGAAAGTGCTACTCTAGAATGCAATATATCGCCTATGATAGCCACCTTTTTACCTTTTAAATCTCCCAATGTTTCTCGTATTGAGTAAGCGTCTAAAAGGGCTTGTGTAGGATGTTCGTGTGTTCCGTCACCCGCATTGATAATTTTTGCAGAGGTATGTTGTGATAAAAAGAGTGCTGCTCCAGGAGAAGCGTGCCTTAATACCACCATATCCACTTTCATTGCCAGAATGTTATTCACGGTATCAATCAAGGTTTCCCCTTTTTTAACAGAACTGTTGGAGGCCGTAAAATTCACAACATCCGCCGATAATCGTTTCGCTGCAAGCTCAAAAGAAAGACGAGTTCTCGTCGAATTTTCAAAGAACACATTCGCTAGGGTAATGTCGCGTAACGAAGGAACTTTTTTAATAGGCCGATTGATGACCTCTTTGAAAGCATCAGCCGTCTTAAAAATGGTTTGAATATCCGTCAAGTTTAAATCACGTATACCCAGTAAATGTGGGACGCTTAAATTATTCATTGGAATGTTTTATGTATAATTCCACCCTATCCTCACCCTCAATGTTTTTCCAGCTTACATGGACTCGTTCATGGTTCAAGGTATCCACGGATTTACCGATATAATCTGCTTGAATTGGAAGATCTCGTTTAAACCTACGATCAATTAGGACCAATAATTGAACTTGGCTCGGTCGCCCAAAGGTCAAAAGTGCGTCTAGTCCCGATCGAATTGTTCTACCCGTAAATAGCACATCGTCCACTAAAATCACTTTTTTATTTTCGATGCTAAAGTCAATATTGGTTACACTTGGTATCAAAGGAATTTCCCTCCGGCGAAAATCGTCGCGGTAAAAGGTAATGTCTAAATTCCCACATAAAGGTTGGGTGGGAAGAATTTCATTAAGTTTTTCACGCATACGTGATACTAAATGAACGCCACGTGGCTGCAAACCAATTAAAACGGAATTGGAAAAATCAGCATGTTGTTCCAGCAATTCATGACATAACCGAGTTACGGTTAAATCAAACTGTTGAGGATCTAGGATGACCTGTTTCTCCATGCTCAACAAAGATAATTAAAAAAAGAGGTTATGCGTGTTTCTGAACTAATACCGTTGCGTAAGCTTTTACTGCTTCACCTTGTCCAAAGGAATCAACGCTCTCATGGGTAGTCGCTTTGATCGAAACACAATCCACATCTACCCTTAAAATATGTGCAATAACCTTTTGCATTTCAGGAATAAAGGGGTTTAATTTAGGGCGTTCTAGAATTACCGTAGCATCAAGATTAACAAGAGCGTAGCCTCTTTCCGCGATCATTTCATAAGTTCGCGAAAGTAAGATTTGAGAATCGATGTCCTTGTAGGCTGGGTCTTTATCTGAAAAGTGATAACCAATATCGCGCAAATTCACCGCGCCTAGCAACGCATCGCAAATGGCATGCAACAACACGTCCGCATCTGAATGACCTAGGGCCCCAAAGGAGGAGGGAACTTTAACCCCGCCGATTACCAATTCCCGTTGTTCCACCAATCGATGAACATCAACTCCAAAACCGATACGCAATTGCATGAATTATTCCGTTGTTTTAACTGGACGATCTCCTAGGTACAACCTCAAGGTAAACCGTAGGGTATTCGCCAATGGATTTTGGCGACCGTTCAAGGAAGCTAGATACGAAAAATCAATCCCAAACATATTATACTTTAGACTTGCCCCCAAATTGAGGTATTGACGGTTTCCTTTATTCCTATTTTCATAAAAAACCCCAGATCGAATGGCAAACGTTTCATTATACCACCATTCCACGCCACCGGCAATATTGATCTCCGCCATTTCTTCTTTAAATCTTGAACCCTTAACAATTTCGTAAGATCCATCATCATTCTGAATATAATCACCGTTTTCATCCTTCGCAACCACACCAGGGGCATCGTAAAATGATTGCAACATACCATTGATTACCCCAACATCGTTGCTGCGTCCAGACAACATAACTACCTGACCATTAATATTATCATAAAATGCCGGAGTAGGAACCAATAATCGTTGAATATCCAAGGAATAAGTAACCGTATTATATCCATCGTATTTGGCTTGAAATGCATTTCCAATTTTGAGATTCATGGGAATGAAATCACGTTCCGCTAATACGGAATAAGCTACCTTATTACCGATATTGTTGATCGTGGTAGCAAAGGTGTATGTACCTTTGGTTTTACCGATTTTCGCTTTATCGTTAAAATAGGTGAACGATAAATCTGCTGCTCCCACCATCCCAGGTTTGGTCATAACACCTGCGACGGTTAAACCGCCGGTTAGGTTTGAATAGGCAAATTTGCCATTGATTCCCACACTAAATTTTTCTGATAGTTTAAATGCATAGCCACCGGTCAATTCAAATTCGTTCGGTTTGTCGTCTCGTAAGACATTCCCCGAAGCGTCTGTAAAGGTTATTTCGCCCAAACTAAAATATCGAAGTGCCCCGGCAATCGTATGCTTCTTGTTAAACCTGAAATACCCTGAAAAATAGGAAAGGTGCATGTCGTTGGTCAATTGACGCAACCAAGGGGTGTAAGAAAGGCTAAGTTCGCTGTTTGACTCAGAAAAACTCAATCCTGCAGTGTTCCAATAAATGGAAGTAGCGCTTGGACTCAAAGCCGTTCCTGCTTCGCCCATACCACCTGCTCTCGAATCCGGTGTTATCGCCATAAAGGGTAAAGCGGTGGTGATGGTATTTAGCTGTAAATCATTGGATTCTGCCTGAGAGAAACCATAATTTACGAGCACCAATACAACGAGGAGTAAAAGAAATTTTTGCATAAATGGTTCAACAAGGCGCTAATATACGGAATCCAAGCTGGAATATTGCACAGCCTAATTTAAAATAACCAATTTCTGAGTCTCCTCTGCCGTTTTACCCTCTTCGTTTTGATAGATTAATCGATAAACATACACCCCATTGGCCAAAGAGTCTCCAAAGTCGTCTTTGCCATCCCAATAAATTCCTCGAATGGTAAAGCCTGTAGTAACGGCCTTTTCGTTCAACGTTTTAACCAACCTACCACTGATTGTGTAAATTTGAATCTGCACCTCCAAGGAGCTGCAAGATTGATTGTGTTCCAGGATGAATTGAGTGGATTTTGAGAAAGGATTGGGATAGTTAAATAAACGTTGAATTTTTGGATCTTCCTTTTGTTTAACAACAAAGTTTACAGAAGTTTCCGAAGAATTGTTATTGACATCCCAGGCCTTTATCTTCAATTGATGGGGACCTGGTTCCAATTCGAAAAAAAGATATTTAAGTCGGCCCTCTTTGTAAGTATCCATTTCTGCGACATAATAGTCGTTTAATACAATGGGTTCTGCAGTTTTGTCATCCAAGACAGCTGTTAAATCGTGACCGATTCCGTTGCCAACCGTGTTGATGCCGCTTTCATCGAAAAACTTACAAAAAAGAACCGGTGTTGCATCAGTAAGTCCACCGTCAATAAACTGATCATCGTTCAAATAAACCGTAATTTCAGGCCCCGCAGAGTCCAAGTAAGCGTTTGGATTAATCCCACCAATAACAAAGGTCGTGTCAACGCCAACAGCATCAACATTGGAAGAAAAGGCATAATAGCTTAATTTCCCTCTTCCGTTTGCAAGGGTAATATCCTTGGGAATAATAAAACTAAATTCGAACTCACCGTTAGTCACACTAGCCTTGCCGCGGTAAAGGATATTGCGCTGTTCTTCGTAGGAAATCACCGGCGATCCAGGATCCTGACCTAAGGTTTGCTCTACCTTAACTTTATCAAATATGGTAGGAACAATGGTTCCGTTGAATTGGTTCGCTAAAGATCCATTTAAATCCGTAATATGACCTTTAACGGTTACCTTACTCAACGCTTGCAAGGTATCAATATGGCTTATGTGCATTCCATTGATGCTATCTGTAACCACCGTCCAATGAGGCAAAGCCAACCTTAATGCTGGATCACCAATCAGGGTGAAACTTCGTTTATTATCGGAGGAAAGTGCAGCGTTTTTTGTAAGCTTGGCAATATCACCAAAGCGACGGGGCAAACCGCTGACATCTCGCTCAAACGCTTGGTTAAAAAATGCTAAACCAACGCTGGTGTTAACCCCAAAAAACACCGACCTGGTGGTGGTCATCAAGGCAATTGCCCCTCCCTTTGGGTTCAATGCGACCCATTCACCAGCCGAGACCCTTGAGGGGTCATCAAATTTGGTAAACTCACACGTTGCAGAGACAAAAAGAGTTAAGGCATTGATATTTTGCCATGACTGAATCTGAGGGATGGTTACTACACGTTCTTCCGCCAAACCAACTTCGCCTCCATGGCCAACATAATTGGTTACCAAAGCACCACGTGTTATACGATCATTAATGGCGTTGAAAACATCAGGATATCGCTGACCACCCGCAGAAACTTGCTGAGGATAACTGTCGGTGTAAAGCTTGTCAACATTTAACTCGCGGTGATTATTTTTCAGTATTTTGTATTGAGGCTCTGTATCGTTTTTTATAAAGTACCCGTTTTCTTCATCGTCCGCAATTTGAACAACTTTGGTCCTCCAATCGCCGAAGGTAATGTCGGAATTGTTATCTAAACAACAATTTTCATTATTCCCAGCGAAAAGTTTGGAACCATTCAACATGTAATGTTCAATCTTATCTACTTGCTCTTTGGCTTGAGCAATGGTACTCGCTAAAATTCTTCCAACCCCGATATCCAATAAATCTCCGTCGTTTAAAGCTTCGTTGTCGTCTAACATACCAAAATAATCATCTGTAACAAGGGCTGAAATATGATTTTCACTGTTATCCACTTGGTACGTTATGATAAAATTATTGTTGTTTGCCACGCGATCTTTTGGATCATAAGTACCGTCCCCAAAAAGGCAAAGATATTTCAGCATTTTGCTTCCGTTTTGTAGGGAACGGTCATAGAACATTTTAGCCATTTTTCGGATGGCTGTTGGGTCTTGAGCCCCCGAACTGAATTCATTAAAAACGTCGTTAATATCTACGACTGCAACTTCCAACCCCTGTGTGCGGTGAAGGTCTGCCAGCCGTTCGGCTTGGGACATGAAATCAGGGTGCGAAACAATCAAATAATCAATTTGTGGAAGCGCGTGGAGGTTTTGATTTTGAACCGAACCCACCGGCGACGGGGTTAAGAAAGTACTGCCGTTGCAGGCCACAAACTCACGGTAAACGTTGGTGCACCAAAAATCCAAAGTACTCCCCACCAGAGAACCTTTGATTTTCTTTGGATTGAATTTATCGGAAATGTCCCACACGAACCCCGACGATGGAAAGGAGGCGATTGAATATTTCGCGATTTGATTACTATCGGTTTGGGTCAAGTTCCTAAAACCGAATTGGCCTCCCAAAAAACTCAAATTCCTGCGACCGTTGAGCAGAATCCGATCCAAATAGGTCAGGGTGGAAGGACTGTTTCGAACAACATTGATCTGCAATGGAATATTCGCACTTGGGTTATTCAGGGTAAAATTCACAACCGATCGGTTAAAATCGTACGGTGCAACTGGAAGCGTGGTTTGAAACAATTGAGTTGCTCCAACGCTGTATTTCTGGGCAGTTCCTGAACCCGTTAAAGCATTGGAGGCCATAGAAACCCTAAATTTTACCGGAAATGAATTAACAATAGACGGAATTACAAAATTGAATGTGCGACTGAGCTCAATATCGAACAATTCACCATACCATCGCTTTCCTCCTCCAACCAAGGAAACTAAATCATTCTCATATACTTCTCGATAATCATAAGTCGTAATTTGTGTCTGTTCAAGGCCGATGGACCAATCGACTTCTTGAATCGCTTGTGGAGAGACAATATCTTTTGAAATCAACAAGAAATAATAGGATTTATCAGAATACGGATTCCTTCGCTGCTCAAATTCTGAACTGCCATTTGGATACCATTTATGCGGGCCAAAACCATAGAACAAGATATAATCTCCGTCATCAAAAACTCCGTCATCACCACCAACCACCTGAACAGCGTTCTGGGCTAAATCGTCGGTATAAGGGATTGAATTAAGTTCTGGAAGACTGCCCTCACCGTTACCAAATACGTGAATGTGATTTGGGTTTAAACCTTGAGTGTTAATCCCTAAAGCATTCAAAAGTGCCTTATCAATACGATAAATTCCATCCGTAGCGACACTCATTTTATACCAACTTCCTTGACCAAGGACCGAAGTAGCAGCAAAATCTTTGTTAATTGGCTTGGGTGGAAGAGGTGCCAAGTTTACCTGAAAAGATAAAACCTTTTGCATCAAACCATCTTTGTAGAAGAAGGGTTGACAAACAACGCTCAACCTAGGTTCAGACCCCTCGCGGGTAACAATAGTCATTATTTCAACATTTTCTGATGGCTGAAAACCCATAGTTTTTAAGTATGACTCTTCTGATGCGCTAACACGATCAAAAGAGATCAATTGGAAAGATGCAGCGAAATTGACCGACTTTAACTTTTCAACTCTCGAAAACTTGGGAATACCATTGGAAGGGATTTCAAATTCTATCGTTGGAACTGCGTAATGCACGCCATCTTGCACCATGAAAGCAGGTTCTGTCCATGGTATTTGATATTCAAACGATTGGGCTTGAAACCGATGAGCACCCATTAGGTAGCAAAAGAATGCGAATGCAATAAGCCGATTGAAAAAGGTCGTCATTGTTTACAAAGGTAAAGGAAACGATAAATAAGAAGGTTCATTTTATTTATTTGAAAATATTTTCGATATTTGTAACCAAGTTAACTTAAATTCGTAGAGGCGCATAGTGAAAAAACTCGGCTTTATTCCCAAACCTGCTGTAATTAGGGCTGTATCTCTAATGTTGTTTGTGATGCGCGGCATGTATTCCGTTGCTCAGGACCCAACCTTTACACAATTTTATTCTAATCCCTTATATTTAAATCCCGCTCTTTCAGGTGCAACAGGGTGTTCACGTTTTTCATTTAATTACCGTAATGAGTGGCCTCAACTCACTGGAAATTACGTCACTTATTCTGCAGCCTATGACAGTTATGTTAAAGATATCAAAGGAGGTCTGGGATTTTTAGCTACTTACGACCAACAAGCAGAAGGCACCATTTCAACAACCATGATTGGGGGAATTTATTCGTACAATCTGAAAATCAATCGAAAACTATCCTTCAATTTTGGCGTAAGGGCGGCCTACATTCAGAAATATTTGGATTGGGATAAACTTACCTTCGGTGATATGATTGATCCTAGAAGGGGTTTCATTTACCAAACGGGTGATGTTCCGAGAGGAGGAAAGCGTGGATTATTTGACGCAAGTGCTGGAGCAGTATTATTTGGTAAGTATTTCTACGGGGGTGTTGCAGCACATCACATCAACCAACCCGATGAATCGATGATTCTCGGGACGAGTAAACTTCCAATGCGAATTACCATTCATGCTGGCGGTACTGTTCCTATCGGAAGGAGGGGAAGGTACACCGATGGCACAACCATTAAACCCGCCATCATCTACCAATATCAAAATGGTTTTCAGGAATTAAACATCGGTGGTTATTTAAATTACGAACGCTTAAACATTGGAGTATGGTATCGAAATAAAGATGCCATGGTTTTTATAATTGGTTTGAAAGCGGACAAATTTAGAATTGGATACAGCTACGATCTTACCGTTTCTCGATTGGGTAATGGTTTGACAGGTGGTTCGCACGAAGTGTCTTTTCAAACGGACATTAAGTGCCGAAGAAAACCTAAGAATTTTAGAAAAATTTCATGTCCTTCCTTTTAAGTGTAACGAATGAATAAAACGGTATTTAAATTGAGCCTAAATAAAAAAAGTATGAAACGTTCAATGATTGCAAAGTTTTCCTTTTTGGCCATCGCCTTGGCAGTTGCCACTGGATGTCAGAAAGAAACTTCCACCTCTACCGGTTGGGATTACAACAACGTTCAAAACGGTGGTTTTGAAAAAGCGAATTTCGAAGAACAAAGAACCGGCCCTGGGCTTGTTATGATTGAGGGAGGTACTTTTACCATGGGAAGAACGGAAGAGGACGTCTTTGAAGACAACGACAACCGTCCTAACCGCTTCACGGTCTCTTCGTTTTACATGGACCGAACCGAAGTTACCAATTTCCATTGGTTGGAATACGTGTACTGGATGAAACGGGTGTATAATAAGACCTACCCGCACATTTACAAAAAATCGTTGCCAGATACTAACTGTTGGAGAGACCCTCTTTCCTACCGTGAAAAATTTGTGGAGTATTACTTCCGATATCCCGCATACCGCGATTACCCGGTGGTGGGAGTTTCTTGGGTGCAGGCCAACGACTTCTGCAAATGGAGAACGGACAGGGTGAACGAGTACATTCTTGTTGAGCAAGGGATTATCAAATGGCATTTTGCGGATAAAATCGAAGATGGGGGAGATCTAGGAGCTATGGGACCACCAGATCAAGCCAAAAAAGCAAAAAAAACATTTAGTGCTCCCGAAAACATGTTCAACACTGAAAGTTATTTAGCAGGTCAATATAATATTGAGTCAGGTAAATTAAACTCGGAAAAAGACGAACTCAATTACAAGTATAAAGGTACGGGATATACGCTTACAGATGGAAATGCAACAAAAACCAAGCCTGGAGAGACTTATCCAAGAGACCCATATCAACTGAATGACTTCGATCCAGTTTATGCTGTAAACGATGATGGTAATTTTTATCAAGGTAAACGAAACGTTCGCATGGAAGATGGGATTCTTCTTCCAAATTATCGTTTACCCACCGAAGCGGAATGGGAATATGCAGCGACTGGATTATTAGGGAATTTGGATGCGAATTCTGAGAACGTGGATGAGCGCAGGATTTATCCTTGGGACGGACATTACGTGCGTTACGATGAAGAACAATTCCAAGGGACCATACAAGCTAATTTCGTCCGTGGAACGGGAGATCACATGGGCGTTGCAGGAGCCTTGAACGATGGTGCAGACGCTACGACGCATGTTGATGCTTATTGGCCCAACGACTTTGGTCTGTATAACATGGCCGGAAATGTTTCCGAATGGGTTTTGGATACGTATCGTCCAAGCACAAGCGACTTAGCCGATGGTTTTATGCCATTTCGTGGTAACATGTATCAAGCAAAGTTGATGGTACCTGATGGTTTGCATGAAAAATATGTCAAAACAAAAGATAATATTTACGACGTATATGGAATGAAAGAATTCGTGAATGAGTACGCTAGGGTTCTTTATCTTGCCAACACTCAAAATTCACTTGATCCTATTTCAAGTTATTCTGCGAACCTTCAGAATCAAATGAATCAAAATTCACTCCTTCAATCGGGATTAAGTGTGAATGCCACCCCGGGGGGGCCATATGGTAAATATCAACTCACGAACGGATATAATTATGTAGCAGTTGGAGATACGATGCGATTTGAAGTTAAATCCCTCAAAGGGGCTGCTCAATATCAAACGTTGCTCAATGCCAACAAAGGGGCTAAAGGTACATGGACAAGTACCGTTCCGGGTGCTACCCGAGTTGCTAGGCCATCGGACGGGGATTCGATTTACACCATTGAATTTACAAAATTCACACCTGCACCTGGTGATACTGGAAGTTTAATCTTTACTATCGGCTCGGAGTATTTTAGAATGCCTTTCAAGATAGTTTCTAGCAAGTCTGATTTCAATCCTTACGTTAACAGCATTTCCACGGGCGTGAAGATCAACTCGAATCAAGATCCTCGTAAATACAAATTTAACAGCCTAAGTAAGTACTACACAGCAAATAACAAAATGTATACCGAGTCAGATAAAGCCAAATTTCAAGTACTCGATGATATCAATGCAATCCTCGACACTGCAATTTACCTTTACAACAAAGGAAATACGGTTAAATCATCTGCCTATGTAGAAGCAGCCTTGTTTGGAGCCAAAACGATGACTGAATTGATAAATTCTGATATTCGAAGTAAGGAAGTCATTCAAAACGACCCTCTGTTTGGAAATGACCCGAAAGGTAAAATTGAAAAAGCAGGGGTATATTTAAAAAGATTTGCGGATGACGGAACGCCGGAAGACGGTGAATTTAAACCCGTTTTTGATCAAGAAAAACCTTCGGGAAATGACGATAAATCCTACTTAGCAACTAGATTTCCAAATTATACGGTGGATCAAACGATAACCACTTGGTTAATTACCTTAAGAAATGGTTTAACAGAATACACCTTAGAATCCCGAGGTAAACAACGTTGGAGAAATGTAACGGAAGAAGAGAACATCGGTCGATTGAACTATCGTAAAGACGATTACATTGACTACTTAGACGGGGATTTAGAATCGTCCATTTTCTACAACAATCAAAAGCGAATTAATGATATTAACTCCGGAAGATTGAGTGCTAAGAATACCGTATACCAAAGTGAACATGAAAACCGTGACCTAGAAGGCAACGTGCTCTCTCCTTCCTCTTCCGGTTGGCCGACTACCTTGATCTCCGATAAGTCAAAAGTGTACAAGGGAGGTTCTTGGGCAGACCGTGCGTATTGGCTGTCTGCAGGTAATCGTAGGTTTATGGATCAAGACAAAACAAGTGCTACGATTGGGTTCCGTTGTGCCATGGATCGCTTAGGTGACCAACGCAACATGAACTATAAAAAACGTAAACGACGGTAAACTTCCGTAACTTTAAGTAACTTTAGTCCCGCTTCGGCGGGACTTTTTTATGCAAGCTTTATTTGAACTTTTTTACCAAACAAGCGGCGTATGCACCGATACACGTACCCTCGTGAAGAACTGCATGTTCATTTGCCTACAAGGTGACCGCTTTGATGCCAATGAATTTGCTGAAAAAGCAATAGATTCAGGTGCAAAACATGTTATTTCTTCAGACTATACGAAATGCAACGGAATCAACATCCATTATGTTGAGAATACGTTAATTTTTCTGCAGAACCTTGCCAACTTTCACCGAAAAAAATTCAATATCCCTGTAATCGGAATTACGGGCAGCAACGGTAAAACCACTACTAAGGAATTGGTGCACGCAGTTTTAAAAACAACCCATAAAGTCTTGTGCACCCAAGGCAATTTAAACAATCATATTGGAGTACCACTCACCCTACTCCAACTGCAGTCAGAACACGAAATTGCCATCGTTGAAATGGGGGCTAACCGACCAGGTGACATTGAGGAACTGTGTGAAATTGCTTCTCCAACTCATGGTATCATTACCAACATAGGTAGAGCTCACTTGGAAGGATTCGGCTCATTTGAAGGAGTACTTTCAACGAAACTGGCATTGTACGAAGCAGTATCTGCTCATCAAGGTATTTTATTCGTGAATGCCGATGATGCTACTTTAATGGAGCATTTACCCCACCTAAGACTTGATACCTATTCTTCCCACAACGAAGCGGAAGTATTAGGAAAAATCCATGAACTGAATCCCTTTCTTTCGTTTACCTATAAAACCCAAGAGGGCGTTTTTGGACCCATTCAAACCCACTTAGTAGGGTCCTATAACTTATTCAATTTTTTAACAGCCGTCAGCGTTGGAAGGCACTTTGGCGTCTCCAATGACAATATTGCTAATGCACTAAGCACCTACATTCCCACCAACAACCGTTCCCAGGTGCAACAAACCGCACGAAACACGTTAATCGTAGATTGCTATAATGCGAATCCGTCCAGCATGAACGCTGCACTTTCATCCTTCGAACGCATGAAGGCAAACAAAAAGTTAGCGATTTTAGGCGACATGTTAGAATTAGGGAAGGTTTCGAACGAAGAACATTATAAAACCCTCGAAACTTGCCGAAGCGCCAACCTTCCTTTCATCACCGTAGGTAAAGAGTTTGGTCAAATTGCACTTTCGAATCACTTTGAGAACGTTCAGCAGCTTATAGATAGCGGTATTTTATCAAGTATCCATGAAACCACCCTTTTAGTAAAGGGTTCGCGCGGTATCGGTTTGGAAAAAATCATCCCCTATCTTTAACCACCGTATTGCATTAAAAAGGATTTTAGAAAGGTGTCCAAGTCACCGTTCATGACACCTTCCACATCGGAAGTTTCGGTCCCTGTTCGTACGTCTTTGACCAATTTGTAGGGGTGCATCACGTAGTTTCTAATCTGCGAACCCCACTCGATCTTCTTTTTTCCCGCCTCAATTTCGCTGCGTTTTTCCATTCGCTCGCGCAATTCCAATTCGTACAATTGCGATCTTAACAACTGCATGGCTTTTTCCTTGTTCGCTAACTGGGAACGAGACTCGGAATTCTCAATGATAATGCCTGAAGGAGCGTGTCGTAACCGCACGGCAGTTTCAACCTTATTGACGTTTTGACCTCCTGCTCCACCGGATCGAAAGGTCTCCCACGTTATATCCGCCGGATTGACGTTGATCTCAATATTATCATCCACCAACGGGTATACATATACCGAAACAAAAGAGGTGTGGCGTTTTGCGTTGGAATCGAACGGAGAAATTCGCACCAAACGGTGTACCCCATTCTCCCCTTTCAAATAACCAAAAGCAAACTCTCCGTCAAATTCTAATGAAACCGTTTTTATTCCGGCCACATCTCCTTCTTGAAGGTTTAATTCGGCAATTTTATAACCTTGTTTTTGCGCCCACATGGTGTACATGCGGGTTAGCATGGATGCCCAATCGCACGATTCCGTTCCACCTGCACCCGCAGTGATTTGAATAACCGCGCTCAATGAATCTTCTTCGTTGGAAAGCATATTTTTTAACTCCAACTCTTCTACCCTATTGATTAAAAAGGAATATTGTTCTTCTACTTCTTGTGAAGTAGCACCTCCTTCCTTTTCAAACTCGATGAGTACTTGTAAATCATCGTAACCAGATTGGATAGATTTGAATCCATCTACCCAGTACTTTAATCCTCGAATTACTTTCATTTGCGCCTCGGCTTTCTTTGGATCGTCCCAAAAAGATGGGTCTTGTGTGCGCAATTCTTCTTCGCTTAATTGTTGAGTTTTTTCGGCAATTTTTAAGTAGACGAAAATCTTTTGAATTCTTTGCTCTAAATCCTTATTCTGTTCACTGGTCATAAGCACAAAAATACAAAACTTCGATGCTTTCGTTGAGAATCATTACTTTATATTACTTTTGTAAAAAAAGAAATCATGAGCGTACCCACTAATTTAAAATACACCAAAGAACACGAATGGATTCTCATCGAAGGCGATGTAGCAACTATTGGAATAACCGATTTCGCACAAGGCGAATTGGGGGATATTGTTTATGTTGAGATAGAAACTGTTGGGGAAACCTTAAGTAAAGACGAAGTTTTTGGTTCCGTTGAAGCGGTAAAAACCGTTTCTGACTTGTTCATGCCTGTTAGCGGTGAAATCCTAGCGTTGAATGAGGCATTGGAAGGAAATCCAGAGGCTGTCAATAAAGACCCATACGGCGAGGGATGGATGATCAAAGTTCGCGTCAGCGACCCTGCTGAATTGGATCAATTAATGGATGCGGAAGCCTATCAAGATCTTGTTGGATAACCTAGTATAAAATGCATTAAAAAAGCCCTGACGGTTTCGTCAGGGCTTTTTTGTTAAGCGTCTATTTTCGCATATTTTGCGTTTCGTTCAATGAACTCCCTTCGAGGGGGAACATCATCGCCCATGAGCATGGAAAAAATCTGATCGCATTCTGCGGCATTTTCAATGGTAACTTGGCGCAAGGTACGTGACTCCGGGTTCATTGTAGTTTCCCACAACTGTTCTGCATTCATTTCACCAAGGCCTTTATAACGCTGTACATTTACCGAAGATTCGCTACCCCCTCCTTTGAGTTCCATGATTAATCGGTCGCGCATATCATCGTTCCATGCATACTCTGACTTGTTACCTTTCTTAACCTGGTACAGAGGCGGTGTAGCAATGTAAATATAACCGTGCTCAATGAGTTCTTTCATGTAACGGAAGAAAAAGGTCAAAATCAAGGTTTCAATATGTGATCCGTCCACATCGGCATCGCACATGATGATGATTTTATGGTAGCGAAGTTTTTCGAGGTTTAACGCTTTGGAATCTTCTTCGGTTCCAATTCGAACCCCCAAGGCCGTGTACAAGTTTTTAATCTCTTCGTTTTCAAAGATTTTGTATTGCATGGCTTTTTCAACGTTCAATATTTTACCACGTAGGGGAAGAATGGCCTGAAAATGGCGATCCCTTCCCTGTTTTGCGGTTCCCCCTGCTGAATCTCCCTCGACAAAGTAAATTTCACACATGGCAGGATCTTTTTCAGAACAGTCGGCCAATTTACCCGGCAAACCGCTTCCTGCCAGAACGTTCTTGCGTTGGACCATTTCGCGTGCCTTGCGTGCCGCATGACGAGCGCGAGCGGCAAGAATCACCTTTTCCACGATTAAACGGGCCTCGCTTGGATGTTCTTCCAAATACGCACTAAGCATTTCGGAAACGGCTTGAGAAACTGGGGCCGTAACTTCACGGTTGCCTAATTTGGTTTTGGTTTGTCCTTCAAATTGCGGTTCTGCAACTTTCACGGAAACTACCGCGGTTAACCCTTCGCGGAAGTCATCTCCGTCGATTTCAATTTTCTCCTTAGCTAACATACCGCTATCGGTAGCGTACTTTTTCAAGGTATTGGTTAATCCCCTTCTAAAACCGGACAAATGCGTACCGCCTTCATGGGTATTGATGTTGTTCACATAGGCTTGAATGTTCTCCGTGTAGGAGGTATTGTAGGTTAAAGAAACTTCTACAGGAATACCCTCACGTTCCCCTTCGAAATAAATGACATCGTTGATGAGCGCTTCTCGGTTTCGGTCCAAATACTGCGCAAATTCTTTGAGTCCGCCTTCGGAATGGAAACTTACTGAAAACGATTTTCCGTTTTCATCTACATTTCGTTTATCGGTCAGGGAAATGGTAATTCCTTTATTCAAAAACGCCAATTCTCGCATGCGCGCGGCCAAAGTATCGTAATTGTACTCGGTATAATCGAAAATGGAAGCGTCCGGTTGAAACGTTACTTCCGTTCCAGTTTCGGAAGATTCGCCAATGATTTGCACATCGTAAAGTGGTTTTCCGATGTTGTATTCTTGTCGGAAAATTTTTCCATCCCTACGAACAGTTGCAATGAGCTGTGTGGACAAGGCGTTTACACAGGATACCCCAACGCCGTGAAGACCGCCGGAAACTTTGTAGGTGTCTTTATCAAATTTACCTCCTGCGTGAAGAACCGTCATGACCACTTCAAGTGCGGACTTCTTCTCTTTGGTGTGCATGGCCGTCGGTATACCTCGACCGTTGTCAATAACCGTAATGGAATTATTTTCGTTGATGTAAACATCGATCTTATTGCAATAGCCAGCCAGTGCCTCATCAATGGAGTTGTCTACTACCTCATATACCAAGTGATGCAAGCCTTTCAAGCCTACGTCGCCGATGTACATTGCAGGTCGCTTTCTAACCGCTTCCAGGCCCTCAAGAACTTGAATGTTATCTGCTGAATAATTATCTCTTTTTTCCGCTTCGCTCATGTGTTAACTTCGTTTTAAATTCTGTTAAAAAATCGAAGAACAAAAATAGCGAAATAGGCGAAAAAATAAGAATCAAAAAATGCTTGAAAGCCTTAACTTATCAACAATAATTTAACCGGATCACTTTGATTTTATCCATTGAACAATGGATGGATCGTCGGGCTGCATGGAAGGGTCAATTACTCCCACCAAAAACCCGTTCTCGTCCAACAGGTATTTTTGAAAATTCCATTTAACATCGTTATCCTGAAGGGCATTTTGGTTCAGGGAGGTCAGAAATTGGTATACGGGATGCATGTCGTTTCCTTTAACCGAAATTTTCGACATCATAGGAAAAGAAACACCGTAATTTTTGGCACAGAAAGCAGCAATTTCTTCATTACTTCCTGGTTCTTGCCCCATAAAATTATTGGCAGGGAAACCAATGATTACAAAGTTTGAATCCTTGAATTGCTGATACAAAGCCTCCAGGCTTTTGTATTGAGGTGTAAGCCCACATTTTGAGGCCGTATTGACCACCATAATTTTCTTACCCTTCAAGGTAAGGAAGGAAAACGGATTGCCGTCGATGTCGGTTACCGTGAATTCATGAATTGACTTTTTCTCCATGGGTGCTGAAATGGATGAGGGTGAGTTTTGGATGTCTTTTCGTCTACTGGTTCCACAACTTAACATGAACCCTGCGATCGTCATTAATACAAATATAATTTTCATAACTGAATTTACCTTCAAACAAAGTATAACCAAAATAGTTTAATTACGTTTGTGCGGTATGCGAATTGCTACACTAATACTTTTTTGTTGCTGCAGTCAATTGTTCGGACAGTCTTTTAAAATCTCGGGCAATTGGAGCGGCATCATCACCGACTCGCTCTTCACGAAAAGTCATCCAGCATTGTTGCAGATTAAAGGTATTAACGGTCATGCAACGGGGATTTTTCGCATCGACACCCCGGAAGGATTTTGTCAATATGAGGTTACGGGGGCCTATAAAAAAAAGAAGCATTTCATCCTTAAATCTTCCTCTAAAGCACAATTGGCATCCAAAGGCTTTGAATCCGTTCCGTTTGAATTCACTTTTCACTACGATGACTCGAGTGAGTATGTCGTTGGCACTTTAAATTGTATAGGAAGTGCTTTTCATCGATTTAAGTTGTTTTTGGAATGGGATGAGAGTCCGTACAATCTCAACGAGGAAAATTCACTTTCTAAAATTGGTGCTCAAGCCATGGCTTATCGAATAAAGCTGAATGTCCCTGCGAAATCCAAGCGCATGAAGGAACTCGCCCGTTTTCAATTCATTCCGATTTATTTTGATGTGGATCGTTATGAAATAGACAGCACCTATTTCGCTTATTTGGAAAAATTAACGAGGATTCTGAATAGCCATAGCGATTTGCGATTGAAAATCATTGGACATACAGATGCGGACGGAAGCGATGAATATAACTTGAGCCTATCAAAAAATCGCGCAAATGCGATTTTTCTACACATGGTAGCATTAGGAATTTCGCCAGACCGCATGATTTTTGAGTTTCAAGGGGAAAGCCAACCCGCTGAAAGCAATGAAAACGAGCGCGGAAAACAACGCAACCGAAGGGTTGAATTCGCGTTTATTTAGGAAATTATCCTAAACGAGTTAAGCGATCGTTCAATAGAGCAATTTTTTGTAACGTATCAGATTCCTTTTTGATTTCGTTGTCGATCACTTGCTTTGGGGCAGAATTCACAAAACGCTCGTTCTTAAGTTTAACTTGAACGGAATCAAGAAACCCATGCAAATAAACCAGTTCAGAATTGATTTTTTCTTTTTCCGCCTCAATATCGACCATTTCACCAAATGGAATAAAATACTCAATCCCTTGAACCATAAAACAATGTGCCCCGATTGGGGGATTATCTATGCTTGAAAAACTGACCAAATTGGCCATTTTAAGAATAACCGAAGGTATAATATTGCCTTTATCTCCAACATAATTCAAGGTAAGTTTTACTTTATTGGCTACGGACTGTTCTTTACGAAAATTTCGAACACCCGTAATCACATCGAACGAAACTTGCATGCGCTCCAACACTTCTGTATTCATTGAATTGGACGTTGGCCAAGAACTAACAACCACATCCTCGCCTTGCGGTCGACTTTTTAATGCATGCCAAATTTCCTCCGTTACAAAAGGCATAAAAGGGTGGAGAATTTTCATCAAGTACTCAAAAAACAGGATAGTGCTTTCTTTCGTCTTTTGGTCCACGGGTTGTTCAAAACCCGGTTTAATCATTTCCAAATACCAAGAACAAAAATCATCCCAAACCAATTTGTAGGACTCCATCAAGGCCTCTGAAATACGAAACTTATCAAATAGGTTATTTAATACCGGTATGGTTGCGTCCAATTTAGTTTGAAACCAATCCACAGCAACTTTGGCGTGCTCTGGTTGGTCGAAGTCTCGAACCTCCCAACCGGCAATTAATCGGTAGGCATTCCAAATCTTATTGGCAAAATTCCTTCCTTGTTCGCATTGAGAAGTATCGAAAGGCAGGTCGTTACCGGCAGGAGACGAAATCAAAACTCCCATTCGGACCCCGTCGGCTCCAAACTGCTTAATTAAATCGATGGGATCCGGAGAATTGCCCAAAGACTTCGACATTTTTCTACCTAATTTATCACGAACGATCCCCGTAAAATAGACGTTTCGAAACGGTAAATTGCCCAAATATTCATAACCAGCAACAATCATTCTTGCAACCCAAAAAAACATAATTTCGGGGGCTGTAACTAAATCATTCGTTGGATAATAGTAGGAAATTTCTTCATTCTTTGGTTCAGTTAATCCCTTGAAAACAGAAATAGGCCAAAGCCAACTTGAAAACCAAGTATCGAGTACGTCTTGGTCTTGTCGAAGGTCATGAATGCTCAAGGGTTTGCCAAGTTTTTGCTCTGCTTTTTTAAGTGCTTCCTCTGCATTCTTGGCTACTACATAATCGTTCGTTCCAGGTCCGAAATACCATGCAGGGATTTGGTGTCCCCACCATAATTGTCGAGAAATACACCAGTCTTTGATGTTCTCCATCCAATGTCGGTAGGTGTTTTTAAACTTCTCGGGGTAAAATTTAATGGTGTCGTTCATCACATTTTCCAAAGCGGGCTTGGACAATTCTTCCATGGACAAAAACCATTGAAGGGACAGTTTAGGTTCAATAACGGCATTGGTTCTTTCCGAAAAGCCTACCTTATTCAAGTGATCTTCAGTTTTCACTAAATAACCTTTATCCTTAAGTTCATGAGCTATCTGTTTGCGAACCTCAAACCGATCAAGGCCTTGATAATGCATACCATTCTGATTCAATGTCCCGTTATCGTTGAACAAATCTATGCTCTCTAGGTTGTGTGTTTTTCCTAAAGCATAGTCGTTGATATCATGAGCTGGAGTAACCTTTAAGCAACCTGTTCCAAACGTCGGATCCACATATGCATCGGCAATCACAGGAATCCAACGACCGCTTATCGGAACTTGAACGCGTTTCCCAACAAGGTTTGCATAGCGTAGATCCTCTGGGTTTACACATATTGCGGTATCGCCTAAAATGGTTTCGGGGCGCGTAGTTGCCACGGTTAGCCAATCGTCCTCACTCCCCTCTAACTTATATCGAACGAAATAAAGTCGAGAATTAACCTCTTTGTACATCACTTCTTCGTCTGAGACCGCAGTTAAAGCCTCAGGATCCCAATTAACCATTCGAACCCCCCGGTAAATCTTTCCTTTTTCAAACAGATCCACAAAAACCTGAATAACCGAATTAGAATAATCTGGATCCATGGTAAAATGAGTTCTTTCCCAATCGCAAGAAGCCCCTAATTTTTTCAATTGCTCGAGAATAATGCCTCCGTGTTTATCCTTCCAAGCAAAGGCATGTTCCAAAAACTGTTCTCTGCTTAAATCTGATTTATTGATTCCCTCAAGTTTCAATTTTTGCACCACTTTTGCCTCGGTTGCAATCGAGGCATGGTCGGTTCCCGGAACCCAACAGGCATTTTTACCGAGCATACGAGCCCTTCGAACCAACACATCTTGAAGGGTGTTGTTGAGCATGTGGCCCATATGCAATACCCCAGTAACGTTTGGGGGAGGAATCACAACAGTATAAGGCTCTCGGTGGTCGGGCACGGAACGAAAGTACTGTTGATCCATCCAGTGCTGGTACCATTTTGCTTCGATCGGTTCGGGATTAAATGTTTTTGGCAATTCCATATTGGCAAATAAAATGAGGTGAGATTTACGGGGCGTACATTAATTTTTTTGAGGAAGCACATTCCCGCGTATGGTCAAAACGACTGGTTCTCCAACATCTGGAGTCACGGTAATGGACTTGACAAATTCCCCAACACGTTTTGTATCGTAGGAAACACTTATCTGTCCTTGAGCTTTTTTGGCTATGGCATCGATGGGTTTATCAGCCGTTGTGCATCCACAACTTGTTTGCACCGATACTATCCTAATTGGCTCTTTGCCGTTGTTTTTGAAGGTAAAGACAAACAAATCTTTAGCGTCGTAGGGAATATCCTGACGTACAATTTCCACCGCATCAAATGCTAAAACAGGCTTTTTCGTTTTTTGACTGAATAGAACAATGGGTGCGAACATTAATAAGGCAAACAAGGAATGCTTCATGATTAATTTTTACGCAAAACTAACCAATAAATTCATTTTGTCTTTGGAATGACTCCCAAATCCAACGGATCATACGATAACTATTCTCTAAACGTTCGCTTACTTTTTCAAAAGGAACAAACTCAACTTTGCTGATGCCCTCATTGCGTTGCGGGGTTAACTGATAGTTACTTGCCGCATGCATTCTGTACCAATGGGTTTCTTTCAAAATGAATTTTCCTTTAGCCGGGTAAACATGATAGGTTATTAAGGGAACCTCTGCTTTAACCGTTAAATCCAGTTGACCGCATTCTTCGCGAACCTCTCGTAGCGCGGTTTGCATCGGAAATTCTCCCGATTCCATCCACCCTTTTGGAAGATCCCATTGATTGTTACGGAAAATCATTAGCAGGTTGTTACCGGAACAAACAATTCCTCCTGCAGCAACAACCCTTTTGAAAGCACTACAAAAAACCTCGAAAGGAATTCCAAGGTCAAATTGCTCATTTGTTTGAGAATGAATCAATTGCCATATTTTCTCAGCTTTTAGATCTTTCTTCTTCCAATCACTTTGCTCCCAATCTTGTTGATAACTCAAAAAAACGAGGCATTTATTTTCGGTAAAAACAAAATACTTTTGCGCCATGGTTTACGACAAAGATAGTGCAATGCGCATTGCTGGTGAGTTATTGAAAATAAAAGCGGTAAAACTTCAGCCGGAGAATCCTTTTACATGGGCCTCTGGTTGGAAATCTCCCATATACTGCGATAATCGTAAGACGCTTTCGTTTCCAATGGTTCGAACTTTTATCCGACAAAAATTTTCTGAAATCATCGACAAAGAATACGGTAAACCGGATGTCATTGCAGGAATTGCTACCGGTGGAATACCTCAAGGGGTATTAGTCGCTCAAGAGCTTGGAATCCCCTTCATTTATGTAAGGAGCAATGTGAAAGAGCACGGGTTAGGTAACCTCATCGAAGGCAGTTATGAAGCTGGTCAAAAAGTGGTCGTTGTAGAAGATTTAATTTCTACTGGTGGGAGCAGTTTATTAGGAGTTCAAGCACTTAAAGACGCAGGGCTTCAAGTACGCGGTTTATTGGCTATTTTCTCGTATGGTTTTGATCAAGCTCAAGTAGCTTTTGATGAGGCCTCTTGTCCTTTCATTACCCTTTCTGATTACGACCATTTGATCGAGCAAGCTTTGGCCTTAGACTACATTCGAGAGACGGATTTAGAAGCCCTAAAGAAATGGAGGGAATTGCCTTCTACATGGACCCCCAAAGCATGATCATTCAAAGCGACACCCTAGTAGTTAAATGTTCGTTAGTAGAGGCATTCGATTTTCTGAGCCAGCCCGCTAACATCGAGTTTTTATTGCCAAAAGAAAGGGTTTCAGATTTCAAATCCGACGAACAACGTTGCGAATTCAAAGTACAGGGCGGCATCGTAATTTCTTTGATGTTTCAAGAAAAACATGAAGAGGGAATTTTATACAAAAGCGGATCCAAAGCGCCATTTCCATTCACTTTGCAGATTACTGTAAAATCCATTGAAGGAGGAATTGAAGGCTATCTTCGTTTTAACGGCGAGGCTCCAGCTATGGTAGCCATGTTGGCAAAAAACCCGTTGACTGCACTTTTCAATGATATGGGACAAAACCTTAAGAAGCGCCTAGAGGAACAAGGGTAATTTCACCTTGTACGTATTGCTTAAGTTGCCCGTCTACCAACATTTCTAACGCCCCCTCTGTAGAAATCCCTTGAATGTTGCCTTGAAAACGTTCACCGTTTACCTCAAATACCTTTAACTCAGAGATTCCCAACATGTTGTTGATATAAATCTTGCGTAATTTCAGTTCATCATTCGAATTGAAAGGCATTTCATTAAGTATGGAACAAAAATGCTGCAAAACTTCATTCACGGAGCATACTACCCCAGTTTCATGGAGGACCGAGGTAGCATTGATGTCCTTAAAATTGCTTTGGTTAACATTTAAGCCGAGGCCAATCGTTGCCGACTTGACGTCTGTACTTTGAACAACTGCTTCAATAAGCAACCCTGCGATTTTATTTGAACCCACCCATATGTCATTGGGCCACTTAATTTTGGCTTCAATGTTAAAACGCTTGAGCAATTGAATTAAGGCGATAGAAACCCAACAATTCAACAAATACATTCGATTAACCGACAAATTGGCAGGAAAATATACCAAGGAACAGGTTAGGTTCATTCCTCTTGCTGCATACCATTGTTTTCCGCGCTGACCTCTGCCACCTGTTTGAAAATCCGCAATGACAACTGTGCCATTTTCTGCCAAACCGTGTTCGATGAGTTGATTGGCATAATTGTTCGTTGAATCAATGGAATCCAAACGATGAATGACGCATCCGAAAAATGACATAGGGTTTTAATACGAATAATAAATCAAAGGTAAATTTAAAATTTAGACTTAGCTTTGTAACTTAAAGCAATTCATGGCAAAAAAGAAAATTGAACTAGAACATTCCGAAATGCTTAGTAAGTGCATTGTCGAAGGGATGCAGGAAAACAAAGCCAAGGACATCGTTGTTTTGGATTTAAGAAGTTTGGAAAGCAGGGTTTGTGACTTTTTTGTTATCTGTTCAGGAGAGTCCTCAACGCAGGTAGATGGTATAACCAATGCCATCACGCGTTATACCCGAAAAACGATTAAAGAAAAGCCTTGGCATATTGAGGGACAAAGAAACAGTGAATGGGTGCTTTTAGATTATATTGATGTAGTAGCTCATGTTTTTTACAAAGATGCAAGGAGTTTTTATGAGATTGAAGAACTTTGGGCAGATGCGGTACGAACCGATATTCCCGAATTAAATTAAAAGAAGTTATGTCAGACAACAAAAAGAAAGGAGGTTTTTCCGTATACTGGATTTATGCCTTAGCAGGAGTAGCATTTATCGCCATACAGCTTTTCTATGGAACCGAATCCAAAATAACCATAGACCGAAAACAAACGCTGTTCGATTTAGTGGATTCATCGGGTGTAGCTAAAATTACCATTATCAACAATAACCGCGCTGATTTCCAATTGAATGCAGAGGGCGTATCCATGGTAAAAACGATAAAAGGAGGGGAGTTTCCAAAAATTTGGAACCAACTCAAAAAGCTCAATTCCTTAGAAAAACAAAAGAAACAAGTGATCGTACTTGAGAATATTGGGGACCTAGGTAACTTTGAAAACAGCATTGAAAAAGAACGGAATTTCCCTTGCGATCGAGACACTGATACGGATTATTTAGGGACAATACTTGCCTACTTGTTGCCGTTTGGTATTATCTTTTTGATTTGGTTCTTTGTAATGCGACGAATGACTGGCGGAGGCGGCGGAGGCGGCGGAGGCCAAATTTTCAACATTGGTAAATCGAAGGCTCAGTTGTATGAAAAAGGCAAATCAACGAATGTTACCTTCAAGGACGTTGCTGGTCTCGAAGGTGCCAAAGAAGAAATAGTGGAAATTGTGGAGTTCCTCAAAAATCCTAAAAAATATACGGACATTGGTGCTAAAATTCCGAAAGGAGCCTTATTGGTAGGGCCTCCAGGGACTGGAAAAACCTTATTGGCCAAGGCAGTTGCTGGTGAAGCAAAAGTGCCTTTCTTTTCCTTATCTGGGTCAGATTTCGTAGAGATGTTTGTTGGTGTAGGGGCTTCCAGAGTTCGTGATTTGTTCCGACAAGCAAAGGAAAAATCACCTTCCATAATTTTCATTGATGAAATTGACGCCATTGGTAGAGCCAGGGGGAAAAACAATGGTTTCAACTCCAACGACGAACGCGAAAACACGCTGAACCAATTACTTACGGAAATGGATGGGTTTGGAACGAACAGCGGTGTAATCATTCTTGCAGCGACCAACAGAGCCGATGTATTGGACAGTGCTTTGTTGCGTGCTGGAAGGTTTGATCGTCAAATCTATGTGGATATGCCAGACGTGAATGAGCGAAAAGAAATATTTCAAGTTCACCTTAAGCCGCTTAAGCTGGAAAACGACGTAGATATTGAATTTCTATCGAAACAAACTCCCGGTTTCAGCGGTGCCGACATTGCTAACCTGTGCAACGAGGCGGCGTTAACTGCGGCAAGAAAAGATAAGAAAAAGGTAGGTAAACAGGATTTCTTGGATGCCGTTGACCGAATTGTGGGGGGACTCGAAAAGAAAAATAAAATCATCACGAAAGAAGAAAAGAAAACCATCGCATTTCATGAAGCAGGACATGCTACCATCTCATGGTTGTTAGAATTTGCCTCTCCCTTGGTAAAAGTTACCATTGTACCGAGAGGGCAATCTCTAGGAGCTGCTTGGTATTTACCGGAAGAAAGAAGCATCACAACAACGGAGCAGCTCTTAGATCAAATGTGCTCTGCGCTTGGAGGGCGTGCCGCAGAAGAATTAATGTTTGGAAAAATAAGCACAGGAGCATTGAGCGACTTGGAAAAAGTGACAAAGCAAGCCTATGCCATGGTTTCGATTTATGGACTTAATAAACGGATAGGAAATATTTCGTACTACGATTCTCAGGGAAGGGATATGTTTACCAAACCCTATTCCGATGATACCGCGAAAATGATTGATGAAGAGGTTTCATTGTTGATTGAATCTCAGTATCAAAGAGCGTTAAGTATATTGACGGAGCATCGGGAGAAATTGGTTGAGCTAGCTGATAAACTGCTCACAGATGAGGTAATATTCAAAGAAAACCTTGAGACGATATTTGGCAAGCGGCCTTGGGAACCTGCAGAAATTTCTTTACCCGACTCCCCCGAAAAGATTGACGAATCAGAAAACGGTGCTTCTACCAATGAAGTCGCGCCAGATTCCACGATCGGTTTAGAAGATTCATCGGAGGATTTTCCGGATCAAAAACACACTGAAGATCCTCAGTGATGAAGAAGTTGCGCATGAGCAATTTGCAGCAGCGTGTACTAACAGGACTTGTACTTGGCATATTGATCCTCGGATCGATTTGGCTTGGACCTTTATATCAAGGTATAGCTTTTAGCTCATTCATGCTATTGGGTTTATGGGAATTCTACACCTTGTGTGAAGGCATTTCAGTGGTTCGGATTTCCAAAGAAATGGGAGTCTTCATTGGATTGTTCATTTATGTTCTTTTAATTGGAATGAGCATGCGAATTTTACCAGTAATTTCAATCACGCTTATTTCACCGCTATTCTTCAGCCTAATATTGATCGAACTATGGAAAAAACACGGTTCTCCACTGCTCAACATCGCGTTGCTACTCATGGGTATCATTTACGTTACTATTCCTTTTTATTTGTGCATTGACCTGAACTTAAGAAATACGGAATACCTATCGTCTGTTTCTGTCATGTTTATATTGATATGGACCAATGATTCCATGGCATATTTTACGGGAAAATACTTTGGAAAAAGACCGTTATTTGAAAGGATATCTCCCAAGAAAACGTGGGAAGGAACGATTGGAGGCATTTTGTTTACCCTAATCGCTGGGTTAATCATTGGAACGTATGTCAACAGAGGCAGGGTTGATTTTTGGTTGGTGTCGGCAGTACTCATTAGCCTCGGAGCTATTTTCGGAGATTTGCTAGAATCCCTATTTAAACGAAGTTTAAACGTCAAAGACAGCGGCTCCATCCTTCCTGGTCATGGTGGGATTCTCGACCGATTTGACGCAGCGCTATTCAGTATACCATTTTTTTATTGTTGGTATATGCTATACTTTTATTGGTAGAATATGAAATTGCATCGGGAAGGATATGGCATAATAGGGATCAGCTTTACCTTTTTCATAGGTTTGAGTATCTTGTGTTTTTGGTTTTTGAATGAAATATTTTTCTTTGGTATCACAAGTTCACTTTTAATACTGTTTGCTTTAATACTGCAGTTTTTTAGGGTTCCGCATCGACACATCACTGCCGAATCTCAACAGGTTATTGCTCCTGCTGACGGTAAGATTGTAGTTATAGAAGAGGTTTTTGAACCTGAATTTCTAAAGGAAAAGTGTCGGCAAATATCGATTTTTATGTCCCCTTTGAACGTTCATGCCAATTACTTTCCCATCGACGGAAAAGTCATTTATACCCAATACCATCCAGGTAAGTATTTAGTTGCATGGCATCCCAAGAGTTCTACCGAAAACGAACGAAGTACTACGGTGGTTGAAACAGAAGAAGGGAAAAAAGTATTGGTAAGGCAAATTGCAGGTGCAATGGCACGTAGAATTTGTTTTTACGCGAAAACGGGGATGAAATCAACCCGAGGGGAAGAATTAGGGTTTATTAAATTTGGATCGAGGGTCGACGTTTTCTTACCCCTCGACGCAAAAATACAGGTTGCTTTGGGACAAGATGTTAAAAATCGTAAAGACGTTCTTGCTACCTTGTAATTTTTTGTACTTTTAGAAAAATTATCCTTATGAAAAAATTAGTTCTAACATTTGCTTTATTGGCCTTCACCGGAGGTATGGCATCAAGAGTTTACGCGGCTGAGTCTGGAATCAAGATGGAAGTTCGCGATGACGAAAAGAAGAAAAAGAAGAAGAAAAAAGGATGTTGCTCTTCAACTGAACAAAAGAAATGTTGTTCTAGCGGAGCGCAAAAATCCTGCAGCGGGGATAAACATTAAATTAAAAAGGGGCCTCGGCCCCTTTTTTTCTTATTGTTCGCTTAAAGCGTTTAACTTTTCCGAGAACCCCTCTGACCTATCGTTGAAATCATTCCAAACCGCGTTGAAATCGGCTTTATTTTTTCCATGATTTATCCTCGAAATTAGATCATTGTAACTGTTTACCACTTCTTCAATCAATTGTTCGGCCTCTTGGGCTTTTTCTTCTTGGGTTTCCTGAAGGTATAAGCATTCATCGATCACATCAAACACCATAGCGTTAATGTGTTTTTTTAAGGTTCTTTTATTGGCCATTTTTCAGTTTGTTTAAACAAAGATACCAAAAATAAAAAGGACCTGTCTCTCCTATAATCCGTAAATTTGACCCATGCACCCTGAAATTCACCTTAAAAAAGGCAAAGAGGCATCCTTGTTTCGGAGGCATCCATGGGTATTTTCGGGAGCCATAGCGACGGATTTTAGCCTAATTACCGACGGAGCATGCGTACGGGTAATGTCCTCTACCGGAAAGTATTTAGGAACCGGACATTTTCAGCACGGAAGTATCGCTGTTAGAATTTTAACCTTTGAAGAAGAGTTCATTGATCAAGGATTTTGGGATAAGCGGGTGCAAAGAATGGTCAATCTAAGAGAAACACTTGGATTACTTACCCCTGAAGGAATATGCCGTCTATGCCACGGCGAAGGTGATGAACTTCCAGGATTAATCTTGGATTATTATAACGGTGTTGTCGTGTTGCAATGCCATTCGGTGGGCATGTTAAACCATCTGACGGAAATTACACATGCGCTTAAAAAATCCTTGGGAAAAAAGTTTAAAGCGCTTTATCATAAATCATCCGATACCTTGCCAAAGCGCCAAGAAATCCGTGACGAATACCTCTATGGCACCTGCCCGACACCACATGTTGCCACAGAGGATGGTATAAAGTATGCCATTGATTGGGAAACTGGTCAAAAAACGGGTTTTTTCATCGATCAACGCGATAATCGGTCCTTGCTGGGCAGAATGTCACAAGGAAAAACAGTCTTAAATGCATTTTGTTACTCTGGAGGGTTCAGCCTTCAAGCTTTAAAGAACGATGCGAAATTAGTGTATTCTTTGGATTCATCTCCAAGAGCCATCGCATTGACCCAACGAAACCTTGAGCTGAATGAAATCAAGGACCGCCACGTGTCAGTTGTAGCCGATGCCATGGAATTTCTCAAAGAGCTCCCGGAGCCGTTTGATATCATTGTTTTAGATCCTCCTGCTTTTGCAAAACACTTGGATAAGAAGCATAAAGCGGTTCAGGGATACAAACGCCTGAATGCTCATGCATTACGACAAATCAAACCAGGTGGCATTTTATTTACATTTTCTTGTTCTCAAGTCATCGACAAGGATCTTTTCCAACATACGATCGTGGCTGCATCGATTGAATCCGGCAGAAAAGTGAAAATTTTACATCAGTTGCATCAACCTGCTGATCACCCCATTGGCGCTTTTCATCCGGAAGGAGAATACCTAAAAGGACTGGTATTGTATGTTGAATGAAATTCTACCGCTCAAATACAAGAGCATCCTTTCCGTAGCATTACCCATGATGGTTTCGGGCTTTATCCAGTCCGTGGTATTAATTACGGATAGTGCTTTCATTAGCCGATATTCTGTGGAAGGATTCGACGCGGTTGGCAACGCAGGATTGGCCTATATAACTTTTTTTATGATGTTAATGGGAATGTCCGACGGGGCTCAAATCATTATGGCCAGGAGGATTGGTGAAAACAGGCTTGGGGCGGTAGGACGGCAAGTCTCCGCAGCAGGATTGGTTCTCGTTACCCTTGCCATCGTATTTTTCCTTATACTCGAAACACTTATTCCGAAACTGATTGAAACAACATCGCTCAACCATGAGGTTGCAAGGCTACAGGGGATCTATTTAAATTACCGTTCTTTTGGCTTGTTTTTCTCGATGATTACCCTGGTATTGCAAGCATTTTACCTTGCCCAAGGCCGAACAGGGTTAGTACTTACTGCTGCTTTAATCACTGCCGGAGGGAATATCCTTTTGGATTATTTATTCATTTTCGGCATTGGATTTTTTCCTGAACTTGGTGTTGCTGGTGCAGCTTTGGCATCCGCACTTTCCGATGGTTTAGGAATGCTTTTTTTGCTTGCGGTCACCCTAACCTCGAAAAGAAATAAAGCCTTCGAATTATTTAAAGGATTAAAAAACATCGGTATTGAAATCAAAGAGTTGTTAAAGGTCGGTACCCCTCTTCTGCTTCAAGGATTTTCGGCGCTTTTTACATGGACCTTATTTTTCACTTGGATCGAACAGATGGGGCAGTATGAATTAACGGTTTCACAAAATATTCGATCCTTGTATTTTCTTGCATTTGTTCCAATATGGGGATTTGCGAGTACTACTAAAACGTATATTTCTCAATATATTGGAGCCGGTAGACAAGTGGAACTTCCGATCATTCAGAGAAGAATACAACGGCTAACCCTTCTTTTTTTAATCGTTTTTTTTCATGGTGCATTGCTGTATCCAGAAACCTTAATTTCGCTCATCAATCCTCATCAAGAGTACTTAGCAGAGAGCAGTGCTATTCTTCGTTTAATCATTGGTTCTATCTTGATATTCGGATTAGTTTCGGTGTATTTCCAAACCATTCATGGCAGCGGGAATACGGTGGCTTCTATGACCATTGAAATGATATCCGTGGCTGTTTACATGCTATTTGTCTATTTATTTATCAAGGTTTTTAAGTTCGAAATTTATCATGTCTGGACGGTTGAGTACATTTATTTTGGAACCATGGGACTGCTTTCCATTGGGTACTTGCGTTTTTATAATTGGAATCAAAAAACTATTTAATGGGATTAAAACTTGTATTTATGGGGACCCCCTTGTTTGCAAAACATATGCTTCATGGATTATATCAATCCAAGCACGATGTTTTAGCCGTGATTACGGTGGAAGACAAACCTGCAGGTCGCGGTCAAAAAATTCAGGAAAGCGAAGTTAAACGGCTCGCCCTAGAGCATGGAACACCGATACTTCAACCGCATTCTCTAAAAGACCCCCATTTTATTGAAGAACTCGCATCCTTTCAGGCAGATCTTTTTGTGGTGGTGGCTTTTCGAATGCTTCCGGAAATCGTTTGGAAAATGCCCCCGAGAGGAACGATTAACCTTCATGCCTCATTACTTCCCAATTACCGCGGCGCTGCACCCATTCATTGGGCGGTGATTAATGGCGAAAGGAAAACCGGATTAACCACTTTTTTCATCAATGAAAAAATCGATAGTGGATCCATCCTAATGCAAAAAGAACTTACGGTTGAAAGCCATTGGACTACGGGAATCCTTCATGACGAAATGCTCGATCCGGGATGTCAACTGATTCTCGAAACCTTGGATGCCATTGAACTCGGAACGGTTGTAGGTCAGCCGCAACTTACCCAAGCATCAATCAAGGAAGCACCCAAGCTGACAAAGGAAAACACCCTCGTTGATTTTTCGCAATCCGGAGAAGAAATTGAACGCATGATTCGTGGTCTTAACCCCTACCCTACCGCCTATTGTTTTTTAATGGACATTAAACATCAACAAACCTTACTCTGTAAGATTTTCGAAGGTACATTCGTTGAAGGCAAATCAGATCTTTCGGCGCCATTATTCGGAACCAGAGAAGGGATCAATTTTCCATGCAAGAATGGCCATTTATCCGTAAAAAAATTGCAGCTAGAGGGTAAAAAAGCTTTAGATTTTAAAGCGTTTCTTGCGGGAAATGACGCTAGCAACTACCGTTTGGTTCAAAAATAATTAGTTTCGGTATACAACTTTGCGATAAAATAGTATTTTTACGAGGTATGGCGGACTTTAAATCAAATCGCAAAGAGCTCGACGAGGAACTGGAGAAGTTCATGCGTTTGTTAGAAGAATTACTTCCTCACTACCATCAATTGTTAAAAAAAACGGAATTATCACATGATGAATTAACCCGATTAGGTGAGATTGAACACTATTTAATTGGGGTCAATGCCAAAATTTTGGAAATAAAAAAACGACTTGAACAAGATTTGTTTGGACAATCGTTGCACACCTATTACAAAACGAAACAAGACGCTCTTTCGGGGGATCCGCAAGCAAAGTTGAAACTCGAGCGCATGCGTGACGCATTTGCGGAGGCCTTGAAAACGGGCGAAATCATGAGCTTTAATTAAATCGCTCATAAATGCTACCTTTGGGTGCTTGAAAGGGAACATAACATATCGTTTCGGGGTACTTGGAAGCGGAAGCTGGGCAACCGCCTTGGTTAAAATCCTTTCGGAGAACCTTGAACAAGTAAATTGGTATGTTCGAAATCCCGATAGCCTACATCACCTTGAGAAATTTGGGCATAATCCAAAGTATTTACAATCGGCATCCTTCCCAAAAGAGAAATTAAGATTACACGGTGACCTCATACCATTCATTCAGGAGTCTGATATCCTTATTGCAGCCGTTCCAGCGGCATTCCTCCACGAAACCATTGGATCAATTGACCCTCAGTGCTTTAATGGCAAATGCGTCATCTCCGCCATCAAAGGTATTGTACCCGAATTTCATGCTATTCCGGCAAGGTATTTCCACAAGACGTTTCAGATACCCTATGAGCAGTTAGGTATCGTTTGCGGTCCTTGCCATGCGGAAGAAATTGCCTTAGAACGCTTGTCTTATTTAACCGTTGGTAGCCAAAGTGCGACACTAACCAAACATGTAGCTCGCGCTTTGAGGTGCCGCTATGTAGAGGTAAGTGAAAACGACGATTTATTCGGCGCCGAATTATCAGCCATTTTAAAAAACGTATATGCAATAGCTTCAGGAATGTATGCCGGACTTGGATACGGAGATAATTTTCAGGCGGTACTGGTTTCCAATGCGCTTCAAGAAATGAAAAGGTTCATTGACGTGGTTCATCCCATTCATCGAGATGTGAACTCAAGCGCCTATATGGGTGATTTATTGGTGACTGCCTATTCCAAGTTTTCCCGGAACAGAACGTTTGGCTTCATGTTAGGTCAAGGCTATACCCTTCAGTCGGCAAAACTGGAGCTCACCATGATTGCGGAGGGGTATTATGCCGCGCGAAGTTTAATGGAAATCAATCAAAAATTCCAGGTAGAAATGCCCATTTTGTCGGCAGTTTATGCGGTGCTATATCAAGGAGCGAACTGCCAACAGAAGATGAAAGAACTAACCAGTAAATTATCGTAACCGAATGAAAGTTTTCAAATTTGGTGGTGCATCTGTAAAAAATAGTGCGGCTTTAAAGAATGTCGTAAAGATCATACGCAGGTTCGAAGATCGCTTATTCATAGTGGTATCCGCTATGGATAAAACCACGAACCGTTTAGAGGAGGTAGTAAAACATCTATTAGCTCGGGATGCTGCTTCATTTGAGGTTTCCATAAGGGTGGTTGAAGAATTTCATCAAACCGTAATTGAAGCTTTAGATTTACAGGACTCTGAAGTTTTAAAGCAAGAAATTAAAGATTTATTTGATGTATTACGTAAGCGATACCATGCTCCGATTTCCGAACATTTAGGGTTTGAGTACGATCAAATTGTTTCATTGGGAGAAGTGCTTTCCTCTAAAATTTTAGCTCATGTACTTTTAACAGAAAAGGTAGCAGCTCAATGGTTAGACGCCCGGCAACTGATACGAACCGACAACCACTACAAGGAAGGCAATGTTGACTGGGATAAAACCACCCAAAAAATACAATCTTGTGTAGATCAATTTCCGAAGAAAACGTGCTTCATTACCCAGGGCTTTATTGGACACACCTCCGAAGGATTTACCACCACGCTTGGACGTGAAGGGTCCGATTATTCAGCAGCTATTTTCGCGTACGCTTTAACAGCGCAAGACGTCACCATTTGGAAAGATGTCCCTGGAATGTTGAATGCGGATCCCAAGTTTTTCAGCAACACGCAACTGCTCAAATCAATTTCGTACAAAGAAGCAATAGAACTTGCTTACTTCGGTGCAAGCGTTATCCATCCCAAAACCGTAAAACCTTTACAAAATAAAAACATCAAGCTTTACATCAAGAGTTTTATCGATCCGGAAAGCGAGGGTACTGTTATTCAATCCGAACAAGCACAAGACCAACTGATCCCATCGTTCATCGTTAAGAAACATCAAATACTCATTTCAATTTCCGCAAACGATTTCTCGTTCATCAACGAAGAAGCCTTGTCCAAGGTATTTGAACGGTTCTATTCTAATGCCATAAAAATCAATTTGATGCAAAATTCAGCTTTGAATTTTTCTACCTTAGTCGATGCCGATAAGGTTGACATGGAAAAGTTGATTGAACTTTTTAAACCAGAATTCAGCTGTAAATACAACGAAAATGTTGAATTGCTTACCATCCGTCATTACACTCCAGAGATCATCGCTGATCTGATCGCAGGTAGAACGGTTCTATTGGAACAACGGTCACGGCAAACAGCGCGATTCGTTATGATGAAGTAAATACCGCTTTAATGGTATCCAATTAAATAGAATTCGCCCTAAATTTACGGCATGAATCTTTCGGAAATCCCGAAGCGAACACGCGTAAAAATACTGGAAATCACCCAACCATTTCTGCGAACCAAATTAATGGAGATGGGCATTGTTCCTGGTGTAGAAATCACTTTAACGTTAAAGGCACCGTTTCGCGGCCCTATTGCTTTTGCCTATGGAAACACGCAAATTTCGATTCGATTCGAGGATGCTGCATTCATCATGGTTAACCCAATCGCCCCATGAATCTTTTATTATTTGGCAATCCAAATTGCGGTAAAAGCACCCTGTTTAACCTTTTAACAGGAATGCGTCAAAAGATTGGGAATTTCCCCGGAGTAACCGTCGACAAAAAAACGGGATCGGTAATTATAAATGGCCAAACACTCCCCATAACGGACTATCCCGGGATTTACAGCATTTATCCTAAAAGCACGGAGGAGCAGGTGGTCTTTGATGCTTTAAAAAAGTTGAAGCCCTTGGAAGAAACCATCGTTGGTTTAGTCGTGGTTGATGCATCCAATCTTGAACGGGGCTTGTTTTTGTTATCCCAATTGGCGGATTTGAAGATTCCCTTGGTGCTGGTCGTAAACATGATTGATCTTGCCGAACGAAACGGAATTACTCTTGACGAAAAGGCTTTAATGCGAGCGCTTCCTTCAACCCCTGTGGTATTAATGAATGCAAGAGTTGGACTAGGTAAAGAGCGGCTATTACAAGCCATAGCATTGCAAATAAAAGAGCAATCGATGGAAAAGTACTTTTCCATAAGCGAAGGAATTTTGGACATGCAAGATTTTTCTCATCAAGAGGCTGATGCTCAAAACCGTTCTAACAAAGTAAAAGTTCTTTATGACCAGGTGATACATGTAAAAGAAAAGGTATCAAAGAAACGAGATATTGATAGATGGCTTACCCATCCAATTTGGGGTTATGTTATTTTTTCCGGATTTCTCATTGCCATTTTTCAAGCCGTATTTTCCTTGTCGGCAATACCCATGGATGCCATTGAGCAAGGACTTCAGTGGGTCTCTTTAGAATTGGAAAAGAACTTGCCGGAGGGCGCTATGCAAGCATTAATCTGTGGCGGGATCATTCCGGGAATAACAGGCGTGGTTGTATTCATTCCTCAAATCGGCTTGCTGTTCTTTTTCATCGCATTAATGGAAGATTCCGGCTACCTCTCGCGAGCAGTTTTTATCATGGACCGCTTGGTAAGACCCTTTGGCATGAACGGAAGAAGCGTGGTCCCTTTGCTATCGAGCATGGCTTGTGCAATACCAGGGATACTGGCAACCCGAGGCATCCCAAATTCCAAAGAACGGCTCATTACCTTGTTCGTGACCCCTCTCATGAGTTGTAGTGCTCGAATTCCTGTGTACACCTTGCTCATTTCCGTCGTAATTCCTTCCAAAAAAATTTTCGGAATCATGCAATTGCAGGGCTTGGTACTTTTTGCCTTGTACGCTCTCGGGATTATCGCCGCATTGTTCGTGTCATGGTTGATGCATCGACTGCTAAAGCAAGACAAACGTTCCATTTATCTGATGGAAATGCCAGATTTTAAGCCCCCGCATTGGAGAAATATTTTCACGACAATATTCGATAAGATTAAAGTTTTTGTGCTCGAAGCGGGAGGTATAATCCTCGCCTTATCCATTGTGATTTGGGCTTTGTCGAATTACGGCCCAATGGACGAACGGAAAATGGCGGTAAAACACTTAGAACAAATGAAGGACTATCAAACGTCGTCCCCACAGCAAAAGGAAAGGTTAACGCGTTCTGTTTTATTGGAACACTCGTATCTCGGTAAATTTGGAAAGGGATTGGAACCTGTTATTGCACCCTTAGGGTATGATTGGAAAATCGGCATCGCCATTGGTTCGTCGTTTTTAGCTCGAGAGGTATTTGTTGGTACTTTATCCACCTTACATGCACACGATGAATCTTCTGGAAACTTCAGTTTACGGGAAAAGTTAAGAAATGAAAGAAATCCTGATGGATCGAGAAAATTCACCCTAGCTTCTGGAATTTCACTAATGGTGTTTTATGTATTTGCCCTTCAGTGCCTCTCCACTTTAGCCGTTTCGCGAAGGGAAACTGGTTCCTGGAAAATTCCCGTATTGCAACTTTTACTTTACGGATTGTTTGCCTACGGAGCCGCCTTAGTTTGCTATCAATTATTCTAACGGAAATCCCTAATTTAGCACATGATTCAAAACGGTTTAGTTGCAGGGGTCGTACTTTTGGCATTCGTTTATTTGATACGGCGTTTTTTGTTTAAAAAAGCAAGTTGTGACCGTTGTGGAATGGAATCCACCAAAAAGCCATAAATGCATGGAAAATTATTGCGAATTATACAAATACAACCATTGTTTTTATGCGATAAAACGAGAATCCATCACCTATTTCTCGTCCGACTTTTTGGAGGCAGAATTGGATCAAGATCACTTAAGTTGGCTGAATATTCATGGTTTATCGGACCGACAAGCCATTGTGCAATTGTGCAATAAACTGAATATCGAGAAAATTAGCATCGAAAACATCTACATCAAACATCGACGCCCCAAGGTAGAAGAATACCCTAGCTACCTATATTTTAGCGTGATATTCGTTCGAAGTATTCTTGGAGACGCAGAACATTTCGAAGAAGACCAGGTGACATTTTTTCTGGGTCAAGATTACCTGATCACCATGCAAACCAAATTAAACCGTTACTTTGATTCTGTTCGCGACCGAATTGAAAAGGCTAAAGGTAAAATTCGATCTCAAAAATCAGATTTTCTGTTGTACCGTTGCATGGAGGCGATCCTAGACAATTATTATGCGATTGTCGATGAGGTTATTGGGGTTACGGATCAACTGGAGAAGCGATTGCATCAACACGAAGATAAAGCCATTTTGCATGACATAGAAGCTCAAAAGCGAAAGTTAATTCAGCTTCGGATTATTGCAAGACCTTTACGCGATATTACCGAACAAATTTCCAACAGCGAGGGGACGTTAATTCAGCAAGACAACCTGCGTTATTTTCGAAACTTGAATAACCACAGCAACAATCTCATTACAGAAATCGACGGACAAATTCAGATTTTAGATGGCTTGGCAAACTTTTATTACGCTGCCCAAGGTCAAAGGATGAACGAAATCATGAAAACCCTTACCATAGTTAGTGCGATTTTTATTCCATTAACCTTTATTGCTGGTTTGTACGGGATGAATTTCGAAAACATGCCCGAACTTAAAATGAAAAATGCGTATTTCGTGGTCTTGGGTATCATGGCTTCGATTGGGGTCATTTTGTTCCTTTATTTCCTCCGTCGCGGATGGATCAAACGCAGCGATTATTCTGGAGAAGACGATCGATAGACCATGGACTTGAACGAATACCTTTACGGTTGTTTCCAATCCTTGTTAACACCGCACAAAGCGCAATTATTCGAACGTGTTGCATCTGAGCGTACTCGTTATGTAACAGTAGTGCTCGAGGACTTATTTCAAGAACACAATGCCTCAGCGGTGATAAGAACCTGCGAGTGTTTTGGCATTCAAGACCTTTACGCCATTGAGGATAAAAACAAATATACGTTGCAACGAAAAGTTGCACGAGGTGCAGGGCAATGGATCGATTTGCATCGATTTACGGAGCGAGAAAAGGCTACTCAACAAGCCATCAACCATCTAAAATCAAAGGGCTATAAAATTGTTGCAACATCTCCCCACGCACAGGCTTTTACCCCGGAAACATTGCCCATAGCTGATCCCATTGCCCTATGTTTTGGAACGGAACGTTTGGGATTGTCAACCATCATGCTAGAACAGGCGGACTACCATGTAAAAATACCAATGTATGGATTCACGGAGAGTTTCAACCTATCTGTATCGGTAGCTCTTTTACTACAGGGCCTCAAGTCGCGATTGAATGCAGCACCCGTTGATTGGAGTTTAAGCCATGAAGATCAACTTGCTTTAAAAATTGAGTGGAGTAAACGTATGTTGAATGGTGGAGAAATGCTCGAAAAACAATTCAGCAAAGCTTATTTCGAAAAAGAATTTTAACTTTGTTATACTAACTAAAACTAAAAATTATGGGAAAAGGAGATAAGAAAACAGCCAAAGGCAAACGCGTTATTGGTTCTTACGGAAATGTTAGAAAACGCAAAACGAGTAAAGTAATTGTTGCTTCTGCAAAAACCGAAAAGGCAGAAAAGAGCCCAACCAAAAAAGCAGAGGGCAAAGCAGCGGCACCGAAGGCGGCAAAGAAAACTACCAAGGCTCCCAAAGCAGACGCTTAAATTATTGATATTAATCCCATCAACAACCAACAACCATGAAATATAATTTCGGTGCCGGACCTTGTATTTTACCGCAGGCAGTTTTTCAAGAAGCCGCAGCGGGTGTGCTCGATTTCAATGGTCTATCTATTCTAGAAGTCTCCCACCGCCACAAAGATTTTGTTGCTGTTATGGATGAAGCCATCTCCCTTACCAAGGAAGCGCTTGGAGTTCCTGAAGGGTACTCGGTGGCCTTTGTGCAAGGCGGGGCAACACTTGGGTTTACCATCGCAGCCTTAAACATGATGCGCGATCGCAAAACGGCAGGCTACATGAATACAGGAACGTGGGCATCCGGAGCCATAAAAGAAGCCAAAAAAGTAGGCGTTGATGTGAATGTCTTTGCCAGTTCGGAAGATAAAAATTTCACGTATATCCCCAAAAACTATTCAATACCCGAAGGATTAGATTACGTTCATTTTACCTCAAATAACACCATTTACGGAACCCAATTTCACGCATTTCCAGCCACTGATCACCCTTTAGTTTGCGATATGTCTTCGGACATTTTCTCGAAGCAAATTAACGTGGCAGATTTTGATTTGATTTATGCGGGAGCCCAGAAAAACCTAGGTCCGGCTGGAGCTACGCTTTACATCGTAAAGGATGAAGTGTTAGGAAAATCTACTTCGCCATTTTTACCAACCTATTTGGACTTAAAACAGCACGTTGAAAAAGAATCCATGATGAATACGCCTCCAGTGTTTTCGGTGTATGTAGCTATGCTCAATCTACGGGACTTAATCGCCCATGGTGGCGTTGCGTCCATGGAACAGCGCAACAATGCAAAGGCAGCACTTTTGTACGATGAAATCGACCGAAACAGCCAATTCAAAGGAGCTGTAGCCACGGAGGATCGCTCTAAAATGAACGTAACATTTTTACTGAACGACGAAACCAGGGCTGCGGATTTTGATGCGCTTTGGAAGGGTGCGGGAATTGTTGGCCTTCCAGGACATCGTTCTGTAGGAGGATACCGTGCTTCGTTGTACAACGCGCTACCCATCGAAAGCGTACAAGTTTTGGTGGATGTAATGAAAGAATTTGAACGAAAGGCTTAATCATGAAAATTTTAGCAAACGACGGCATCTCAGAAGCCGGAAAAAAAGCCTTAGAACAGGCAGGTTACCAAGTAATTACCGACAAAGTAGCGCAAGATGCGTTAGCGAACTACCTGCAAACCTACTCCATCGATATATTGTTGGTCCGAAGTGCTACCACTGCTCGAAAAGAACTGATTGATGCCTGTCCTTCTTTAAAGTTAATTGGACGCGGAGGAGTCGGAATGGACAACATTGATGTTAATTACGCGAGGGAAAAAGGCCTTACTGTTATCAATACTCCCGCGTCTTCGTCACAATCCGTGGCAGAATTGGTAATGGGTCAAATGTTTTCTGTAGCCCGTTTCTTGCATGATTCCTACAAAAACATGGGATCTGGAGATTTCAACGCGCTCAAAAAAGCCTACGGTAAAGGAGTTGAATTGCGGGGAAAAACACTCGTTATAGTTGGTTTTGGCAGAATTGGTCAAGCTTTGGCATCCTATGCGTTAGGTGCGGGCATGAAGGTTATTGGCGTTGGCAAAGAGCGTGGCACGGTAGGAATAGGCTTAAGCATCGGTGAACATTCCCTCACAGTAGAGGTGCAATGCACCAACGACTTAAACGAAGTACTTCCACACGCCGATTACTTGTCGTTGCACGTTCCTAAACAACCCAACGGGGATGCAGTCATTGGTGCAAATGAATTCTTGCGCATGAAAAAAGGCATTCGCATTGTCAATGCTGCACGCGGCGGTGTGATCGATGAAAACGCCTTGCTCGAAGCGTTGGAAAACGGGACGGTATCCTTTGCTGGTTTAGACGTTTATAACAACGAGCCCAACCCAGACCCAAGGTTATTAAACCATCCGAAAATTGCTTGTACTCCGCACATTGGTGCAGCTACTAACGAGGCTCAGGACCGTATTGGGGAGGAACTTGCTTCCCTAATTATCGCTCAATACGGCAAATTCTAGGCTTAATAAACTAAGCTGTTACGGTAATTTCGTTGATGCTATCGCCTTGAGTGATGCTATCCAACACATCTAATCCTTCGATCAATTTTCCAAAACAGGTATGGTTTCGATCTAAGTGAGCTGTATTGTTACGCGAGTGGCAAACAAAAAACTGTGATCCTCCTGTATTTCTTCCCGCATGTGCCATAGAAAGTACTCCGCGGTCGTGGTATTGCAATTCACCGTCAAGTTCACAATTGATGTGGTAACCCGGGCCGCCCGTACCAGGCATTCCATGTGCGCCGTCACGGGTATTGGGACAACCGCCTTGAATTACGAAATCAGGGATAACTCGATGGAATTTCAAACCATTGTAAAATCCTTCATCGGCTAATTTCTTGAAATTTGCTACCGTATTCGGAGCATCGTTTAGGTAAAGTTCGGCTACCATGGTGCCTTTTGAAGTGCTAATTGTCGCTTTCATTCCATTTAAATTTCAGCAAAAGTACAAACGATTTATGTTGAAAACTCGGTTAATAAGATAAAAGCAACAAAAAAATTCAGCGTGCTTTCAATTTCTATTTTTGTAAAAACCTTAATATTCGCTTAACGCAATGTTTTCTAACTTTCTCAAGAAAAAACTCAACGAGGATCAAATCTCGAGCATTTTCATCAATGGAATCTTTGATGTGATTGACCGAGGCTTTACCACGGTATGCGATTGCATTAACGAAGATCCATGTTTTGTTGCGTCACCGGGCATTGAGGCGAAGGCAGTTGATGAATTCGCGCTGATTGTAATTACGGCTAACATTGTTGAAATGGAACGATTGTTTGACGGACATTCAGGAACTCGAACCATACAATTGATATACGAAAAGCTGGCTACGGCCTACAAAATGGAATCGTTGGAAATGCGTCAACTCATTCAGGAGTATAAGCAATTCATGAAACGGGTGAATCTGCCTTCCAAAACCACCTTATATGCTATGTCGAAGGCGGTATTTCACAAATATGAACTGAACCAGTTCCAAGACGATTATTTCAAAAGAATGAATGCTCCGAATCCGGTGTTTTTAAAACGATTGGACGAACTCCTCAACAATTTCCTTTGGAATTGGGAATCGTTTTTTAAGAAGTATCGGTTTTAATGCTGACATACTACCCGAAATCACTGCGTTTTATCTTCCATCAGGCGATTCAACCACCGCGCGGCAAGTATTATTACTACTCCAGTAATTAGGGCGTAAATACTCAATTGTAAATAACCGTTGGTATAGCCATCTAAACGTTCGCTCAAGGGGGCTTTTTCATCAGGGTTGGACATTCCCGCACCCAAAATTCCTGCGACATACTGTCCGTAGGCGGAAGCTAAAAACCACATGCCCATCATGATTCCCCAAAGGTGTTTTGGCGACAATTTGGTCATTAAGGAAAGGCCAATGGGAGATAAGAAAAGCTCACCAATGGATATCACTAAGTACGCTATGGTGAAAATCCCCAATGAAGCGAGCCCGTCGCCATCCAGCATAAAACGCATGGCATAAAAAAGGTAAAACGAAAGGCTAAGAAAAAGAAAAGCCAGACCGAATTTCGCGAAATAATTTGGCTCTAATTTTCGTTTATTCAACCACACCCATAGTAAACCAATCAGTGCACTAAAACAAATCACAAAAAATGAATTAGCGGAGTTATTCACTACATTCGGATCGATGTTAATACCTAGCATATTACTTGAAACTAAATCCCGTGCGAATAAGCTCAAAGACCCCCCACTCTGCTCAAAAAACGACCAGAAAATTATGGATAATACAATGAAGATCAACGCAGCACCCATTTTTTTAATCTGCATTTTATCCAGTTTGATCATCTCATAAATTACATAAACCAAAGTAACCGGCCCAATGATATACATGAATAAATCGGTATACTCGGTTTTTCGAATCATGATATAAATCAAGGGTAAAACGGCCAGGGATCCAGCATAAACGTACCACCTATTTCTTCGATCTTTTAAAGGCGATTCCGAGGCAGGTGAAATTCCAATCGGGCCTAAAAACCTCCGTGTTAGCAAAAAATTTAACAGCCCTATAGCCATAAATACACCCGACAATAAGAACGCAACATTCCAGCTGAAGGTTTTACCTACATAAACGCAAAGGCCACCTCCCAAGAGTGCGCCGATATTGATTCCAGCATAGAACAGGCTAAATCCAGCATCCCGACGCGTATCTCCATCACGGTACAACTCTCCCACCATGGTAGAAATATTCGGTTTGAAGAATCCCGTCCCCACGATAATTAAACAAATACCATAGAAAAAAAATTGTTTGGCATCAATTCCCATGACAACACTTCCTAGCACCATTAAAATTCCACCCCAGAGTAACGACCTCTGAAACCCAAGGATTTTATCCGCAAATAAGCCTCCAACAAAGGTAAATGCGTAAACAAAAGCTTGTATGGCTCCATATTTCAAGTTAGCTGCATCATTTTTTATCAACAAGATATCCGTCATGAAAATGACTAACATCCCGCGGTTACCATAAAAGCAGAAGCGTTCCCACATTTCAGTAAAGAACAAATACCAAATTTGTTTTGGGAATTTCCCTTTGAAGTCTTGAATTTCAGATAAACTAAGCATAATAATTAGGTTTATGAAAAAAGGCTCCGAAGAGCCTTAATTGATTTATAACACGTTGTTTTCTTTCATTACACGGTTCAGCCAACGTAACATTAAAAACAATAATAAGGCGGCACCTAATACTAAGGCAAAATTCAGGTAAAAGAAATTTTGCTTACTGTTGGCATCAAAGCCTTCCCAAAGACTCGAAAGCATACCCGACATTTTGTTACCAACAGAAATGGCAAGGAAATACCCCCCCATCATTAATGCCGTGATACGTGGAGGACTTAATTTAGATACTAAAGACAATCCCATCGGGGATAAACAAAGTTCACCAATGGTAATTACCCCATAAGACGCTAACAACCACATGGAGCCTGCCTTTGCACTTAACCCATTGGTAGCAAACACGGCTCCCACCATGACAAGCGCCGACAAGGCCGTTATAACTAATCCGATGGCAATCTTAGCTGGCGTACTCGGTTCTTTTTTCTTTCTACGGAAAAAGCCCCAAATGCCAACCATAACAGGCGTTAATACGACCACCCAAAATGGATTAATGGATTGATAAAGCTCCGTTGAATACAATTTCAAATTAGGTACTTCCGTATTGGATTTTTGAATTAATTGATTCTCGTTTAGGTAATCATATACATGTTGCGCTGATTGAAGCGCTAAAAGTTCCCCTTGCAATGCTTTTTGTTCAACGGTATCTTTAGCCTTAGCAAGTGCCGTCTCCGTTGCCTTAATTTGCTTGGAAGTCTCCGTTGCAAGCAGTTCGATTGATTTCTTGTCGCTGAGCACGCTTGGAAGTTGCTGACTTGGAGTTTCTGCTAATCGAATAAGCATTAATTTCTCCGAATCTTGCAAGATCGAATCGCTTTCAATGGTGGCATTAAGGGCAGGTTCTATCTTATTGGCCTCTAAGGCAGGAATATCAGATTTCGATAAATTGGTGAAATACTTATACGATTTGTCGATACGTTCAATTTTCTCGGCACATTCCTTGAGGTTTTTAAAATCTTCCTTTGTTTCTTTCGGCAGTGCAGATTGAGTTACATTCAAAAAACTCATAGAGGCGTCATAGGAAGCTTTATCTCGTATCATCGGACTGTTTTCAACCAACTGCGCCATGCCAGCAGCATCTGCTGCACCTGTTATACTCGAAGACATTTCACGATCTGTATAATCTTCAGCCCATACGGTAAGTGCATCCCCATTTTGATGAAATATCGCAAAGAATAAAATAACACAGGTAAATACCGCCAAAAGGGCCTTTATTGCACGACTTTCTTTAGCCTCTGATTTAAAGGCAAGGTAAATAAAGAAGCCAATAACCGGCAGACACCCGATAATAAATGCATCGTTCGTATCAGTTCCCAACAAATTCCCTGGAATCAAGTAACCAATGATGCCAAAAACAAACATTGGAAGTACGGTTAAACCTAATATTTTAAGGGTTGACATATCCCCTTCCTGCAAGGGTTTTACCACATCGTAATGCTTAATGTGTTTGTTCCCAATGGAGAAAATTACCACTCCCAACAACATGCCAACTCCTGCAGCAGCGAAGGCATGACCCCAACCGTAATTGATTCGCATGAAAGCTGCAACAAAATTACATACGAAGGCACCAATATTAATTCCCATATAGAAGATGTTAAATCCAGCATCTTTTTTATCCTTCAAAGAATCTTCACTGTATAAATTACCTACCAAGGTTGAAATATTCGGCTTGAAAAACCCATTACCAAGAATGATGAGAAGAAGCGCCGCGTAGAAACTTGGTATGGTGTGCATCGCTAACATGAAATAACCAGCAGCCATCATCAATCCACCAATAATGATTGATCTTCGATAACCTAATAATCGATCGGCCAACAATCCTCCAATAAACGGTGTTAAATAGACCAATCCTAAGTACGTACCATAAATATCCGATTTCAATTGACCATCAAAACCCATTCCCCCGTTGTTCCAACCGTCAAGCATATAGAGTGAAAAAATCCCGAGCATTAGGTAATACCCAAAGCGTTCCCACATCTCAGTTCCAAACATGAACCATAGTCCTTTCGGGTGACCGAAAAGCATTTGAATTTCATTCTTATTGTTAGCGTTACTCATAGTTAGTTTTTAAGATTATTGCTGCCGAATATACAAAAAAACACGTGACTAAGCGATTTTTCTTAATTCGCCCTTAATTTTGAATTGAAATGAAATTTTACAACGTTCATACCCACCGTTTACGCTCCCATGAAGTCGCCATCGTACAATCCGTCAATGCCCCGATAAATCATTGTCATTCCTCAGGAATACATCCTTGGTTTGCGGACTCTGCCCTCCTGCCCTCGTTGGCAATTGCCTTGGAACATCCTGCATGCAAGGCCCTTGGCGAAGTGGGTTTGGATCGAATTAAAGGTCCCAGCATAGAAATTCAATGTAATATACTCGAGAAGCAACTATCCCTTGCTGCTAAGCACCATAAACCGGTCATTTTCCATATCGTTCGCGCTTGGGAAGAATTTTACGCCCTGCAGAGAACTCAGCAAGTAACTCCTTGGGTTCTGCACGGCTTCAACCAACCAAGGCAATTCCCTAGGTTACTCGATACCCCGGTATACCTCAGCATAGGTCCAGGTGCTTTGTCCAACCTCGCCATGCATCCCTTGCTTTCAAAAATCCCCCTCGAGCGCTTGTTGTTTGAAACCGACGATAGCGACAAGGAGATTCAGACGGTTTACCACCGTTTTTGCGGCATAACAGGATTCGAACTCATGGCGCTATCTCGACAAATCGAACAGAATTTTTTGGCTATTTTTGGGGCATGAATCATTGGTTGGAAAGGTCGGAACTGTTGATCGGTTCAGAAAAACTCGAAAAACTGGCGAAATCGCACGTAATGATTGTTGGACTCGGTGGCATTGGATCGTTTGCCGGAGAATTCATTGCACGGGCGGGCGTGGGCACGCTGACCCTCATCGACGGCGACGTCTTCGATCCCACCAACAAAAACCGTCAGCTAACGGCCTTGGATTCCACCATTGGAAAAAACAAGGCGGTTGTTTTAGCCGAACGCATCAAGGACATTAATCCGAATGCCAAGGTAAATGTACTCGAAGAATTTGTAGTTCCAGAAAGGGTTTGGGAGTTGCTCAACGAATACCAACCGGACTACGTAATGGACTGTATCGACTCAGTTTCACCCAAACTTGCGTGGTTGCTCTGCTGTAAAAAGCAGAAGATTAAAGTGATTACCCACTTGGGCGCTGGGGGTAAATCGGATCCTTCCACGGTGCACGTAGCCAACTTGGTCGACACCCACAATTGCAAGCTGGGTTCGCACATCAAAAAACGCATCAAGCGTCAAGGCGCCTCATTGAGAGGCATCAAGGCCGTATTTTCTTCCGAATTGCAGGATAAAAAATCGCTTAAAATGACGGATGGAACGAAATTCAAAAAATCCTTTTATGGAACCATTAGCTACATGCCGGCACTCTTTGGCTTACACGGTGCGGCGGAGGTGATTCGGTATTTGAGTTCGAAGTAGAGTGCCTTTGAGAATGAACTTTCGAATACGAAAAACGTTTTAAATTTTAACCATTAACATGACATACACCCTACGCTTTATCCGCTTCCAATGGATTACCTTAATTGGCTTGTTTTTGGTGATTTGTGCCGGCAGTTTTGTGCGCATCACAGGTTCCGGCATGGGTTGTCCGGACTGGCCTAAGTGTTTTGGACAATGGATTCCTCCGACCGCAGAATCGCAGCTTCCTTCGAATTATTTATCTATTTTTCAAGAGAAACGTGCGAAAAAAGCCGTTAAGTTCTGTGCTTTTCTGAGAAAATTAGGGATGGAAGAAACCGCTCGAAAAATCGAGACTGACCCTACGCTTCTGCAAGAAGAACCTTTTAATGCTGCGAGAACGTACACGGAATACATCAATCGTTTGCTCGGATTTCTTGCGGGCAACCTGATGCTGGCGGGTTTCTTTTGGAGCGTGCTTTTCTACCGAAAGCGCTGGCTGTTAACGTTATCCGCCATCAACCTGGTGCTCATCGCCGTGGAGGCGTGGTTTGGTTCGATCGTGGTTGCAACGAACTTGGTGCCTTGGACAATCACCGTGCATTTATTCCTAGCCTTGGTCATTTTACTCATCCAACTTTACGTGATTTATCGGATTTCGCCGAAGCATGGTGTGAAAATTCCTGTCAACCAACTGACCTTCTATATTTGGTGGGCGGTCTTTGCCATTACTTTTTACCAAATGTTTCTGGGTACTCAGGTACGAGAATACATTGACGCCCTAACGAAACAAGGATTAGGCAGGGAGGCCTGGAGCGATTATTTGGGGATCGAATTCTTCATTCACCGCAGTTTCAGCTGGTTGGTGTTGGTGTTGTTGGCTTATTTGGCGTGGAGAAATGAACGTGGTGAAAAAATTTCCGTAATCCGTTGGGCTTTTGGGGTATTGGGCATCGAACTTACTGCTGGAGTCTTATTGGCCTACTTTGATTTACCTGGATTAGTTCAGACCTCCCACTTGCTATTTGCCGTAGTTGTGCTCGCATTGCTTGGCATGGGGGTTTATCGATTTAGAAAAACTGCTTAACTTTAAACAAACTTCTACCTATGAAACATTATCTACTTTTTGCTGCAGGAATTTTTGCCGTAACGTGTAATGCACAAATTACCCTCGACCAAGGGGACATGCCCTCCGTGGGCGACAACATTCCTAGAAAATCCGACACCATGACCGTTTTAGCCGGTCCCGGGGGCAGCGGTCCGAACCAAACGTGGAATTTCACAGCTACCAGCAACTATGTTATTACCGAGAATACCAGCGTGGTATCGGTAGCGTCAACGCCCAACGGAAACCAATTTGGGAATTCCAACATGGCCATGACCAACGACAACGCGAGTTATTTGTACTTTAATAAAAGTGCTCAATCGTTCACCACTCAAGGATTTTCTGGAGATTTATTGGGTTCAGGCATCATCAATGCCGTGTTCAACCCGGATTTAACCTTGCATCAATTTCCGAGAACTTTTGGTTCGAGTTTCAACGACAGCTATGTCATTGACGTGATTGTACCAGGGGCAGCCTTCAATCCCTTGGTAAGTCAGATCCGTTTTAAGCGATCTTCGATGGTCCACGACACCACCGATGCTTGGGGACAAATCACCACCCCGCACGGAACCTATGACGTATTGCGCATTCACACCACGGAAACGTTCACCGATTCCATTTGGGCTTTGCCGATATTTCCACCAACTTGGAGTTTGGTGAGCACGAGTTCGGACGTTACCAACAGCTATTCTTGGGTGGGTAAAGGCGGTAAATTGGCTATTGCGGAGATGAGTTTCGACACCCTAGGAGCTCCAAAGATTTTTAAATGGACAGAACTTCCTGGAATTGGTGTGGGGTTAGAGGAGTCCAATGTTGCCAACCTGGAAATTTATCCAAATCCGTGTGGCGATGCGATAACAGTTTCTGTTGATGTGGAACAACTTGGAGAAGCATATGCTGTGTTTGACCCGCTGGGAAAACGCATACTTGAAGGAACCGTTTGCGCTGAAGTACAACCAATCAGAATGGACAACTTACCTTCTGGAAATTATATCTTGCGCATTGGAACGCAATGTTGCAGGTTAACAAAATCCTAAGCCCTCGGCTTATCAACGGTACAATTCATAAGGAGAAACTTCAACGAGTTGTCCTTTGCGGTTTTTCACCAAATAGTTGACGTAATAACTGAGGTCATTCCCTCCTACTTTAACCTCCACGATTACCGCACTGGTGGAATCCACTTTAAACCTTGCGACATCTCCGGGTCTAAACTCTGTGATTTCCAGCACGCGGTCGCGGAGTTTTGCGTTGTAAATCACGGCTCTCATGGGATGGTAATAGTCTACCCAATCTTGCAAAGAATCACGCTTTTGAGTCATGCGCCGATACTCCTTTTGCATGGATTTAAGTTCCGAATTTAACTCCTTCATCTGTTCCTTAAAGACCTTGGCTTGTTGCTCCGAGTCGCGCTTTTGGTCCATTAAGGATTTAATCAGTAAAAAAATCAAAACAGCCACCATCAAACCCACGACAGCGTAAATGACCATCTTGCTTAATTCCACTTTCTTGGGAGCTTCAGGAGGAAGAGTATTCATATCGTTTTCTAATTGTTGCATCGAAAGTACTTAAAAATATAAGTTGTTAAAAATCGAATGATCACAACCCTTTAAAAACCCAAGCCTTTAAATGCTTTAATCTCCTTGATTTTATGTTCAAATTCAGCAAGCACCTTTGGCAATTCCTGTTCGTTGTTCACAGGAACCCAATGCTGCAATTCAATTTTAGATGGAACGATTTTTTTACCCCAAAAGTCGACCCTAAAACCGGGCCATCCGAAAAAGGCTACGGGAATAATTTTGATGAATTTCGCATTGAAAGCGCTTTCAAAGGTGAGTTCTAAGGTGGAAAAACCATCGTTCAATCCTTCTAAATCGCTGAGCGTTTGCCAGTTCTTTTTATCCACGGAATACATGATATGAAAACGTGTTACATAACTTTTACCGTGAGGTGCTCCCTTAAGGACTAGTTGCGAAACGGACATTGCCTCGGGAAGTTCCACTTGCCACCATTGTTTATCGTCTTGCTTTGCGGCACACCAGTACGTTTTTTCATTAGAAATTAATGCGTGGTGGGCTTTGTAATTGCGGTTATAATCGGAAGAAGAGGTCATAACTGCCGAAGAATTGCTTAGGATCCAGTAAGGATCGTTCAATGCGGCCTCGCCTTTGGTTACAAATTTCCAACTTGAATCGTTATTGGCTTTATTCTGCATTTGTTCCATCAATTGCGCTCCTTTGAGGGAATCTCCGACGTGCAACACCACTCCCGCCATCATTTGATCTTGTTGGAACTCCAACCCCCAACCCAACCAATGCGCTACGCCCTTACCAGAATAAACATAATCCAAGAATCGATAACCTTTCATCCAATTGCGTTCACGGGTGATGGTATTGGAGAAAAGTCCTTGAAGCGATGGATTAATTTCCTCCAAAACCTCCGCCATTGAATTACCGAAACGGGTTAACACGGGTTGGGTTAACTTCAATCCAAGGAATGAGACATACGATTTTGAACAAGCATCCGCCAAAGCAGTTAAAAAGAAGGAGGTCAAAGGTCGAGGGTCAAATCGTTCCAAATCCTCCACTTTACATTGGACTAAAAACTTACTGCGTTTAAAGTGGAAACGTGCATTTTCAAACGATAGACCTTCCAAGGACTCAAGGATTCTTTCAACAGGTTCATGGATTTCAGGTTGCAAATAACCCGCGCAGGAAATATAAATTAAGTAATTCAGTTCATTGTTAAAATAGTCTTGTTTGATTTGAAAACTAATGCACAAGGGATACCCTTTGATTCTTGGTCGGAATTCACGGGAAAAGTAACCCAAATGCACACTACCTTTCAAACCATCGTTAGAAAGTTGGTTGTCGCTCGAATCCTGGGTTTCCATTCCTTCATCCACTTCATCCCCCCCTTGGTCGGAAGGAAGGTCTTCTTCCGTGGCCTCACTTAAACCGCAACCCAACAGAAGGTCTTCAAGGCTGGTTAGCTTACTCCTAATGAGCGCTTCATCTTGATCAATTACGTAAGACCCGTTGAGCATATTTTGGTAATCCCGGTTGACCGCCTCAAATACCCCCTTAAACAAGTTAAACGCGATATCAAAGCTATCGATAAGAACGGATGGATTGGCAATGATCTCCTCCACTTTATGGTAGAATTGAATTTGATCAAATCCATAAATAAAATCATAGAACCAAGGAAAACGGCTCATCGACTCGGTAAAGGAGTAATAGGTGTTATTGTTCAGGCTGTCCCATAAAACAAGGTTAGGGTATTTTTTCAAATCTTCCGAATACTCCATGGCGAAAGACTTCAAATGTTCTACAAAAACATTGAGAAGGAGCCCATAATTTTCTAAGTCTTTGTAATCCTTCCAATCAGGAAGATATCCAATAGCAGCGCCGCCGGACGAATAAAGGGAAAAGTGCAGGGCTAGAATTTTCTTACTGGGTAAATTCTTAGGATATAAGGTACACCATGCATACCCTGTCATAACGCCAATTTGCCAATTGTTTTGTTTGGTATCCCATTCGGAATCTTCGTCCAAACATAGTTTTGTTAACCGAGATTGTACGAAATGGTCTAATGAAGCGAAAGCGGTACGATGCCAATATTCCTTGGTGCCGAATTTATACGAATCTTCCCTTATTTTAAAGATACTCTCCTTGGTTGCGTGTCTAAATACTCCCATACCAATCAACCACTTATGGGCTGCCATTAAACCTTGAAAATCGGTTAATTCCTCTATGGTAAACTGCAGTACCTTATTCCTTCGAACCTCATCCGGGTCAACATTCAAGGCAAAGGTTCGTTCCAAAAAAACTTTATCAAATGTTACGTTATCCACCCCGTATTGTTGCCCGGTAAGTTTTAACAAAAATTCATTGTAGGTTTTCGTGGTTATAGCATGGTCAACGACCTCTATAAAACGTTTATCTACCTCCGGAAAAGGGTCTTCAATGTTCAACTCAGTTGCAACACTTACAATCAAGGCTTTCACTTGTTCCTTGGATAATCCCATGCGGGTTTTGCCAATAGACTCAAAGAAATTTAGCTCATCTAAGCTAATTTGTTCATCATCCAAAGCTGCCTTTATCGATTCTTTTAGATCTTCTACTGTCGCTTTGTTTCGGAGCTCCTCTTCTTCTTGACGTATTTTCTCAACGGCTTCCTTTCCAGCGCGAAGAAGCAATTTCCAATCCGAAAGCAACACGGTATCATTCGCCGCAAACACCTTAATACCTTCCGGATAATCGGCGGTTTTAGTTACTTCCAGAGGTTCGTTACTGTCTTCGCTGATCAGAGTAAGCACCCCCTGTTCGTTGCTGTCCACCACAAACTGACGAAACTCCCAAATCTTCCCAAGTTCATTGATTACCTGGTTTAAAGCGCTTTCTAAAAACGGGTTTGTTGCATCAAAATACTCCTCGCTGAAAGGCCAAGAAACTATTTTTCCTTTCACTTCCTTGTGTGGATGAGCAACGCGATTTCTAAGTTGAATGAAAACATCAAAAAACTCCAACAAATTCACCTTTCCAAGGTTATTCTTAAGAGCCTGCGAAATGAGGTCAGCGTAATTCGGTTGATCGTTTTCTACCGCTGATTTCAGCGCACCGTATGCTTTCACGAATTTGGATAATTCAGGAAGCTCGTTTGAACCGTGTAAAAGTTCTTGTATTTCTGAGGGTTGCTTTTGTTGATACAAAAACTTGGAGGACTCCCGAAGCCAACCCAAGTATATGCCAAAACTGACATTTTTACCATTCTTTAAAAACGACTTCTCAAGTTCGATTGAAACCAAGCCCGTTTCTTTATACTCGCCCAAAACAAAAGAACATAGATGCATTACTAGGCTTTCACCAAGGTCCAATAGGTACTTTTGCTTGGCCGCTTTTTCTCGTGCCCTTGCTAAATCGCTGATCGTTTTCTCAAGGTTCTTGGGGAGTTGGTTCGTGATATTCATGCTAAAGATAATCTGTAGGGCAAACATACCTATTTTGAACCATTAGAATATCACATAAACATAATTATTTATCCAATTTATCTACCTTTGTTGACTCAACCAAGCTATGAAGTTTCACTACCATTTTATCCCACAGGGTGCAAGGGCTACTCACAACCTTGAAGAAAACACATTTACGGTGGATTACAATGCCGGAACGCGTGATAAACCGAACGCTGTTGTATTGAAACTTCCTGCGGATCAGACGGTCATTTTGGATACGGGAAATTTACTCCAACCTGGAATCATCGACCACCATCAGCCCGGTTGTGAATACAGTAATCAGTGCGTGGCATCCATTGTTGTACAACATGCAGAAAAATATCTGGGACATTGCCTCGGCAAAGATGAAGTTCATATCGTGACGCATTTCTTGCCCGATTTAGACGCCATAAGTGCGGTTTATTTTGCTCAAAAATTCCTCAGCGGCCAACCGTTCAGCGCATTCGACGGATTGTTTTGCGATTATGTTAACATGGTGGATTTAGGAAAACTCATCCTTGATCCAGATCATCCCGTTGGTATTGCTTCGCTCTGGTTAAGCCATACGTCCAATGTTGATTACGGGATCGCCTTTACCCAGGACTTCAACAAAAAACTACTTCAACAAGGTTTATCCTTCATCGAAGCGGTAATAACCGTAACTGAAGAAGAAGAGAACCCTTGGATCAACCACGGATTTGACGAAGTAGCAAGCCTTCAGCCTCATTGCGACAAAATCATCAATGATGCGCACCAGTACGCAGAAGATTTTAAAAACTCAGTTACTGGAATTGTGGAACTATACAACGCTGAAACAAGAGGATTCGACGAGGTTGAAGTCATCATTTCGAAAGAAGCAAAGAGTTTTCTGTGGAAATATTGGGTGCGCGGTGATCGTCGAAACACCTTGTTTAAAAGAGGGTTTGTTCTCACTTGTTTGCACTATCCGAATAAATCGATTATCAGCGTTCCTTCCAACCTCCCATATCACTTGAAAGGATTGGGATTGTACATCGATAGCCTTGAAATTAAAGGGCTTTTAGCGCATAAAAATCAGCCGGAACTAACGGCAGCAATTGATGCCTTGGTAACAGGTAGCGAAGGCACCCCGAGGGTTGGATTTCACCGAAACGATCCATGGTATGATGGGCGTGGGGCCCACAATTTCACCATCATCGACGTTCCACGAGCCGGTAGCTTGTTGGACCACGAAACCCTTGACGCCTCCATCTTCGCCTATCGTTTATGGAATGAATTTGGTCAAAAATTTAACCTAACATCCTTGGATGTTGCATCCCAAGAAGCCTTGTCGGCGGTAGAAGAACTTGCATTGAACGAACGTCCCTATTTTAATAAAACCAATGACAATTCCTCACTGCATTCTCAGATTGACGCCTACCACATTCGATTGGGTGTTAAACAGGTTCAATACCTATTGAATTCCTACGTTGACCATACGCATGACTTGAGCGAACGAAATGTACAAAGTATCAAAGAATGGGTGGAAACGGCGGGTAACCATATTGAAGCATTAGTGACCGAACCCAGTAACGACGTATTCATCAATTCGGATCGCATCAAAGATTTCATGATGGAACTCCATCGGATTTCCTTTTCCCAGTATGCCTTTATTGTTAAAGTTCGGCATTGGAGCACGTTGTTGGCGAAATACATTGCGGAAGGATTCTCCTTTTTTCACTCAAGGGCGTTTGACGACCAAAAAAACGAGCTAGTTGAAAAGTTGGAGCCCTACATTAATCCGACGTTTGCGAGAACCATGCTCGATGTGTGCCAAAGCCTACCGGTAAAATCGTTTTCGTTGCTCTTCATTAAAATCGAAAAGGACATTAAGAATTCCGATTTGTTTTACTCCTTATTGGCCTATCAGAGCGTTTTCAGTCGAGCGTTTTCTCCTCAGTCTATTCAAGAGTTTTTTACAGGTAACGTAAAAATATCTTCCGACTGTTCGGACCTGGTGGGTGCCATTGAATACGAAAAATGGGATGAACCTTTCTTTGAAGAGATACCATTGTATTCTTATAATAGCATCAAGAACTATGCTGACGATTTATTCCACTTGCTCGAAATGGAAAATCCGGGGGCTTTGAGAATGGAGGCTTTGCACGAATTCCAACAAACCGATTTTAAGCAAATCTTCGATGTTCAGTTGAACGCAAATTCCCATAAATCCCTTGAAAAATTAACCACCTTTTTTTCGGAAAATAAACAACAAATAGTAAAACAACTTTTTGGGGAAAATTGCAAAAATTTACGCAAGGCAAAATACGACATTATCGGTAAAATTGCTGCTACCAATAAGAACGATAATTCGTCAAGTGCCAAGGTTGTTGAACGACAAAGGTTGATCAAATGTTTACTCGACTTGGATGTAAAATCTTTACCGAATTTACCGTTCGATCAAACCAAATGGCTCATTAAAAACATCGAAAACCTGAACTTTATAGAGGACAATGGTCTATTAGCCGTGCCTGAAAGTTTTATCAACGAACTTAAACTGTTCGAGGAATTAGGTTCACTCGAGATGCTCTTCATGCGCTTAAATCGCTTTGCTCAAATGGAAGTGGTGTGTCACCAAAATCCGGCAACGAAGGAAGACGAATACATCCTAGGATTGAACGCATTAACCTTTCAATTGGCTCGGCTGATTAGTTTGTACATCAACTTTAACGATACCGAAGAACTGGAGGAAAGTTTGGGTCTGGTGATGGAAATTTTAAATCAATTAAAATTAGTTCCCGTATCCGAAGATCGGTTTGATACCGCTCAACTTCGCGAGAAAATCGCTGCCTTTATTCCGAACATTTCAGACGAAATTTCTTTGCCGGTAAATGATGTTGAGAGTCAAATTGAGCTAAGCCTTAAACAATACGAAGCGCTAACCGGACAAGGGGGCATTCTGTCGTTGGTGGACCGACTTCCACTGTATTACCAAGTGAGGCTTAAAGACGTATTTTCAGGATTCAAAACCTATTATAAAAACCGCATGTCCTTTTTCCGAATGGAAATAAAAGCACTTTTAGAAGAGAGTGAAACGGGCAACGAATCGAAACTTCAAGATCAATATATTACTACATGCAATCAACTGATTAATAGCTCTGTGGCTTTCGATTGGCAGGAACTCAAAGATAAAGTAGACGCACTTGCGGATGATCCAGTTTCCAATGCCGTAAGGTCTTCATTCTACGAAAAATACTTCTATTGGCTTTCGCTGAATAAACCTGAAACGCTCGAAAAATTATACGAATTGAATTCCGAAATTCGTTTTGCGGAGGGTAAATCGAAAGATGAAATTTCGGCCATTGTCAAAAATCTCCCAACAGCCGAAGGAAAAAATATAACACTTTATGAGTTAACGGTTGACTTTCAGCTTTCCCAAATTATAAAACACAAACCCGTTAATTTAATACACAATGCTTACGATTTCTTAATCGAACATTTTATTACAAAATATCACATCGATAACGTTCGAGAAACCTTAAAGAAATTCAGCACCAAATTTCCATGGTATTACCGTTATCTGACCGATAAAAAATACTTAAGGTTATTGTTCGGATTCCTTTTGTTATTAATTGTTGGAGCCGGAGCTTTTGACAGTACTCAATACGACGGAAAGCTTGCCCCTCTTCCCCGATGGATTTACAGCCACGTTGGTAAATTCACCTTTACGGCCATTTCAGAAACCGTTCACTTGATTTGGGGAATTTTCATAAGCATGTCATTCATTCTACCACTTTTGGCCTTGTTCCGATTCCTTTATCACCGGTTCGTTTTAAGGATAAAACCAGACGATTCCGACGGCGCCGATAAGTTAAATTTTTTCCAACTGATACAAACGATAGAGGGCAAGCGCTCGCATTTATTGTACATTCCTTTTGTGATTCCATTGCTCATCGTGGTATTGCAGATGTCTAACCCCGATACCATTTTACTAATTAACAAAATTGAAGGGGTACGATTTTTCACTACCCTAATGCTTGTTGTGGGGTTAACCATCTTGTCCGTTCATAACTACGTTAAAGAAAAGAACGAAAAAATGTCATCCTCGTGGTTAATGCAACGCACCGAACACATGCTTTGGTTACACCTCATTCAAGCGTTTATCATCTCCGTTTTTGTTATTGATTTAATTTTGCGTTTTCAAGTCTCTGTTTCAGATTTTAGTGACCAAAACGGAGGGCTTTATTTTTTAGGGATGTCAAAGTTCATTGAAATCAAGCGAGGGATTATTGATGTTGTCATCATGCCAACGTTTACGATAATGATTACCATTTTGACATTGTTCTTTAGTTTCTTTATTGAAAAAATATTTGGAGGTGGAAATGAATAAAAAATTGCTTTTAGTCTTCTTTTTTTGCGCTGTATACAACCTAAATGCACAAGTACTTAATGTGGACCGTACCCAAGGAAACGATACGGTGTTTCGAAGAAATAAACTTGCGTTGAATTTGGGCTTCAACATGGACAAACAGCGAAGAAATCTAGTCCAATTCGTCGCACAAGTGGAAAACGACTTATTTTTCAAGAAAAAGAAGCTCGTTTGGATTCTTTTGGCCAATACGGACGCATCCTACAACGGAAAGGCCATCCTGGAAAACAACGGTTATTTTCAAACCCGGTTAAGGGACAACGACACTCGAAGAGTTTACCCAGACTATTATCTGCAATATCAGTGGAATGCCGTTTGGGGCTTACAAAGGCGAGCCTTAGGTGGCTGCAACTTGCGGTTTCGTTTTTGGGAAAATCGAAAGGATGATTTGTATGCAAGCATTGGCGCATTTTACGAATACGAAAAATGGAATCCTAAAATTTCCGGTTTTGGGTTCCAGAACGATAGCTTAACAGCCATTGAACGACAAATACCAAGACTAAATACTTCCTTAAAAACAGCGGTTAAACTCAGCGACGCCATCGATTTAGCAGCGAGCAGTTTTTTACAATTTCCCATGAATCAACAATTTCAAAATTTCTTTTATCCGCGATGGGTCTTGGATATGCGAATGTCCTTCAAAGTAACAAAACACCTTACGGTTCAGTTGCATTATGACCATTCGTACGATGGATATCGTCCCCTCCCGATCGATGAATACTATTACAACTTGAATGTGGGATTCTTAATTAATTTTTAATGCTGAAGGGATAAGGCACTGGCTTATTACCGTTTAATGAAAAGTATAACAACCCAATGATTGAATTTGCACTTATTGTCGCCGCCGTAGTTTTCTTGATTTATTTTTTGGGCGGAAGAAGCTTGGAGGATTCGCTCCGAAAAGGCTTAGGATGCGGTGTGAATATAATCTTATTCCTGGTATTGTTGGCTGTTGTAGGAATTCTATTATTGTATTTTGCCGGGTAAACAAGCTTTGATGGATTCGCAACTCGAAGCACTCAACTGGGAAGTTTTATACCAACATTACTATGAAGGTATATTTCCAATGGCGGATGCCTTGGGCAATATTTCATGGCATTTTCCAGTGTATCGAGCGGTATTTTCCATCAACGGCTACCAGTATAAAAAATCGTTGAGACCTTACTTAAAGCCAGGGATTTTTGAAGTGCACATCAATCGAGCATTCGAGGAAGTGATTCGGAATTGTGCTGTTCCGCGTAAACCGTCTGACGGAACTTGGTTGAACGAATCCATGATCCGAGCCTACCTTGAACTGCACCAACGGGGATTTGCCCATTCTGTCGAGGTATATCAAAACGGTAGGTTAGTTGGTGGCTTGTATGGGGTTCACATTGGAAGCATATTTTTTGGTGAATCCATGTTCTCCCACGTATCTAATGCCTCAAAAGTTGCATTTCACCACTTGATGCAAATCCTTCAAAAAAACCAATTCATGGTTTTAGACTCGCAATACCTCAACGATCATACGGAAATGTTAGGTGCGATTGAAATTCGCGATTTCGTTTTTAAGGCCTTGGTACACAGTGCTCGGGATATTCATAGCTCTTTCAATCTAGGGTAATCCGCCGAGATCCTCCTATTTTAACACCTCGTCTTCAAATTTGCTCAACACCAATTCCACTCTTCGGTTGAGGCTTTTATGGGCCTCGGTATCGTTCTTTTCAAGCGGTTGGCTATCCCCTCTTCCTTCGTAGCTCAAGCGGATTTTAGCAATCCCCTGTTTGATCAGGTAATCGCAAATGGCTTTTGCACGACCTTCGCTCAAATTTTTGTTGTAGGCCTTTCCTCCCTCAGAACTGGAATGTCCGATGAAATGCGCATGTAGGGACGGATTGTAGTTAAGGTAATTAACCAAAGCGCTCAAGGCATCGTTGGACTTTGGTAAAATGGTCGTTTTATCAAAAGCAAAATAAATGCGATCCAAAAGGCTTTTCAATTGGCAAGGATCTTCAAGGTCTTCATCACCGTAGTATTGAAACAAATTTTCCTTTTCAGGAAAAAGGAACAATTTCGCCGTATCATTGATAATTCTACCTGCATATTGTTCAGCGCCGGTGGTATTTTGTTTTGTAGAGCGGTAATTCAAAATAAACGTACTGTCCGGAAGCCACTGCAAGTTGTTCATTTTAATGTCATAACCCCATTTCGATTTGCGCAGAATGTATTCAATTTGCTTTTGCGTATAGCAAGGAGGTATTATTACAAACTGCAGCATTTTGCGGTAATCTCCAACGAGATAGTAGCCTCGAATGATCCGTCCAACATCCGCTCCCCAAGGTGACATTACAGGGTTTCTCCAGGAGGCAGAGGTTGGGGGTTTGATCGTAGAGTCCTCGGGGGTGGAATCCTTATTAATTACAGCATTCGATGATGGGGTTGAGGGGTCATTGCTGCAAGCAAACAAGACCAAACCAATGAATATAAAGAATAAGAATTTGATCATCTATAATGGTTGTTTAAATGAATATCAGCACGAATGTAAAATATTAATTTATGAAATGTAGTACATTAGCATTAAAAAAACATGACTATTTCTGATAAAGATCGGCTTAAGGGACAGGAGAAATTACTGAACCGCATATCTGGAATCATCATTTTATTAAACGTAATCCTTATTGGGATTGAAAGCAGCATCCGTGGGAACCTAACAGCAAATTGGATCTTTACGGTTTTAGACATCGTGTTTGTAGGCTATTTTACATTTGAAATTGGATTTCGCATATTTAAACTGCGTCCAGCTGTTTACGAACTTAAACATGCGGGAAAACAACTTATTAACCACTATAAAGAGCTAGAAATTCTCGACGAAGTTGACCGCGAAAAAAGCGTTGAAGTCTTTGAGAAATGGGTATGGTTATTGTTCGATTCCTTCCTCGTCCTAGCCAGTTGGATTGCCTTCGCCAAGCACTTTGTAACCCACCCTGAACTGATCATGTTGCTGCGTATTCTTCGCATCCTTCGAATTTTTCGAATTTTCAGCATCAGCGATTATATCAAAAACATCGAAAAGAAAATTGCTGCCGTCATTCCAACAATATCCATTTTCTTGATCCTTATCTTTCTTCTCGTTTACACCTATGCTATTTTAGGTATGAACTTATACAATTTTCACCGTTTCGAAAACCTGGATTTTTCGAATTTGTACGAAGCCATGTTGAATCTTTTTATGCTTATGACGAATGGTTGGTCCGGTATTTTAAATGAGCTTCGAGCCTACGATGCCATCAACCCTTTGATTACGGACTTTTACGTGATTTCGTTTTTTATCTTTTCAGTAATGATTACACTGAACGTTTTTTTAGCTGTCATGACCTCGGGAATTCAAGACCGATTGGCAAAAGAAAAAAATCAAAAACCACAGGAGCATATGATGGAAATTTCAGAACTTCAAAAAGAGATAACTGCCCTTAAAAGGAGCATTGAGTCACTGCGTGAAGCTTTGGATAAAAAAATTCCATAAAAGACGAATCGTGACGAATTTGAATAGGTGCGATTTTGTAAATCGCAACCAATTTTTAGGTTAAAAAAACAAAAAAATCAAGTATCATTGAATCAAAACTCATAGTTTTGAAAAAAAATAACAAATGAAATTGGTATCGTTAATCGTTCTTTTATTGCCTTCAGTATGGATGATTTCACCACCCTCTCACACTGGACTTTGCGGGGTGGATGTAGTTAAAGCTTATTCGCAAAATATTCTAGGTCAAAATGTAGGTTATTACATTAACCTAAAAAACAATTCCTCTAAAACGGTCGATGCGGTGAGCTGGACTGCGAATTTCTACAACAACTTCGAAGATTTTAAAGGCAAGAAAACCGGTAAATGGGAATCAGGGAATTTCACGAGTGTCGCTGAACCCGGCGAAACCATGACAGACCTTGAAGGGGCTTGGGTTGACGGTGCCACAAAAGTTTTTATCAAAGTAACTCGGGTGCATTTTACCGATGGAACTTCCTGCGGTAAATGAGTTAGTGCTTTTTAATCAAGCGGTTTTTCTCCTTTCCTAATCCACTCAGGTACTTACATTCGAGTAATTCCTTCATGGAGCTAAAAGGTATTTCGGGTTTTTCATAACCGTATGCAGCTTCGAGGGTAATGACCTTGTTATTATCCCCGCAGCTCACATCTACATCGACCATCTTCATCTGGCATGGGTGTTCGTATCCGCAGGCATGCACCATTTGAAGGGATTCTTTTCGAAGTGAGTTAATGTAATTCCCAAAGCGAATTGCTTGTATTGTAGGGTCCAATCCGCGCTGAAGCCGCTTACTTTGTGTAGCAATTCCGGTTGGACAATGGCCAGTATGGCACTCTTGCGCTTGGATGCAACCAATGGAAATCATGGCCTCCCGAGCGATGTTGATTACGTCAACCCCCATAGCAAAGGCCTTTAAAACTTCGGAGGGGAAACCCAGTTTTCCGGAACCAATAAAAACGACATCGTTAGTAAGGCCTCGTTCCATGAATACGTTATACACTTCACTAAAACCGAATACCCATGGCAAGGCGACGTGATCAGCAAAAGATGGAGGCGCAGCACCGGTTCCACCTTCTCCCCCATCAATGGTAATAAAGTCAGGGCCTCTGTTCTCGTTCTTCATAATATCTGCCAATTCTTTCCATTGAGCGAGGTCGCCAACCGCAGATTTAACGCCTACAGGCAAGCCGGTGCTTTCAGCAAGGTATTCAATAAAATCAACTAATTCACGAACATTCGAAAAAGCGGTATGGTAAGTTGGCGACAATACGTCGGTATGGGGTTCAACCCCTCTAATTTCTGCAATTTCAAGGGTGTTTTTTGAGGCAGGAAGAACGCCACCTTTACCGGGTTTCGCGCCTTGAGATAACTTAACCTCTAAAGCCTTTACCTTACCTGGATATTTATTAATGACAAGATTCTTCAAGGTATCCAAATCAAAGTACCGAAGTCCGTCTTCTTTGGTAATTCCACACCCAAAATATCCTGTACCAATATGAAACACAACATCACCTCCCTTCATGTGGTAAGGAGAAAGTCCACCTTCACCTGTGTTATGGTAACAACCCACCATGCTCGCTCCCAAATTGAGGGCCGTTTGAGCGTTAGCAGACAAACTGCCATAGCTCATAGCAGAGATATTGACTATGGAATAAGGACGAAATGGAAATCTTCTGTTTCGGCTCGCACCAATCACCTTGGCGCAGGGCATAAAATAAGGATCGTTGGATTCATTGTTAATATGGTTACCATCAACTTTAAATGGAAACATCTTTGGATTCACGAAAACATGGCCTGGACGGTACAAATCTTTATCGGTACCAAAGCCTTCGTAGTTATTCGTTTTTAATGCCGAATTTTCAATCCAATTTCGTTGGCTGCGGTTGAATGGAAGTTCCTCACGATTACTTGCAATAAAGTACTGACGAATTGGAGGTCCAAGTTTAATTAGTAAATTCCTCATCCTTCCAATCACCGGAAAATTCCGTGTAATGGCATTCTTTTTTTGAGAAAAATCATACAAAAAAACCGCCACAATAACGGTAATAATGATAGCAAGGAAAATGTAAACAAGTAGCATAAGAATAAGTTAATTTTTGACAAAAATAAAAAAATATATTTTTTAATTAATTAGGCGGTGAAATTGATCCACAATACACCAATCGTCCAAAAGGCCTAAAAACGGTAAATCGTCGGGAATAAGGTCCCGTTCCATATGCAAATAACCGACAAGTAAGGTAAACAGTTCATGACCAGAACCCAAAGTAGTTTCTAAAGCGATGATTTTTGCGTGTATGATACGTTCGAGATATAGGGCGTTGGGTTGTAGATTTGGAATATTCAGTTTTGGGGAAATATTCATCGTTTTTAAATACGAAGTAACATGATCTTTTTCATCAAAAAGCCATGCTGCATGGGATTGGAACGGTGTGAACTTGGACAATAAGGAAAGAAAATGTGGCAAGCCGAGTGGATAAAAACGAGTTAATGTAAGCCAAACCCACTCCGTAAGATCCATCTTAACGAGCTTTTGAATCTGGCGGGCACGATGTTCTTTTAACGGTGTTTCGAATAATTCCAAAAACAGATCTCCTGCATAGAGATACACTTGATTAAAGCGCTGTACCAATGCTTCATGGTCCATAGAATCCACGGGACAAGTCAGGAAATAGGATACGTCGGATGTGAATTCTGGTGTAACAGTCGAAGGTTTCTTACCCTCTTCAAAAAAGAGGTATTCAGCATATAAGGCGAGGCCTTCGTTGCGACTTAACGAAAAAAAGTACGACAATCGCCAAAAAAGTTCATGAGATTTAGGGTTTAAAAGCAACCGTGTTGACTCTTTATGCGTTAGATACGTCGCTCTGGTATCGGCAATGTTTTGATAATCCATGGCGTGAACTAACTCGTGAAGAAGCACTCGAATTAGCAACTGGGGTTCGTTGTCTTGGGAAACTAACCAATGATGATTTAATTCAATAAAAAAGGTATTCGCATTGGAACGTTGAGCGTCAAATTTCGCATACCAATGATCGATGCAAGAAATCGATGTTGATAAATGAAGGGTGTATTCGCCGTTGAATTCGAGAAGGATGGCCGTATGACGAACAGCTTCCAATAACTCAGAAGTAGCTTCAACACCTAGGTTTAGGTCCTCCGGCAATCGAACACGCAGCATGATATTAAAAAAACAAAAGTAATCGAAAAAAAAATGGTAACTTTTAACTTAAAGTTGGTTATTAACGGTATTTCTCTGCGTAATGCCCACTGTTATGACTGAAAAAACACACTATGACATCCAAAAAAAACAAGAAATTGAAAATACTATGGGTTGGCGAAACGGCTTTTGAGGCCTATCAATCCACCGATAAACACGTTCGTAAATGTTTCAACCATGAAATTCTCATATATGAGCCTCATGACAAAAAACATGCAACAAAGATTAACTATTTAAAAAACAAAGAAGACCCAAAACCCAGATATGAGGAACAAGATTTGTCCAAATCGATTAAAACGTTTTTCGAAGCGAAATCCATGTCGGAATATTCGCTGTTGATTGGAAGCAACTTCGAGCTGCTGGTACAGCAAGTGTTGGAGCAATTAAAAGAACTAAAAGAACCAAAGAGTTATTATGGTGCGGAAGAAAAAACAATAGAATCCAATACTGAGTTCATGGTGTTTGAACCGACTTTATATAAAAAGGACGTATCGAAAGAGCCCAAAGTGGTTATTGATGATGCGGTTTTTTTAAAAATAAAGGCCTTATTCCTGGATTTTGAAGAATCGCTTGGGTCTACCAACAAAAACTATGGTAAGTATTTCAAGCAAACTTGGGAACTTGATAAAGACGCGCCCCACTTTGATGAATTTTTATTTAGGTATTTAGATAATAAAACGAGTAATAACCCATAAAACCCGATTAATTTGAACCGAGACCTGATCCTTAACGAAGTCATACGCCGAAATTCTGGAATGCTGCGAAATATAATTCGTAAGTATTTTAAGAAAAATGAAGATGACATCTACCAAGACCTGTGCCTACACCTTCTCGATAAAATTCGCACTTCAAATGAGGATGAATTAAGCAAGTGGTCTTCGGGTGCATGGTTGAATACCGTTGCGAACAACCGGTGCAAAGATTTTTTGCGACATCAAAATTCAAAAACGTATCAGGCAACGCAGGGTATGGAATCCCTAAATCTTTCGGATGACGCATCGGAATTCGACCGTAGAATTTTTGCAGGAGGCCATAATGAGTTTGAAACGAATGACCCTTCCCTCAGCAAGTATGTACTCGAAATCAATTCCGTATTGAAGGAATTTGCCCTTAAGCATCCAAAGGACGCGATGTACATTAAACGGCACTTTATAGAGGGAGTGGATGTAGGCAACATCGGGCGTGAATTTAACGATAGCAATCCATCGCAAACCATAAAGCGAACAGTGCAGAAACTTAAAAAAATGATCAATTCTGATACCATACTTGAGCGCTTCGACCTTTTCTTTAGTACCGATTTTGATGAATAAAACGGTACTTCAAAAAAAAAAATGTTGCGCCCTGTTATTCAGGGTTTTTTTATGCGTAAAACCTTCAGTTTAAAAATCAAAATCTCCATGCCACGAAAATCCAAGCGCTCCTTAGTTCCTATCACAGAGGCCCTTAACACTATATACAAACAATCCAAGGGATCTGGTTTACAACCCGAGTTGTTTTCTGAAATCAAAAACGAAGTATACTCCATTGGACAATACCTTGGTTCCAACGAGGAGGAGGCGTTCATGTTTGCGATTGTTTGCGCAATGAACTTATTTGGCGAAGAAGTTGAGAGCCACGACCTGATACGTTTTTTCGACGTTACACCCTTCGAACTTGTTAACCATCTTCAAACCTTAAATACGCTCAGCGATAAAGGGTTGTTAGTACGTCAAAAGAACCGTCGTCGCTTCAGTGAAGGCTTGAGAAAATACCATTTTATCGTGGCTCCTACCATCCTCAACGCCATACTTAACCATCAGCCCATGCCAAAAGAGGAAGTGAAAGAAATTTCGGACGTGGTAGAGGTTTTGGAAAAGATTAATGACTTTTGTCAAGAGTGCATCTCTGAAAATATGGATGCAAATGAACTAT